>JAKAOA010000172.1 GCA_021823405.1 Bacteroidota bacterium | reverse complement strand
ACCTCACCCCATTATCCCCTCTCCTTGTGCAAGGAGAGGGGAGGGTGCGGCAGAGCAGCCCCAAAGAATAAATATAATAGTAGACACTACCCCTACCCGTGTTCACGAAGACGATGGGTATTGTGATTCAATTGCACCAAAGGTACGGCACGGGTTAGTTGAGATGGTGTGAGGACAGGAAAGACCGGCGAGCGATGAGGCAAAGCAGCCCCAAAAAATAGGTAATATAGCAGACACTATTCGTACCCGTGTGCAAAGAAAAAGACCTATGCGACCCCAAAAAAAAGAAATTGTACCGGTCAATCCAAATTAACGTTAAATTAATAAAAATGAATAATTACAGTTCGTTGAGATTAGTAAATTTGCCCTCATAACAAATTCGACATGAATTCTACCCTTACCAAACCACAAAGCGCCGAACTGGCTGTTTCAAAGATGGCTGAAAACCTGATAGGTTCAGAAATACTTAAGCTGTCGGGAGAGATAAATGAACTTATCCGTAAAGGGGAAAAGATTGCAAACTATACAGTAGGCGATTTTAATCCTGACATATTCCCGCTGCCGGAAGAATTCAAAAAGGAAATTATAGCGGCATATAACGGAAATCACTCCAATTATCCTCCTTCGGATGGCATACTTGCACTCCGCGAAACAGTAGCCCAGTTTCTGTATGAACGGCTTGCGCTTGACTATTCGCCTCAAAACGAAATATTGATAGCCGGGGGCGCGCGTCCCATAATTTATGCCGCATACAGGGCGCTGATAGACCCGGGTGACTATGTTTTTTACCCTGCGCCGTCATGGAACAACAACCACTACATTCATCTTACCGCGGCAAAACCCATAATGATGGAGGCAAAAGCTGAAAACAACTTTATGCCCACCGCCGACGATCTTCTACCGCATATCGGAAAACTTAATCTGGTATCGCTCTGTTCGCCGCAGAACCCCACCGGGACAGTGTTTACCAAAGATGGATTGGAGTCAATCTGCGATATCATCTTGCAGGAAAACAAACGGCGCGCCGGTAGAAAAAAACCTCTTTATCTTCTTTACGACCAGGTGTATAACCAACTTACATACGGCAGTGTAAAGCACTTTAATCCGGTAACGCTTTGCCCCGAAATACGCGACTATACCGTGTTTGTGGACGGCATAAGCAAATCGCTCGCCGCAACAGGCGTGCGTATCGGCTGGAGTATGGGCAATAAAAAAATAATAGATAAGATGAAATCAATCATAGGTCATGTAGGCGCATGGGCGCCCAAAGCCGAACAGGTGGCATTAGCCAATTATCTGGGAAATCGTGAAGCGGTAGATAAATTCATGACCGATTTTAAAAATAAGTTATCGCAGCGTCTCAACGGATTCTATGAAGGGTTTATGGATTTGAAAAAACAGGGATTGCGTGTAGATGCCATAGAGCCGCAGGCAGCCATCTATCTTACCGTGCAATTCAACTTGAAAGGAATGAAAACCGAAGATGGCGGTATTCTGTCGAATACAGCCGACATAACACGCTACCTGTTGCAGAAAGCTAAACTTGCGCTCGTACCTTTTTACGCTTTTGGCGCATCATCCGAATCCACCTGGTACCGCCTCTCGGCAGGCACCGCCGATTTGAATGGAATAAAAGACGTTATGGAACGATTAGGTTCGGCTTTAGGACAACTGAAAAAATAAATAATACGATGAACCACCACTATTGTATAATAATGGCAGGAGGTGTAGGGAGCCGTTTTTGGCCCATGAGCCGTTCCACCCACCCGAAGCAGTTTATTGATGTGCTGGGTATTGGAAAAAGTTTGCTGCAGCAGACATACGACCGCTATGCGCATCACCTCTGTCCGCCCGAAAACATAGTGGTAGTAACTCACATAGCGTACAAGGAGCTTGTAAAAAAACAGTTGCCGCAGCTTGCAGAGGAAAATATTTTCTGCGAACCGTCGAGGAAGAATACAGCGCCCTGCATAGCTTACTCATCCTATAAACTGGCAAAAAAAGACCCTAAGGCGATTGTAGCCGTGGCGCCATCGGACCATCTCATATTGAAAGAAAAGACCTTTGCCAAGGCGATGAAAACATGCTACGCTAAAGCCGCTTCAGAGGACTGCCTGATAACACTCGGCATCCGCCCGCTTCGCCCCGACACCGGATATGGCTACATACAATACAAAGAATCGGACATTACCGAAAAAGACGAGCGGATTAAAAAAGTAAAAACATTTACCGAAAAACCCGACCTTGAAATGGCGCAATTCTTTTTGCAAAGCGGCGACTTTTTATGGAATTCGGGAATATTTGTCTGGAGCTTAAACAGCATCATAAGCGCTTTTGAAAAATACCTGCCGGAAGAAGCATCGCTCTTCAGAAGCGGACAAGAATTTTACTACACTCCACAGGAAAACAAGTATATTGAAAAAGTTTATGAACAATGCAGAAATATTTCAATTGATTACGGAATAATGGAAAAAGTTCAGAACGCTTATGTAAGGAGTTCGGCTATCGGCTGGAGCGACCTCGGTACGTGGGGCTCGCTTTACCAGCATATTGAAAAGGATAAATTCAAGAATGCGGTGGTGGGTAAAAATGTTATGCTATTCCAAAGCAGCGGTTGTATAGTGCATGTGCCAAAAAACAAACTTGTGGTAATGGAAGGACTGGAAGATTATATTGTTGTGGAAGCGGAGGATATATTGCTTATTTGTAAAAAACAGGACGAACAGCAGATACGTAATTTTGTGAACGAAGTGAAGGCGCGTAAGGGAGAAAAATTTGTATGATAGCTACTTGTAAAAAATGATTTCCATTCTGCCTTTTAAGTTATAATTGCCGGGCTTGGCGCTCTCAATTATTTTTTCTATTCTCACTTTGTTATCATTAATAATAACTTGATTGTCAATTAGTTTTATAGCATCCCTAAAAGTTGATAGAATACAGTTGCAGAAAGCGGCGCTGCGTTTTCCGTTCCTCTCAATTGCGGCTAAACCGCATTCTACACGGTGGAGCATCAGGTCAATCACATCCTGCTCCGAAATGCTAACCTTACGGAACTCGCGGAGCAACCTGTTCAGGTTCAGATTCGTCCTGCGCTCCTTCGGGTTGGCAGCAGTATATGCCTCCGAGATTCTCTTCTTATAGTTGGCAAGCAGAGGATTTCCATCCTCCGAGAGTTCCGCCTTGTAAAACTCCTTTACGTTTTTGAACTTGCAGAAGAGCGTAAGCACCTCTAAAATAATATCCTGCTTATCGGACTTATTGAGATGTTTCAGTAAATGCCGTTTGGTCAGTTTAGTCAAGGGATTCAGGGTTTATACCGGTTTCGGTTCAACGGTAAGATATAAGGTATGGGGGTTAGAAACGTAAGGCAAAAGTAGAAAGATTGCTCGTCCCGTTAATTTCTAAGAAGCTGTAAAAAGCCATCGGCGCTGCGTTGAATATTCCTGTAATCGCAATAGTTTATAATGTAGTAATAAACCCCGTCGGAAGCGGGCTTGCCTGTTTGCTGAATATTGCCGTTCCAGCCCAGCCGTACATCATTCGACTGGAATACCAATTGTCCCCAGCGGTTATAAATATTACACTGAAAACACTTGGAACCGAGCAAAGAAATGAACCAGATATCGTCTTTACCATCGCCGTTAGGTGTGAAAACATTTGGAATATAGATTCCGTTACAGTCATCCATATTCAACCTTACTGGTTGCCGTGGGCTTACACAACCGCCAAAAGCCGATTGTACATAGTAAACGGTGGCGCTATCAAGAATAGGTGTGGTATAAGAATTTCCGGTAGCGAAAGGAGTTCCGCCCGCAGGATTCGAGTACCAGTTCAAAGTCGGCTGCCCCGATGCAACGAGCGTTATTGAACTATACGGGCACAAACTTGTGTCGGCAATTGTAGGGGCGGGAATATCGTTGGGTGTAACGCTGAAGGTTATTGTATCACGCGCCTTACAACCGCTTGAATCGCTCGTAACAAGGATATAGGTACCCGATGAATCAACGGTTAATGTAGTGCCCGTAACATTTGCCGGAAGCCATAAATATTTAGCCATACCGCTGTTAGCCGTAAGCAAGGCGGATGTATCGCCGCAGAAGACATTCGGCTGATTAGAAGTTATCTTCGCCACAGGTTCCGATACGTTTATCGTAAATGGAATTGAGGTAGTAATTCCGCATGAAACAACTGTACACGTATAGGTAC
>JAKAOA010000171.1 GCA_021823405.1 Bacteroidota bacterium | reverse complement strand
TACTCGGCCGCATGAACAACAGGATGACTATTCTTAATCACAAATTATTAAGTGGGGAGACAAGGATTCGAACCTTGGAAGTCGTAAGACAACAGATTTACAGTCTGTCCCATTTGGCCACTCTGGTATCTCCCCAAGTTCAGTATCAAGTGTCAGTCGTTTCAGAGCCAGTGAAGGGACTCGAACCCGCGACCTACTGATTACAAATCAGTTGCTCTAACCAGCTGAGCTACACTGGCTTAACTTACCAATTGCCATTGCCTTTCATTCAACGGCATATAACAAAGAACATTTTTCGATATGCTGTAAACGGGTAAACTTGCTTACCCCCTTTTATTAAAAGGAGCGCAAATTTATAAAAATTATCATAACCAATAGAAAGTAAGCCATGCGGGCGCACATTTGAAGAGATACCCCGAAATGCCGGAAGAACATAAAAGATTAAAACAACTCGAATAACATTAACCTGCTACAACGATTTTTATCTATTTTTACGGTTATAATAATATTATTATTTATGGCAATTGGCAAGGGGCATGTGAGATTCCTTTTTTACAGCAAACGTTATGGAGTTTCTTTTGAAGATACATTAACGCTGGGACGTCTTTTTCTCTACGCAACTCAAAATGAAATCAAAAAGAACATTGATTTTTTTAAGAATAACGTAAAAAACATTTCAGATGTATCCTTTAAAGATAAATTCGCCGAGCCCTTCTTTCAAATTCTGGGAGCTGAAAGAGTTGACAGTAGATCAACTTTTGTATGTGCGCTAATGACCATAGCGGTATAATGAAAAGCCAATGATTGGATGCAATTTCTTTACAATTTTGTATATCTTTGTAGTAGAATGCTTTAGGATGAAAAAAATCTTTCTTTTTTCCCTGCTTCTTTTATGTCAAATCGCGGTGATGAGAAGTCAAACGCCAGGTTATATAATTGGTATGACTAATAACTCATATACCGGCTATGCAACCATGTTCAGTTATGACCCGTTAACTGGCAGAGATTCATTGCTTTTTTATTTCAGTCCGCCTACCGGAAATCAACCTTATGGCGCCTGTATCCAGGCGCTGAACGGTAAAATTTATGGTTTAACCAATGTAGACCACACTTATGGCACGCTCTTTTGCTACGATTTTGAATCGGGTAAGGTTTCGGATTGCATTTCTTTTACCGGTGCTAACGGTGCAACCCCTTTTGGGTCGCTAATTCAGGGGCGTGACAGTTTATTATATGGTGTAACAGAGCAAGGCGGCGCGTTTGGCAATGGAGTTCTTTTCAGTTATAACACAGTTACCGGGAAAGATTCTACCCGCTTAAGTTTCAATGGCAGTAGCGGGGCAAGTCCTAATGGAACTTTATTACAGGCAACCGATAGCTTAATTTATGGGATGACCTACTCCGGAGGCACCTATAACTATGGAGTACTGTTCAGTTTCAATCCTAAAACAAATGCGCAAACCGTACTAGTTAATTTTAATGATACCAATGGCGCCCATCCCATATACGGCGCTCTTATACAGGACACAAATGGACTTCTTTATGGTACAACTACCCTGGGTGGAACGTCGAACTACGGTGTGCTTTTCAGTTATAATATTAAAACAGGCAAGGATTCGGTGCTTTACAACTTTGGCTACAGTTATGGGGGGCAGCAGTATGGTAATATGATTTCCGATACAAATGGCTTTTTTTATGGAATGACTAATACAGGTGGTCTCCACGGTTACGGAACGCTATTCAGATATGAACCCGCTAACGGCAAAGATACTGATCTATTTAATTTCTCAACTCCTTCAGGCATTTCTCCTCAAGGTAATCTGTACATTGGTTCAAACGGACTTCTATATGGCATGACACATGAAGGAGGTACTTATGCTGAAGGTACTTTTTTAAGTTATAATCTGAACACGAACAAGGATTCTGTACTTTTAAATTTTAATGATACTATTGGCGCATATCCTTTCGGGAGTCCGTCAGAAATAATGAGCACGATTGTATCCGGAAAGGACAGCTTAAAATGTTATGGCGACAGCGGCGGCTGGGTTAAAATCAATGTAAGAGGGGATAAACCTCCTGTATCTTACCACTGGAGCGATGGGTCAACATCCGATTCAATAGGAAACCTGAAAGCGGGAACTTATAGTTTCACCGTTAAGGACTCCCGCGGAATAACTATTTCAGACAGCGTGCACATTTACCAACCGGGAAAAATAACTCCGGCTCCATCGGTTTCAAATGATTGCTATGGCGACAGTTCAGGCATTGCAAGAGCGTTTGTATCAGGCGGTACTTCCCCTTTTCATTATTTGTGGGGCGATGGCGCTACCATTGATTCCATAATGGGACTGAAACCGGGTACATACAGTTGCACAGTAACCGATTATCATGGATGCACAACAACAGTAACTTGCAACATTACACAAGCCCAGCCGCTTAAAATAGACAGCATAATTTCTATACCTCCCACATGGCCTACCTATAACAACGGCGCTGCTAAAGTATATGTATCGGGCGGCATTCCGGCTGGCGACAGCAGTTATGTGTACTTTCAATACTATTATTCCTGGTCGCCGGGGAGCGACAGCATTACCCTTGTAGACAGTTTAACTATTCAGGGGCTTACATCGGGAACAATATATATAAATGTTACAAACGCCTGCGGGCTGGTACAAGATTCCATCTCCGTTCCAATGGGCATACAGGACATCCATACTCTTACCGATGCAGTAAAAGTATATCCCGTGCCCAGTGAAGGGATAATAACTGTGGAGATGGCGGGAACGGGTTATGAACGCATAACAATTACCGATGTATATGGCAGGAAGATTAGCGAGAAGACGATTGACCCGGAGCAATTTTCCCCCATAATGAACATTGACCTTAGCGGCCAACCAGATGGCATTTATCTATTGCAAATCGTTACCGGAAAAGAGATTGAAACCAGAAAAATTATTATTAATAAATAGGGGGCAGCGCTTTGCTACAAATCCCTTTATCTGTAACCTTGCCTGAAGGTCATCTTCGACTTTTTCCGGCTAATTGATTCCTGCCAATGATAAGGTGCTTAAATAAGTTCTTATTCAGAAAAACCGACCAATGGCTATTCTGGATTATTACCTCTCTATTTATAAAAGGACTATTCTTTATCTTCCTGCTTTATAAACATGATTACACCGCAATACCAGGTTTTTGGGGTGGCACAGGCGGTGATACGGTAAGTTACCTGTTACCCATAGAGAATTTTATCCGAAATGGAGATTATTCGCCTGATCTACGCATGCCAGGATATGGAATCTTATATCTTCCTTTTGCACTATTATTCAATAAAGCTCTGGCTTGTAACCTTCTCATATTACTGCAATATATTATAGATGCCCTCTCGGTTTACCCATTGGCATTAATTGCGTTATATGTCTTTAAATCCAATAAAGCATTTTATCTCACATTTTATGGCTATGCCATAAGTACCTATACAAGTTTGTTCGATAATTTACTGGCTACGGAAAGCTTCACTACTTCCTTTTTGATATTTTCAGTTTTCTTTCTCTTAAAATCGTTTCAGGAAAATAATAGGAATGTCAAAATGCACCTATTCCTCGCCGGGCTGTGTTTTACCGAAACAGTATTTCTGCGTCCGGTATTTATCCCGCTTCTTATCGTCTATTCAGTTGTTCTTGTAATACATTTCTATCAGCACCTTTCAATAAGGAGCATTTCATTAAGGATAATTATTCTGCTTTGTCCTCTGGTGTTTTTTGATGGACTTTGGATAATCAGAAATTATATCAGGTATTCGAGGATAATTCCGCTTACAAAGACCATATATTCACCTCAAATTGAAAACTCCTATCTTGGACCACTGAACTCCTTTGTCGAGAGCTGGGGTGGAAATCAGATTTACTGGGACCCTTCGGCTGAAATAAGATGGTTTCTGCCGGCTAAAACATTACATTCAATTGCACCTAAACTTCAAGATAAGAATATTTCTCTGCCCGGATACATCTATACTACTGAATATAATAATGATTCTTTGCAGTTGCTTAGAAGGCAACTGGCTGTATATCTGGCAACAGGCACTGATTCGTTAACCGATTCGCTCCGCAGAAAAGATCTGCTTGCCGGCATTCGTGAAAAATGTATTCGCTATTCTAATTCCATAAAACACAAAAAACCTTTACTGTATTATGTCGGTGCGCCCTTGCTGCTTACCAAAAAATTCCTTATCAATTCAGGCACTTACAATCTTTTTAATACTCCTGCCAATAAATT
>JAKAOA010000046.1 GCA_021823405.1 Bacteroidota bacterium | reverse complement strand
AGGCGTTTCGGGAGAATTTACATACTTAGCCGTATTTTTATCCTTACGCAAGGTGCGTCCTCCGAAGGCAATCACACGCCCGCTTATGTTGTGAATGGGAAACATTACCCTACCTGCAAATCGGTCGAAACACTGCGCCTCCGTCGGCTCTTCGGTCTCCCTTTTCTCCCCGTCTGTTAAAGAACTGCCGGTACGCACAAGACCTGATAGCAGCAGATATTTTAAAGAATACCCCTCATTCAGAGCGGCTTTTAGGAACGCCTTGTGTTCTTCGGGAGCGTAGCCGAGCTGAAATTTTTCAATAGTGGCGGGGGTGAATCCCCGTTCTTCAAAATAACTTAAACCAATCGCCTCCCCCTTCTCACTATGCAGCTGTTCGGTAAAGAAACGTTGTGCGAAAGCGGAAACAATCATCAAACTTTCACGCTCGGTTTCCTGCTCCTTCTGCTGTTCGGTTCTTTCCTCTTCTTTTATCTCAATGTTATATTTTTTCGCCAGATACTTAAGGGCATTCACATAGTCCATCTGTTCATGGTCCATGACGAAATTTACAGTGTTGCCTCCCTTGCCGCAGCCAAAACATTTATATATTCCCTTAGCCGGCGATACGGTGAAAGAAGGCGTTTTTTCGTTGTGGAACGGGCATAATCCCAAATAATTGACTCCTCTTTTCTTCAGGTTTACAAAGTCGCCTACTATTTCTTCAATGCGGGCTGCTGCAAAGATGGAATCTATGGTTTCGCGCGGTATCATTATGAACTCTTAAATAGCCGTCCGGCAGTAATTAGTTTATTGCAAAGGTATGATTTTGGAAGGAGATAGTACTGTTGTTAATAAAAAGGATTTGCCGAAAATCATAATGAACTTCCGGTATAACTGATCCTTGTTTCCCATCTATGCAGTTTGGCTGCGGAAATTTACCTCAAATAAGAATCCGGCTGCTGCAGGAATATTTTCAAAAGTTATATATTTGCATGATAAAACAGGAGAGACATGTCAGTTTACAGATTTAAGGTTTACTTCGAGGACGACGAGAGCGTTTACCGCGAAATTGAGATACAGGCGAATCAAACTTTTGAAGACCTGCACCATGCCATTCAAAAAGCCATAGAGTTCGACGATAAACATCCGGCATCCTTCTTCATAAGTAACGATACATGGCGAAAAGGTATCGAAATTAAATTGCTGCGTGATAAGAAGAATGCGCCTAAAGGCGATTTATGGATGCACGTAGCTAAAATAGCCCCATACGTGGAAGACCCGCACCAGAAAATAATTTACGAGTACGACCCATTGAATACCTGCTGGACGCTTTATGTAGAATTGCTGAAGATACTGCCGGATTCACCTATATCGTATCCCCGTGTTAGTAAAAGCAAGGGCAGGGCGCCTGTTCAATATAAAGTAGTTGCGCCGGTAACAGCGGCTAAAGAAGAAGATGAGGAAGAGCAAACCGCCGTTGAGGAGGAGGATAACTATGTTAATAGCTTAACCGGGCGCTATGCCGATAAGGAGCAGGAGGAAAGCATGGACGAGGAGATGCCGGCAGCTGTTAAAGCGAGCAACGGCAACGAAGAAGAACCTTTAGTCGATGCAGATGATACAACAGAGGAGGACGATGACGATAACAATTTCGATTCCGAAGAACTTAGCTAAACTGTCCTAAATTTGTCGCGCCCCTTATTGATAGTTGTAGTCGGTCCAACCGCCTCGGGCAAAACCGCTTTCTCAATTGAACTGGCTTTACGTTTCCGAACCGAAATCATTTCCGCCGACTCGCGCCAGTTTTACAGAGAAATGGAGATAGGAACTGCCAAACCCACGGTGCAACAATTAAAAAAAGTCCCTCATCACTTTATCAATTCGCTTTCGGTTCACGAGGAATATTCAGCCGGGAAATACGAAACAGAGGCATTGGAATGCATTCAGAAACTTTTTGTAAATCATAACGCAGTTCTTCTTACAGGCGGGTCGTTTCTCTTTGTGGATGCGGTTTGTAATGGATTTGACAAATTACCGCCGGCTAGTGCCGAACTAAGAGAAAAGTATGATGCT
Source organism: Bacteroidota bacterium (assembly GCA_021823405.1). Lineage (GTDB taxonomy): Bacteria > Bacteroidota > Bacteroidia > JABEUT01 > JABEUT01 > JABEUT01. The sequence continues at coordinate 17,846 of JAKAOA010000046.1, read as the reverse complement.
ATTTTGCGGCAACAGGGAATCAGGGCGTTACAGGAACTACTCCATTTAACCGACCCTGTCTATTATAATGAAGCGGACATTAATAATCCCCGGCGGCTTATCAGGGCGCTTGAAGTTATCGAACTTACCGGAAACCCTTACTCCCTTTTGAGAAACCGGAAACCAAAAAAACGTGGCTTTGATATCGTAAAAATAGGATTGACAACAGAGAAGGACGAACTGGTGAACAGGATAAATTCAAGGGTTGAAAAAATGATTGACGAAGGATGGTTGGATGAATGTAAAAGATTATATCCGCTGCGCAAACTGAATGCGTTGCAGACGGTGGGATATGTTGAAATATTCGATTACTTAGACAGCAAATGCGACTTGAATAGCGCCGTAGAACGAATAAAAACCGAGACATGGCATTATGCCAAACGACAACTTACCTGGTTAAGACGCGATAAGGATATTATCTGGTTCGCACCCGCCCAAACCGATGAAGCAGTCCAATATATTACAAGAACCGATAAGCAGTGAGCGGTACTAACGAATTTTTTTCGGACATGCTGCAGCGAAGATACGGTGAAACAATTGACGGAAAAGGGCTTGGCTAACTTGCAAGATGCAGGCGGAAACAGTGTGATAAATGCAGGTAATCATTTTTTTCATACCTTTAATGCCTTTGAATTCATTCATTCTTTAAAAAGATGAAGCTATTATTACGTTTTACATTACTATCGGTATCAGTGGTGACGGCGGTTAATACCGTTTTTGCCCAGCAAGATCCGCAATACAGTATGTATATGTTCGATAAAATGGCAATAAATCCTGCCGCCGCCGGTAGTAAGGATGCAATGGAAGCCACGCTTATATCAAGAGACCAGTGGACAGACATACCCGGTGCGCCTCAAACCAATGCCCTGATGCTCGAAGCGCCAGTCACCAGCCAGAAGTTTGGATGGGGAGTTGAATTCCTGAATGACAACATAGGACCTGTATCCAGTAACTCTATACAGGCCAATTATGCTTACCATCTGCGGCTTTTTAACGGACAGCTATCCATGGGATTGGGATTAGGAGTGTACGATTATGATATCAACTTTGCCAAAATCAGCTATAAGGACGCAAGCGACCCCATGAACACCTATGCAAACAGCGCCCAGATAGTTCCAAATGCAGATTTCGGTTTGTATTATTACTCAAATACTTTTTATCTGGGGGCAAGTTTCAACCATTTGATACAGGCGCAGCAGACAAGCAATAGTCCGGTAGACAGCGCCTCGTTTCGTCCTCACCTCTACCTGATGGCGGGTAAAGGATTTCAACTCTCACAAAATGTACTGTTCAGCCCATCATTTGTTGTAAAATGCGCCGAAAATGCTCCACTTACAGCAGATTTTAACGCCGATTTTTTACTTCAGGAAAAATTATGGCTCGGCGCAGGGTATCGCACCGACTATGGGTTTACATTTCTGGCAGCATACAGGGCATTGGAGAGTTTGCAAATCGGGTTTGCCTACGACCTCGGACTTAATGCCATTGGACAAGCAGGAGGCGGCACTTATGAGGTATCGCTTACCGTAGATTTCGGTAAAAGAAAAATGGTGCAGGTATCGCCCCGCTATATGTGATAATTAGGTAAAAAGTACATGAGATCCCTTCATAAATTGCACCGTAAAAGTTTTAATGAACCTGACCTGCTCGGCGGGGCAAGAACATATATTTCTCCTTTCTCCCGTTTCGGCAGTTCAATTATCCTTATAATGCTTTTTGCCTTACCAAATCACCGGGTATTAGCGCAGAAATCGAGGGGAGACAAGTGCTTTAAGGCATACGAGTACCATGATGCTATTAAATATTACAAAAATGCATATAGCTCCAACCCTTCGGATACCGCCTCACTCGTGCGCCTTGCCGAATGCTATCAGATTATCCGTGATTACGATAATGCAGAGCTATACTATTCAAAAGCCGCCTTATTACCCGGAATCGGAGCGCAGGTCTATTTCAATTATGGCGAGATTCTGAAAAATAACGGTAAAATAGACGAAGCGCACAACCAATTTCTCAAAGCGACAATACTCGAACCTTCCGATAGTAATGCTGCAAGAGAGGTGCGATATTGCAATAAGCTAAAACAGAAATTTTACATAGATTATCCGGTAAAAATTGTACCCAGGGTAAATTCAGACCTTTCCGATTTTGCACCAATTATATATCAGGATAGCTTAGTGTTTATCTCCGACAGGTCTGGCGATATGATAAACCTGATGCATAACAATATTACTGGCGGGAATTTTTATAAAATATATGTTGCGCGGAGTACTGCAGACGGGTTCGGTAAGCCCGAATTATTCCCCATTCCTGACAATAAAACTCTGACGGAGTGCAGTTTGGGTCCGATTTCGTTCAGCGCCGATGGTAAAGAGATGTTCTATACCGAAGTAAAATCGATACGTAAAAGCAATTTTGTAAATCAGGCAAAGATATATTACTGCGAAAAGACCGGTAACAACTGGGGAACTCCTAAGGCGTTTCCATATAACAGCGATTCTTACTCGGTAATGGACCCTGTACTTTCAGCCGATGGAAGAACGCTTTATTTCTCTTCGGATATGCCGGGCGGTTATGGCGGATGCGATATATATGCATGCCAGCGCATGGAAGGCGGCAACTGGTCGCAACCAAAAAATTTAGGAAACGAGGTGAATACACCCGGAAATGAGGTATTCCCTTATATCCGAAATGACGGCGTTCTGTTTTTCTCTTCCGACCGGCACTTTAACTTCGGGGGACTGGATATATTTTCCTCCACCACCGTAAAAGGAAAATGGACAAATGTGGAGAACCTCGGTCCGGAGGTGAATTCGTCAACCGATGATTTTGCTATCTGTTTTAATAACAACAACAGGACAGGATACTTTACAAGTAACAGGAAAGGCGGTGTTGGACATGATGATATTTATAGCTTTTTTTACATCGGCGATTACCGCCCTCTGAAAGGGAAAGTACTGTTCAGCGCCGATACGAACGATCCCGCCTCTAATTTAGGAGTGAAACTTCTTAATGACAGCGGAACTGTGCTTGCAAGCGAAAATACGGACAGCAAAGGTAAATTCAGATTTGAGAAGCTGGAACCGGATAAAAAATATTTTGTCCAGGTTAACCAAGACGACCCGCGCTTTGCAGGTAAGAAAAAATTCTATCTCGCCGACAGCTCCGGAAGAATCGTGGCTGTGTCCCTTAGAAACGGAACGATGGGAAAATATGTATTCTCCATGCTCCCTCCCGACCTTACCACTTTACCTAAAATAAGCACCTTGGATAATAACATTAATATATCGGGAAATCTTCTTGCCGGAGACAGCTCCAAACCTATGTCCGGTGCAAAAGTCAGCTTGCTTAACGGTAACGGACAGGTTGTTCAGACCGCTACCACCAACGCCTTCGGCTCATTCGTATTTACAAATTTGCCAACCGACAATAATTATAAATTAAAGGTGGATATGACCGGCGACACCAAATTCAACGGGAAAACTAAGATTGTATTGACGGATAAGAACGGCAATACCTTGCAAACGGTTTATCCGGGCGCAGACGGCAATTTTCAATTCGAGATACTGGCTTCCGATACTACAACGCTCCAGAAGATGTCGGTAGATGACCCGCAATTACGGCTTGAATTAAGAGATATTCTTCTATCGGACCAGAAAAAGCCGCTTTCAGATGTGAAGGTTAACGTAACCGACGACCAGGGTAATATTATCCAGACCGCTACAACCGGCGCCAACGGTTCATTTACATTTACAAATCTGCCCGAAGATAAGGCAAATATGCTTCAGGTAGATATGAATGATCCGAGGTTGGCAAAAATGAAAATGCTTTATATAGCAGATTCCCATAATAATATATTAAATGAATTATTGCCGGGCAAAGGCGGATTCAGATACAGAATGTTGCCAGCGGATAAAAGAAAAATGGGCGACATATATGTGTACGACCCCTGGATTGTGGCTCTGAATCTGAAAAATACCGCGAAAGCCAAAGACAGCATTGATATAATTGAGAACATATATTATGACTATCAAAAATGGGATATCCTTCCCGCTGCGGCGCGTGTGCTCGATAAAGTTGTGAAGGTAATGAAGACCAATCCGGGGATTAAAATCGAATTATACGCATATACCGACCCGCGCGGAAGCGACCAGTTTAACTTGGAACTTTCGCAAAAGCGCGCCGATGCCGCCGTTGACTATATTATCGCACATGGAATAGACAGGAAAAGAGTAACCGGAAAAGGGCTTGGTAAATCACACCTTCTGAACGATTGCGGCAACCCTAATGTGCATTGCACTGAAGAACAGTTCGCTATAAACAGACGTACCGAATTTAAAATAATCAAGAGCGGGAAATAGTTTAACGGAAGCGTATTCTGAATTAGAAAAACGAAATTAATCGCCTATCTTTATTAATACGCTATCTCCATCCTTCAAACCCAATAGTTGAGATAAGTTTCCGTATGAAATAGCCAGTTCAAGAAGACCGGAAGTTGAAAAAAGCGCAACTATTTCACCGTGTTTTACAGCATCGTAATTATTGGAAATACCTTCTACCGTATATCCCTTTATGTCAATATAGAACGGGCGGATTCCTACTGTCTTCGTGAAAAGCGTTAGGTCCAGATTGCAAAAGCAATTACCATATTCATCCGTATAAACTATTCGCGTAGTTATGCTATGCGAATCGTAAGTCGGATGCATTGCCTCAAGATAATGTTGGGCGGTAATTCCTTTTCCTATTTGATCTAAATGCGTACCTATTGCAATAGCGCATGCTGTCTTGGCAAGAATGCCGGCTGCAGGGAATTTTTCATAGTCGATGCCGGCAGGAATTATTATCTCAAACGCTTCTACATCTTTACCGGCAAGAGCAATGCTGAAGAGCCCGTTATCCGCACCGACAAAATAATGACCGCCGGCATGAAGTGCGACAAACCTTCTGGGACCTTCAATTTGTGCGTCAACCGCCGTCAGATGTATAGTTCCGGTTGGAAAATTATGATAGACCGTCCTTAGAACGAAGGCGGCTTCTAAAATGTGAAAGGGCTTTATATTGTGAGTAATATCGATTATCGTTACCGAGGGCAGTTCTTTTAGAATTGCGGCTTTAATGGCGGCTGAATAATAGCCCGAGTTTCCTGTATCTGATATAAGCGTTATGATGGGCATTCGAGTTTATATTGAACGCTGCAGAGTTATTATTTCCCTTGTTTACGGCTAATTTGTGGAAATCTTTTTACAAGTTTTTGAGCTATCAAAAATAGCATAAAATTTCTTGCCTAAATTTGTATCGGCATTTAAACCTTCCAAGCTACTTTTCAAGGATGCAGATAGAAAGAGAAATTGTCATAAAGAAAATCCCGCTGGTTGAATTTTATGGAATAAATGATGCAAAAATCAATTTCATAAAAAATCATTTCCCGGGTCTGAAAATTGTAGCCAGAGGCAACTTAATTCGAATTAAGGGCAATGCGGAGGAGCTTGATTCTTTTGAAAAAACAATAGAATTGATAACGGAGCATTACATAAGACACCAATCCATCGCCGAATCGGAATTAGAGATGATATTAAAAGGTGAGGGAGATAAAGTACAGGCGAACGACCTGATTTATGAAAAGGACGTAATTGTGCATGGCAATAATGGGTTGACGGTTCGGGCGCGTACGCCAAATCAGCATCGTATGGTGGAAAGTTCCGGACGTAATGACCTTGTTTTTGCAGTCGGTCCTGCGGGCAGTGGCAAAACATACACCGCAGTAGCTCTGGCGGTAAAAGCGCTGAAGAATAAGGAAGTAAAAAAGATAATACTTACCCGCCCCGCCGTGGAAGCCGGCGAAAACCTTGGTTTTCTTCCCGGTGATCTGAAAGAAAAGTTAGACCCCTATATGCAACCCCTGTACGATGCACTTTTCGACATGCTTCCTCCCGATAAGTTGCAAACATATCTTGAAAATAAGATTGTTGAAATTGCTCCGCTCGCCTTTATGCGCGGCAGAACGCTCAATCATGCTTTTGTAATACTTGACGAGGCGCAAAACGCCACCGAAAACCAAATGAAAATGTTCCTTACGAGGATGGGTGCCGCCGCCAAATTTATAGTTACCGGCGATATTACCCAGTCCGACCTGCCGCATCACCAGCCGTCAGGGCTTTTTCAGGCAATAAGGATATTTGAAAAAGTAGAAGGCATAGATATTATCTTCCTTAACGAAGGCGATGTGGTGCGGCATAAGCTGGTAAAAAGGATACTTCGGATATACGATACGGTAAAACAATCAAAAGACAAAAATTAATAATTAATCAAAAACTATGAACACACTAACAGCGACAAATTTTAATTTCCCCGGTCAGAAAAGTTTTTACAAAGGCAAAGTGCGCGATGTATATAACATTAATAACGAAATGATGGTGATAGTGGTAACCGACCGCATATCAGCGTTCGACGTGGTTCTTCCGCGAGGCATACCCTATAAAGGACAGGTGCTTAACCAGATTGCCGACCACTTTATGAAAGCCACATCCGATATTGTGCCGAACTGGATTACTTCCGTACCTCATCCTATGGTGAGCATTGGTAAGTATTGCCAGCCGTTTAAAGTTGAAATGGTTATCCGCGGCTACCTCTCGGGGCATGCATGGCGCGAATACAAGGCGGGAAAAAGAGAAATATGCGGCATTAAGATGCCCGAAGGGATGCGTGAAAATGATGCTTTCAGGGAACCTATTATTACCCCAACAACTAAAGCGGAGGTAGGGCATGATGAAGATATGTCGAAGGATGCGCTGCTTAAAATGGGGATTATCAGCAAGGAACACTACGAAATGCTTGAACATTTTACGCGTGCGCTGTTTAAAAAAGGTTCGGAAATGGCAGCCAGACAAGGATTGATACTGGTAGATACAAAGTATGAATTTGGTCTGCATAAAGATAAAATATACCTGATAGACGAAGTACATACCCCCGATTCATCAAGATATTTCTATAAAGACGGATATGAGGAACGTCAGAAGAAGGGCGAGGCGCAGCGTCAGTTGTCAAAAGAATTTTTACGCCAGTGGCTTATTTCAAAAGGGTTTCAGGGTCTTGAAGGGCAAAAGATGCCGATAATGGATGATGCAATTGTAAAAGAAGTATCGCAACGTTATATTGAACTCTACGAAAAGATAACGGGACTTATATTTGCACCTGCACCATCCGAAAACCTTGAAAAGGGCATAGAACAGAGCGTATTAAGATTTTTGGGGGAGAAGGCAAGGATCTGAACCTAGATTTCTGTGCTCATAAAGCTTTTCGCCCTGTCGCGCAGGTTATAATCGAGCGCCATACTTTCGCCATAGGCGCCCGCCGAACGTATTATCAGTATATCGCCGCGTTCCGTTACGGGCAGGTCAATCGCCTTACCGAAACAGTCGGAAGATTCGCAAATCGGACCGGTTACATCATAGGAAACTATGGAATTGCGTTTTGTCCCTGTCAGGTTCTCTATCTTATGGTAACTCTGATAGAGTGCAGGACGTATCAGTTCAGTCATACCTGCATCCAGAATAATAAAATTCGCCTGTCTGCCATTTTTTACAAATAGTACCCGCGATACAAGCGTTCCGCACTGGGCTATTAGAGCACGCCCAGGTTCACAATGGAGGGTTTGTCCGCGACGAAGATTGAGAAACCTCATAAATACGCCAAGATACCCGTCGAAATCGGGAACAGCATTTTTATCCGGATTGTAATAATCAATCCCCAAACCGCCCCCAATGTTGATTGATGTGAGATAGATATGACGGGATTCAAACCACTGTTGCAATTCATTTACTTTTAAACAAAGCGATTTGAAAGGAGCGATGTCGGTTACCTGCGAACCGATATGAAAGTGCAGCCCGGTAAGATTGATGTTCCTGCATTGTGCAATTACATGGAGCACATCGGGCAGTTCCCAGACATTAATCCCAAATTTGTTCTCCTCCAGACCTGTTGTAATATATTGGTGTGTATGGGCATTAACATTAGGATTTATGCGTATAGAAATAGTTGCTTTTTTATTCAGTTTATTAGCAAGTGCGTTTATCACTTTTATTTCCCCTGTCGATTCACAATTAAAACACCCAATATTTTTTTTCAGAGCGTGTGTTATTTCCTCATCCGACTTTCCGACTCCCGCAAAAACTACCAGTGATGGAAGAAAACCGCATTCTATCGCCCTGCGTACCTCGTTTCCGCTCACACAGTCGGCTCCGAAACCATATCCCCTTATTATCTTTAATATCTTAACATTGGCATTGGCTTTCAGCGCATAATGTACCTCTGTGTCGTATTTTTTCGAAGCAGTCCTCATCGCTTCAAGCGTCTTTCGTAACAGCGCAGTATCGTAATAATAAAACGGTGTGGGTATTTTTTTGAACTTATCAATAAGTGCGCGCGGGAACATAGACGGTTTACGCCTGGGTGCGTCTTTAGCCGATTCACTGCCTCTTGCAACCGAACGGGCGTTATCTTTTTTATCTCTGCCCGTTTTCATTTCTGCCCCCCCAGTTGGAATATGCCTTTGTTCAGCGCTAACAATGCCGCCTTTTTATACTCCGCACCGATAAGCAGCGAGATGTTGTTTTTACTGCCTCCGTAAGAAATCATACGTATAGGTATTTGCGCAAGCGAATCGAATATCTTCATTGCATAGCCGTGCTTCTCGGCAAGAAAATCGCCTACTATGCATATTATTACCTGATTGGTCTCCACGTCCACAGTGGCATAACTTTTCAGTTCTTTTACTATCGGGTCGAGGTGTGTATTATTATCAATAGTGAGTGATACGGCAACCTCGGAAGTCGCAATCATGTCAATGGGCGTTTTGTAACGCTCAAAGACCTCAAAAACATTACGCAGAAAACCATAAGCCATTAACATTCTCTCCGATTTTATTTTTATAACCGTTATGTCGTCTTTAGCGGCTATCGCCTTAATTGCTTCGCCTCCTGCTTTTTGGGTAATTACAGTTCCCATTGCATCCGGCTGTAAGGTGTTAAGAAGCCGTACGGGGATGTTCTTTTTTTGGGCAGGCAATATGCAGGCAGGGTGCAATATTTTAGCCCCGAAATAGGCAAGTTCTTCCGCCTCGTCGAACGACAATTCAGCAATTGGATAAGTTCCGGGAACATACCGGGGGTCGTTGTTGTGCATTCCGTCAATGTCCGTCCATATCTGTATTTCATCAGCCCCGGCGGCGGCGCCAAGCAGCGAAGCGGTGTAATCGCTTCCTCCCCGTTTAAGATTATCCACCTGGCCAAAAGGATTCCGGCAGATATATCCCTGCGTAATAAGCAGTTCCGTATGCAGGTGTTTTGATAATTCCTTTTTCAAATGTTTCTCAATATAGGGCATGTCCGGTTCGCTGTTCTCATTGATACGCATAAAGTTAAGGGCGGGAAGCAGCGCCGACGGCATTTTTATCGCCTCAAGATAAAGTTGAAAAATCTCGGTTGTCATCAACTCGCCTTCAGCCAATACAGTTTTTTCCTCTTCTATGGTAAATACGTCTTGGGTAAAGGAGAGTAAAAAGTCGAAATGACCGCGTATAATCTCACTTGCCTTAGCCGCCTGTTCCTTATTTTTGAAGAGCGACTCAATGGTGTTGAAATAACGCGGCTCCAGTTCCCTTATAAGTTTTACCGCCTCCTTATTCTCTTTCCTTCCAAGCGCCTGATTAATTTTTACCAGTTGATCGGTAGTTCCTGACATGGCGGAGAGCACCACTAATCTTTTTCCCGGAAAATTAATGAGCTCGGCAACTCGCTTCATTCTTTCAGCCGAGCCGACCGAAGTGCCTCCGAATTTTAATACTTTCATCTGTTCAGGGTTAAATCTTATCGACCTATCAGTACCGTCTGTGCAACTGATAAGGACTTTCGGGCAAAAATAGATGAAATAATTCTTGCAACAACAGTTAATCATGAATAAAAAGTTATATATTTGACATATTGAATCTTGTACCGCAAGTAAATGTTCTGCCAAAGACAACAGATAGTGTATTTAGCGCTGTTTATTGAAGTATCCAGCTCTTTATACTCTTTTGCCCAAAAAAGGGACCCTGAAAAATTAAGCGCCTTTTGGGCAAAATGCCTGCAGGACACCCGCTATGAACTTCGCCTGAACGAGACCGATTTTACGCTTTTTTATCGTTTTGAAGAGGACAGAATAGACACTATCCGCGGTAATTTTATGCAAATCTTCGCAAAAGAAGACAGATTCCAAGACAGTGGGAAGATTTTAAAAAAGAGCGAACGCGAACTGCTCGACTTGTACGCCGATTTCCGGCTTACGGAAAAATCTTATGGGTCTTCAGTTAATGAATACAGGTATTACAGGCGGCACCGGGTAATGGGACCATGCGATACCGCCGGCTGCGATAACATCGGGTTTGAACAGGGAACCCTGAACGGGTGGAATGCCTATTACGCTTATAATAATAACTCGGGTTTCAACTTTTTCAATATTACTAACATTACAGGCGGACCGGCAGGACCGGTTACGGTGGCAGCCAATGACTTACTTACCTCCAACCCTACTTATTACAATCCAACCATTGGTCCTAACGCCAGTCCCGATTATCAGGTTTACATTAAATCGGGCGCGTTGAACGATGCTCTGGTTCCTTCCATTAAGCAAGTATCGCCTTATGGCGGGCTGTATTCAGTATTGCTTGGCGATAGTACGCAGGTGAACTACGGTGTAGCCATCCTCTCCAAAACATTTGAGGTGAAACCCGGAAACACCGATTTCACTTATCAATATGCGGTAGTTCTTGAAAACCCCATAGCGCATACCTTCTACCAGCAGCCATTCTTCGAGGTAGCCGTTATTGACCAGAATGGCGATACCATACCCAATTGCGGAACATATTTTGTTGTGTCTTCAGGCGGGCAAAATGGAGGATGGAATCAGGTATATGTGCCTCCAAACGGGCAGGTAGGTAACGATACTGCTTATTATAAGAACTGGACTGTGGTATCCGTTCCATTAAAAAAATATGTAGGGCAATGCGTTACCATCGTTTTTGAAGCAGGCGATTGCGGGCGCGGCGGTCATTTTGCTTATGCCTATGTGGATGCTTCATGCTCACCCCTGGAAATATTGGCTTCCTCCAAAATTTTTTGCGGACAAAAAACTATCACCCTCACCGGACCGCCCGGTTTTACAAATTATACTTGGACCGGACCTCCCGGAGGCATAACCGGCGGCAACGGCACTCAAATAATTACTGCAGACAGTGCCGGCAACTACCGGCTGATAGCCACCCCTGTAACCGGAGCAACCTGCGCCGATACCCTTACTATTCATATCGGCGATACGACTGAACCCGCCCCTGTTCCATCGTTTACAGATAACTACGCCTGCCTCGGTCAACCGATGCAATTTACAAACACTTCAAACCCATTGAGCGGTAATGGAGTTAAATTTTACTGGGATTTTTACAATCTGGGGGCTTATCAGGATTCGTCGGTTAATGCTAGCTGGACGTATAATTTGCCGGGCGTGTACGATGTGAAGCTATATGAATACGATAACGGCTGCGGCGCCGATACAGTGATAAAGGTAATAGTAGCCCCTCCACCGGTGATTCAGATAAATTCCCCCCCGACGGTTTGTATAGGCGACAGCGTTACACTTACAGCACAGATTATCTCCTCCTATACACCTGATTGCTTTTACCGCTGGAGTACAGGTTCTACAGAAAACTCTATCACTGTCGCAGCCGATACCAACTATACCTCCTTCTATTTAATAACAGTATGCGGCTGTGCGGATACAGCTTACAGAAACATCAGCGTATTTAAACCTTCCGGCGTGAGCGCCTGCTGCGATACAACCATTACCGCCGGTGATACAGTAACCATCAGGGCTTGGGGCGATTTACAATATGTCTGGAGTATGGACAGCGGCTTGCAATGCCCTACCTGCGCTGTTACTCCTGCTCAACCGTTCCACAACACCGTTTACACCGTCACCGCCACCGATGAAAACGGATGCCATTCTACCGCAACCGTGGATATTAATGTAGAATCGTGCGATTACTTCTGGGTCCCGGATGCGTTTAGTCCCGGACAAGGCGATGTGAACAACTATTTTGAACCGAAGGGCTGGTGCATGCGTTCCTATCTTATGTACATATTTAACAGATGGGGGGAGTTGATATACAAATCGAATAATATTCCATGGGACGGAAAGTATGGGGGACAATTTGTACCTGAAGACGTTTATGTTTGCAAGCTGGTAATTACAACATGGGATTATAAACAGCACGATTATATCGGAAAAGTTACAGTGTTAAGATAATACTGCTGCCAGATTCTCGGTTTTATACCTCTGAAAGTAATATCTTTATTGCCTGTTTTTCAGCAGTAATCGAACTTATTAGAATAATCAGTTTATGAGAAAATCAGTTCATCTTTCAGTAATAATCATACTAATTGAGCTCTTGCCGGCGTTTGTGTTCGGTCAAATGAATTTACAGAATCTGCTGAACCTTGCAAAACCTCCTAAGGCGGCTAGTATTCAGTCATCCCTCCTAACTGCGAATGGCGGATGTTCCTCTCAACTTACACAATTCTTCAGGTGGGAGAAAAACAGCAAGTCATTCTATCCCGATATTAAAGCAAGGCGTAATCTAAAACGCGCCGGAGTTTACCCCGATACCCTGATTATAGGCGTTTCTCCTTATGATACGCTCACCATTACCGGAACCCTTGTGCATAATGGTCCTATATTTGTAGCGCTGAACGGACTATTAATTATAAAGCATGCCAATTTAACCAACCTTGGCGACCTTGATGTATTCAATAGCGGGAAAGTAATTATCGATTCCTCCACCGTTTCGTTTCCTCAAAGCTATTTTTACCAACGTTCGCTTATGCTTCTGAATAAAGCCAATGTCAGCATCAGTAATTCTACATTAAATTACGGCGGACTGTCGCACAACTGGCTGATAACTGATACCGCCTCATTATCGCTTTACAATGACGTAGAAAGCGATTGGGCAACCACAGGGTTATCATACCACGGCGCCATTAACATAAACAAAACCTCCGAAGTCGGTGAAATTATTATTGACGATTACACCACCCTTAACTTAAAAAACGCTACCACCGCTCTGTTATGGCACCATATTCCGGATAGCGCCAATATCAGCTGGTCTTTCGGTACGCATGACACCGCCTATGGTTACCTGTTTAACAATACCCTGCCGGGAGTACACGGCATAGAATATCATGTAACCGCCGATTCAGTGTACAATGTAATGTGGGCGCTGATGCCGTCGTCTGGTTCTAATATCGTAATCAATAATTCCAAGATAAGAGCAATAGGGGCATGGTTCGATAAGCCCGCCGACTCTGTGAATGTGTCAGGCATAACAGATAATGCAAATTATTCCAACTTCACCGCCCCTTTATCAGACCGCATACTGTCGTTCACAAACTGTACGGTGAAAACATGGAGTTTTTATGTCTTTCATAAATCCGTAATCAATGTTACGGGCTGCATAGCAGGAGAGATAGGAGCGGAAAATTCATCGAAAATATATGGAAACGACTATGTAGTGGACGGTTCGGGCGGCTATCACTGGACGACCGATACGGCTACCGCCTTTACCGATAATGCTACGGTATACAGTTATGTGCGCAGCGAAAAGAACAGTATTTTTCTATTTGCTTACGGGAACATAGGCAATGGCGGAGGCGCATCGGCTATTGACAATTCTCTTCTTATAGTTGTTCAAAGTATAATGCCGTCAGTTCCTACGGCTCTTGCAGGGAGCGACGCCGAATTCGATAACATCAATCAACCCGGAATGCTTTTTGCCGATTCAGTTGCGCCGGTATACGGCTCGGCGTGGATACACCGCGGTCCTACAAGCAACTGGATGTACTTTAAAAGCTGGCAGCTCTTTTATCACGCTATCGACAGTTCTAACTGGATCCCAATTGCTGCCGCCGATACCAATCCTGTAAGCAACAACCTGCTTGCCAATTGGAGCACACATACCCTTGCAGCCGGTAATTATGCGCTCGACCTGCGGCTTACCGATACTTGGAACAATAATGCCGATGCTGTACTTGACGTTACGCTATATCCGCCCATACTTGGTTTAAAAGAGATGTCAGCTTTATCGGGCATAACTATTTATCCGAATCCGGCGCACAACGAGTTTAACGTCTCCGTTCATTCACCGGTGGCTCAAAACGCAATAGTAGAACTGGATAACCTTGCCGGTCAATGTCTGCTTAAAGTAAATCCGGAATTAAGCACCGGAAACAATCTGGTAACGATTAATACCGCCGGAATCAGCGCAGGTGAATATATATGCCGCATCATTACGCAGGGCGGTGTAAGCGTTCAAAATCTGGTGATAGATAAGTAAATCCCCTTGCTTCTCTTATTTTAAAAGGCGAGTCGTACGCCCACCATGGCATTAAAGCCCTGGGTTGGATAGTTTATCCAGCGTTGATATTGTATATTGGCAAGGTTATTCAGATTCAGAAAGACGGTAAGAAAACTGTTGTGGTGGTAATCTGCTCCTATGTTCAGGTCGGGATAAACATTATCAAGTACAGCATTAGTGACCGTAACGCCGTTTACCAATTCGGTCGATGGAGCATACTGTGTTCCTATCACAAATGCCTGTAACTTCAGCACCCATTTTTTTTGCAGGGTGTATTCTCCCAGCAAACTCCCCTCGAAGTCGGGATGATACCACACATATTGCTGCGTACCGGGAGTATAGCCGTAATAATCGGCGCCGAGAATAAAATTCCAGTCCTTTTTCGCTTTATAATCCATATCTCCATGTATATCCAACTCACGCACATTATCATACACCACCATAAAACGGTTCATCAGCGGCTCGTCAATATTGGTCATAAAAAGAGGCATATTCTCTATGTAACTCTGCGCTCCGCTAAGGTTATAGGTCAGATTATCGGTTATAGTTCCGGTTAAGCCGCCAAACAGGTGAATCTTGGTAAATGTATATTTCTTATCTGTAGTATCTTCAATGTATGGGTTCATGTTTGCAAGCATTTCATAGCTGTTGTAAGTTTTATCGCCATCGGCGCCCGCATAAATCATTACCGCATCGTGCGCTATGTGGTATCTGCCCAGAAAATCGGGATATAGATTCACGCCGTTCAGCGCGTCGTAAAATAATTTTAAACCGAGGTGGGCGTCCCATGTTTTGCCGCTTCCGCTAAAGTAGGGGTTGAATTTAAAATTCCATGTATTCACGTTGCCTCGCAGGTCGTTGTCGTCGTAATAAATCCCCGATGCTTTTACATCAATCCGTTGGTCATCGAAGTAGGTAAATGCGTGGGCGTTCAGGTTAACGTTGTTTTCATCAGCCCGGTAAGTTGTGGAGTTTAGTACGTTCGTAAAATTATGATAGCTTGCTGAAAGGTCGTGGTTAATTTCCGAGGAATCCTTGTAATTGCTTTTATAATTGACTGCTGCCGCAACTTTATTATAGTTCACCCTCGTTGAATCGTTGTTGTTTATCACATCGGCGTTCCTGTTATAGCCATAGTCATGCACTATCTGATTATCAAAGTCCGCCTGCGCGTATAGGGTATGTTTAGGCAGGAAGGTCTCGCCATAGATGTTCACATCGTTATATGCGAAACCGCTATAGGAATTATCTGCCTGCATATCCTGCGAGGAGAGATGGTTTAGGTGAATACCGTAATCGAAGTTGCGCGAACGAAGGGAATTGAAAAAGTATTCGCCGTAGAGGGTATTATAGTTTCCGAGCCCGCCAATGAAGTAAGAACGCTGGAGTTTATCGAGCGGTTCGCCTCTCATATAAATGGCATCTAGCGGCGAGGGACTGAATTGCGTAGGGTATTGACTATTGATTAGATTGTTGTATTCGGCTTCTCTTTTTATCTTTTTAGTGGTATCCGGCGCCGGATTATCATTAAGTTTTACGGCATCGTTTATCACCGGTTTATAGTTTGTAATAACATTAAACTGCACGGTATCAATTTTTTGCGGCTGTGCATAAACACGTGCCGAAAATATCATACAGAGTAAGGAACAGAATACGGGCAATACCGCTGTCCGCTGATTACTTTTGCTTTTATGCCTTACCCTATTTGAATAGTTTATCATATTCCGTTGAATCATTGTTAAATGGTATGGTCATATTCGGGCTTACAGGCGGCTGCATAATCTTCTTCGGGCTGTCATTAATGAGTGTAAGCCGGTTTTTCGCCTCCCGCATAATGGCAGTATCGGAGGTATTATCTATTACGGTATTAAGGGTATGTTTTGCTTCAAACTGGTCGTTGCTCGCTACGTAATCGTCGGAGAGCAGGATAAGTCCCTTTGCCATCCAGTAAGGGTATGAGGGTTCCTGATTCACCAAGTCGAATATGGTTTTTTCCGAGCCCGTAATGTCGGTTTTGAGGTATTGAATGTGCGCCATGTTGTATTTCGCTTCGGCTTCCAATTCGCTGTGGGTCATAGCCGCTACCTTGCCGAAGTAGGCATAAGAGGAATCATATTGTTCCTTCTTTAACAGCGACTTCGCTATAATCATCGTTGCGGTGGCATACTCTTCCGGCTGCATCATGCCTGTTTTCAGTACTGTATCGGCATAGCGGATGGCATCGTCATAATTGTTGAGCCGGTATGCGCAATTCATCTTACCCGTTCGTGCCATACTCCGGTCTATATCGTATTGCGATGCAGCCCCAAGGCGCTTATAATAATCAAGAGCAGTCGCATAGTCCTTTTTTTCATAAGCCATCTGCGATGCCTTTACCAGCGCCGATTCCGTGAAGAAATTCACGGGCATTTTAATTACATAGGCATAGTCGGCGAGCGCGCTGTCGTTTTTCTTTGCGTTGTAATAACACTCGCCGCGGTAAAAATGAGCTTCTGCGGAAAATATTCCTGAAGGAAATTTGGAGAGGTAGGTATTTGCGGTAACAAGAGTTTGCACATAATTCTTGTTCTCGAAATCGGTTTTAACCATCGTGAAGGTAGCGGAATCAAGCGCCGGCTGCGAAAGGTCGGCGCCCACTTTGTGAAAGTAATCCTGCATATCCTGTACTTGTCCCTGGCTTGTATAAAGCATTTTGATGTGAGCTAACGCTTCAGCTCCTTCAGGTGAGTTACGGTTATTTTGGACTACGTTTTTCCATGTTTGCAATGCCTTATCCGGCTGGTTCAGGTTATAATAAATCTGCCCCTCTTGCAACAAACACTGCGTAATGTCCGGACTGTTCGGGTAGTTAGTTATCACCTGTTGATACTCATCAAGCGCTTGCTGCGGTTTATTGCTTTGAGCATAACTGTTTGCAAGTTCAAGCATGGCAGCTTGGGTGTAGCTGCTTTTGGGGTATAACTTCAATAACCGTTCGAGCGTTGCAATCTTATCATCCTGTTTATGCAGAACGCCTAATGTGAGCGCTTTCTGGTATGTGGCATAATCCATATCGTATGCGTTTAACTGAATACATTCGTCGTAATATGGAATAGCCGACTCATAGTCGCGTTGAATAAAATAACAATCCCCTGCGCGGTTACAGGCGTCGCTTAGCCGCTTCTTGTCCGATGTTTCAGCAAGGGCGTATTTTCTGAAGTAGAGGCAAGCGTAGTCGTAATCTTTTGTGTTCAGGTAGGAGTAACCGATCCCATAATCCGCTTTGTTATATTCGGGCGTGCCAAATGCTTCGGGCTGCACCATGAATAATTTATACGCATCTATGGCGTCTGTATATTTTTTCTGTCTGTAAAGCGCCTCGGCTTTCCAG
>JAKAOA010000045.1 GCA_021823405.1 Bacteroidota bacterium | reverse complement strand
TTCCGATATCCTACAGGAAGAAGAGGCGAAGTGAGCAAGAGAAACCGCGTCTTTTTTGGGGCATTACACCTATTATAAATTTTAAATACTGGAATGAAGCGCTAAAACTGGATGGATACGATTCAAAAACAGTAATGGACGGATATCTTTCGATTAATAATAAAGATGATTTTGACCATTATATAGAAGAAATTAAACCGTCCCGGTCTTTAATGCTTTTTGTACATTTTAAGACCCGGTTCCCTTACCTTTCCAAGTTGCATCTTGCTATCTATATCGCAAAAAACTTCGACATAATTAATACCTCATATAATGGTCTCGTTTATAAAGACACGGAATTGTGGAACGAAGAATTGCTATTTTACAAAAAAGCGGACATGAAAATTATTGCCATACCTTATGGAGAAGATTATCAGAGGTTTTCAAAAATTTATAGTCCATCATGGCATCATGTATTACTTATGAACTTCTATCGGAATCTGAAAAAAGAAAAAGCAATCAACGAGAAGATAGAATTTTTTGTTGAGAATGCCGATTGTATAATGGCGGGATTTCAATTTGACCAGGTAGGCAGATGGGATATACTGCCTTACGCTGTTTATCCGATGAACTGCGACCAGTGGCAGCCAAAACAACGGTATAATAATAATGATGGCATAAATGGTGTTGTAAAAGTTTACCATACGCCAAACCACCGTGGAGTAAAAGGCACGGAGTTTCTGCTCGAAGCTGTTGACGCTTTAAAAAAGGAAGGATTGCTTATTGAACTGGTGCTACTCGAAAAGATAAAGAACGATAAGGTAAGGGAGATGCTATTTAGCGATGCCGATATTTTAGTTGAACAATTGATATTGGGTTATGCTTTGAGCGCGATAGAAGGAATGTCCACTGGGTTACCGGTAATTACAAATTTTGAGGAGGAAATATACACTCGCGTATTCAGGCGATATTCCTATTTGAATGAATGCCCGATGTTAAGTTCATGCCCGGAGAGAATAAAAGACGACTTGAGAATATTAGTTAGAAATCCGGAATTGCGGAGAACTCTGGGTATGGCAGGTAGAAGATTTGCAGAAAAATATCATTCTTATAATGCAATGGCAGTTATCTTTAATGCCATTTATGATAAAATATGGTATAACAAACCTGTCGACCTTATTAACTTCTTTAATCCGCAGAACAAGGAATCGTATAACAACCGCACAGAAAAAATACAACATCCTCTTCATGAAAATAAGATACCTGCGGATTTAATTGAAAATCTACATAAATAAAGGGCAGAACAAGGAAAATGATTGACAAAATAAGGATATACTTTGAAAGGGCAATTATCCGGGTTCTATTTTCGATAACATATAAATCATTTAAGAAAAGCAGAAAAAACATATCGAAGCCACGACTGTTTTGGGGTATTACTCATATAATAAACTTTAAATATTGGAACGAGGCATTAAGAAATGATGGGTATGATTCCAAAACTGTTATGTCGGGCTACTCACAATTTATAAATAAAAAGGAGGACTATGACCTATACATTTACGACATTCTTTCTCCTTTATATTTAAGACCTTTTATATATTTAAGAAAAATTTTCCCCTATCTTGCCAGAATTCATATGGTTTTCTATATTGTTAAAAATTTCGATATAATCCATACGTCATATGATGGGCTGATATTTAAAAATTCCAATTGTTGGAAAGATGAATTGTTGTTTTATAAAAAAACTGGGATGAAAATAGTAGCGCTGCCTTATGGTTCCGATTATCAAAGGTTCTCAAAACTCTATAATAAATCCTGGAATAATGCAATAATCATTAATTATCCGGAAAACGCGCGAAGGGAAAAAAGCATAGACGAAAAGATCGATTTTTTTACCGAACACGCCGATTGTATTATGGCAGGATTCCAATACGACCAAGTAGGCAGATGGGATATTCTACCGTATGCTATTTATCCAATGGACTGCAATTTATTTAAACCGAAACAAAATTACACTTCCAACGATGGCACTAACGGTACTGTCAAGGTCTATCATACTCCAAACCATCGAGGGCTAAAGGGTACCGAATTTCTAATTGAGGCGGTGGATAATCTGAAGGCAGAGGGATTACTTATAGAACTGGTACTACTTGAAAAAGTAAGCAATGAGGTAGTGCGCCAACGATTGCATGATGATGCCGATATACTCGTTGAGCAGTTAATCCTGGGTTATGCATTAAGCGCTCTGGAAGGGATTTCATCCGGATTAACTGTAATTACAGCTTTGGAAGATGAAATGTATTCGAGAGTATTTCGCAGATATTCTTATTTGAATGAATGCCCAATGTTAAGTTCCAGCCCTGAAAAAATAAAGGATGATTTAAGAATATTAGTTAGAAATCCGGAATTGCGGAAAACTCTGGGTATGGCCGGTAGAAAATTTGCAGAGAAATATCATTCCTATGATGCCATGGCGACTATCTTTAATGCCATATATGATAAAATATGGTATAACAAACCTGTCGACCTTATTAATTTCTTTAACCCGCAAAACAAGGAATCTTATAATAACCGTACAGAAAGGATAAAGCATCCGTTGCATGAAAATAAAATACCGGCTGAATTGATGGCTACTCTAAATAAATAGCAATGAAAAATGTACTGATAACAGGCATCAATGGACTTGTAGGAAGTTCCCTCGTGCAAGAACTCCGACAAGATAAATCACTCAATATCTATGGAATAGGGCGTTCGGATATCGCGTGGAAGAACACCCTAATAATTGATCTGGAAAAGGAATGGTCAACCGAACTGTTGCCTAATAAAATGGACATGATTATCCATCTGGCGCAATCTGAAAAATTCAGGGACTTCCCCGATAAAACACTAGAGATTTTCAATGTAAACACCTATAGCACCCTGAAACTGCTGGAATATGCCCGTAAAACCGGAGTAACCAAATTTATCTATGCGTCTTCTGGAGGAATTTACGGAAACAGGGAACACGGGTTTAACGAGGAAGAGCCGGTTGAAGCAAGAAAGGATCTTGGTTTTTACTTAAGCACTAAGTTTTGTTCGGAAATATTAATTGAGAATTTTGCTCCTTTCTTTAGTATCGATGTTCTGCGCTTGTTCTTTGTTTATGGCAGAAATCAGCGTAGGAGCATGTTAATTTCACGCCTGGTTGATAGTGTAAAAAATAGGACACCTATCAACATAGACGGTAAGGATGGGATAAGGATAAACCCTATCCATGTCGATGACGCAGTTGCTGCAATAATACAATGTCTTAAATTGACCGGTTACCATAAAATAAATATCGGTGGGTCCGAAATTTTAAGTCTGCGCGAAATTATTGAACTTATTGGTAAAGCAACCGGAATAGTACCGAGTTTATGCGTAAAAAATAATCAGCCGAAAAATCTAATAGGAGATGTGGCCAAGATGAATAAGCTCCTTCTATCCCCAAAAATTAAATTTGCAGAAGGAATAAAAACCTTAATATAATCAGTTAATAATTCGTTTTTTACTAAAATCTAAAAATATGCCTGATTTTACCCCGATTTCATATATACAATTGATTCGACAAGCAAAAAAAAGCAACTTTGTTTTTATGTCATTTGATGAAGGGTTAAAGCATAGAAATAGTAAAAAGAAAATATGCTTATTAAGGCACGATATAGATGCGGATTTAGAAGCGGCTTTAAAAATGGCAAGAATAGAAAACAGGTATGGAATTAAATCTACATATTTTTTGATGCTCCGTTCAACTGTTTATAACCTTTTTAGTCCATTCAATCATAGGTTTGTAAATAAAATTATTGAATTAGGACATCATATTGGATTGCATTATGATGGCTCGTTTCTACCCAACACTAATAAAACCTTGAATGAATGGGTAGAGATGGAGGCGAATATTGTAGAGCAAATGTTTGCCGTTAAAATCTCTGTTGTATCTTTTCATCAACCAAATGAAAAGGTTCTTAAAAATAAGATTAAAATCAAAGGATTCATTAATACGTACGATAAAGAAGATATGCAGACTTTTCATTATCTCTCCGATTCGAATAAAGTATGGAAGGAATATCATCCTTTAAAAGTATTTGAGGAAAATATTTATACGAAATTTCAGATACTAATCCACCCTCTCTGGTGGATGCAGTGTAATCAGAATCTGTCGACTGAGAAAATTTGGGATATGACTCTGTTAAACAACTGGAGAAAAACTCAAGAATATTTATATAAAACGGAAGGTGCGTACGGAAAGGAAAGACGATTAAAAATTTGGAAGCATGAATAAAAATGATTTAAAAATAGTGATGTGCGGCTGTTGTGAAGTAGGAATTGACATGGTCAAGGATCTTGTAGAGAGTGGGATAAAAATTAATCATTTCGTTTCTCTAAATTCCGAAAAGGCCGAAAAATGTAAAATATCGGGTTACTCATCTTTTGAACCAATTGCATCAAAATTTAAAATTCCAATCTACTATGCTCAAAATTATAACCTAAATACTGAACAAGATTTAAGCTTTTTCAAAAAGAATAGATTTGATATACTTCTTGTTGGTGGCTGGCAAAGATTAATACCATCAAAGGTTCTAAATGAGTTAAGTATAGGGGGCTTCGGCTTTCATGGTAGTTCAGAATTTCTGCCGAAAGGCAGAGGACGTTCACCGATCAACTGGTCGCTTTTAGAAGGAAAGAAAAGATTTATTATGCATTTATTCCTTATGGAACCTGAAGCAGATAATGGGAACATAATTGATATAAGAGTATTTGATATTAACGAATGGGATAACTGTAGAACCTTATATTACAAGTATTCTTTGGTAGCAAAAGAAATGCTAATAAGTACAATAAATAAAATTAAGAATGGCGGAGAAATTTCACCTTATAAACAAATTGGCGAACCGACTTATTATCCTAAAAGAACTCCGGACGACGGGGAGATAGATTGGAATAAAAGTGTTTTTCAGATTTATGATTTTATTCGGGCGCTTACCAAACCGTATCCAGGCGCATATTCATATATTAACGGTAAAAGGAATCAAATTTGGAAAGCACAGCCCTTCGACACAAGAATTACCTATTATGGGAAAAGTATTGGAGAAGTTGTTGATATTTTTCAGTCGGGGGATTTTATTGTGAACTGTAACTCTGGTCTACTACTCATTGAAGAAGCTGACTTTGTGCCCGAAAAGGGCGATGTTTTCACATCCGTTAATATTAGGAAGAATCTTTAGAAATTGCATGTGAAGAGACATAGGATAATACGTTAATCATTAGTATTTACGTGCAATGATGCCTAGTGTAGTCGTACTTTTAGAGAGAGAACTGTATTGAATAGAATTCGGTTAATTGTATTTTTAAATGAACATTGCATTATATCAGTACGGAATCGGAAACATAGAAGGTGGCGGTGGGGCTGAGCGCTTCTTCGCCGATTTATTTCATGAATACAATAGTTCCGGTTTATCTAAAAACAATCTTTATTTTATATTGGATAATAGTTCGGTTTCAAATCTTAAAAAAATAGGTAAATTAAAATCAAATAGAAACATTCTTCGGTTTAGGATATATTCGAACAGGTATAAACAATTTCTGGAGACCATGCAGTTAATATGGTCTATACTTCGTTACAGAATCAAGGTTATTCATGTTCCTCAATATAATCGTACTTACCTGCCGATTTTAAAAAATATCTCCTTTCTGCCCCAATCAATACGTCCAAAGATTGTAATCCAAATAGTGAATTGTATAATTCCGTACGCATTAAATAATCCTGGGCATCCAGACCATAAAGCGCTTTCAGAGATATATCTTCCATTATTTAAAGAGCTTAAGGCAGATGGCTATTTTTCATGGTACGAAAAATTTGTTGAATATGCCACTATGAACCGGCTGTTTAAATATGTTCCACGCAAAATTTATGCTGTTCAATCCATATTCGCCGACACAAAAAAATTCATTCCACAATTTCCAAAAAAAAACATAATCGTTTTTGCATCCCGACTCGAAGAACAAAAACACCCGGAATGGTTTATTGAAGCAGTAAATATATTAAAAACCAGCCATTTAAGCGAAATTAAGGGCTGGCAATTTATGCTGTTCGGCGATGGATCTCTTAAACCAAAAATAAGCGAATTGGTACAACATTATAAACTCGACGATGTATTATCAATGAAAATAGAAGGCGACTTATCAAAGTATTTTAATCACTCAAGGATTTTCGTTTCATGTCAGGACTATGAAAACTTTACATCACTATCGCTTATGGAAGCTATGGCTGCCGGTAACGCAATTATAGCAAGAGAAGTGGGGCAAACCTATTTCGTATTGCAAAACAACGTAAACGGGATATTCATAAAACCTGATTCTATAGAAGGTCTTGTAAACAGTATTCTCAAACTGATTACGATGGAGTCGATACAACTGGATAAAATGGGACAAAAAAGCGTTGAATTTATGAAGAACACGCATAACGTTGCCAATTTCATTAAGCAAATTGACTCCTTTTGGGAGTCGTTATAAGCCACAATATCATACAACAATTATTTTTATCTTGCTTTCGTCATGTATAACTAATAATTCTGAAGGGACATTATGAAAGGAATAATACTTGCAGGCGGTTCTGGCACGCGCCTCTATCCGCATTACAACGAGCAAACAGTCACATAAGAAACAATCTAACAATCAACATAACGACGTGAATATCTATATAACTTTTACTTGAACATTACGTAAATTATTCGTAAAATTGCACTCTTACATGAAACGGAACCCCTAAAAATGCGTAAAAGGAGTTAAAAATCGATGTTAAAGATACATAATCACGCATCTTTGGCATAATAATAAGGTTATCAGAATGAGGAAATTCAGTGCAATATTCTGCTTTTTATTGCTTACAGCAATGGGCTATGGTCAGAGTGGTAAGGGTAAAGTGATAACTGGATCAAGGGATTCAACCATATTTCAAGACGACCCAATTGCGGCTTCGCTTGATAGCCTTTCACGGCTCAATTTCTTTGAGAAGGGATATGAAGTTGTTCAGTCGCCCCGTTTTCATTTTAGCTCCGATTCTGTGCCCGAATATAGCGATGGGGTAATCGAGGACCGCATGGCAAAGTTGGATGCCAATACTCCTTTCGATCTTCAGTATAACGATGTAGTTAAACAATACATCAACCTCTATGTAAAGAAAAAGCAACTTACTTCGCGTATCCTTGGGCTATCCAGATTATACTTCCCAATGCTGGAACAGATACTCGACCGTTACAAGATGCCGCTAGAATTAAAATACCTTGCCGTAGTAGAATCGGCGCTGAATCCTACCGCCTGCTCCAGAGCAGGGGCGCGAGGCCTTTGGCAATTCATGTATACTACGGGTAAACTATATAACCTGCAGATAAATTCCTATATAGATGACCGGAACGACGTTGTAAAGTCAACCATAGCGGCATGTGAATTTTTAAAGTTCCTCTACTCAACTTTCGGCGACTGGCAGCTTGCCATTGCCGCATATAACTGCGGACCGATGGAGGTGAGCAAAGCCATACGCCGAGCGGGAGGCAAAACTAATTTTTGGGCTATAAGACCTTATCTGCCGAGGGAGACCGAGGGTTATGTGCCGGCATTTATCGCCGTTAATTATGTGATGAACTATGCAACCTCTTATAATATCTATCCGAGCATACCTATAGAAACCTACTTCGATGTTGATACTATAACTGTACATCACGAACTCACTTTTCAACAAATATCCAACTATCTGCGCATATCTACCGATGAGATAGAGTACCTTAATCCGTGCTATAAACTGGGTGTAATTCCCTATTCGAGCGATGGCTGTTATACTCTTTGTCTGCCAATATCGAAAGTTGGAACGTTTGTAACCAATGAAGACAGCATTTACGCCCTTGCAAAAAAGGATACCCTTACTAGCCGTCAGATACTTGCCATGCAAGAAAGTCAGCCGCAGGTTGAGTACCACAGGGTGCGCCGTGGCGAACACTTGAGCACCATTGCCAACCGCTATCACTGTACAGTCCGCGAACTGAAGGAGTGGAACGGGCTACAGAGCGCTTATATAAAACCGGGTCAGCACCTGATGGTTTATGTGAGTCGCGGCAGACATAAAACCGGTGTTACGGAAAGAAGCAAACAGAAGTCGAAAAATATATATACAGTGCAGGCAGGCGATACCTTGTGGCATATATCACAGGAAACTGGTATTTCCATGGCACAACTGAAGAAATTTAACCACCTTAGCGGAAATGCAAAATTATCACCCGGTTCCAAAATCAGATTGAGCGCTAATGCCGGGTAAACGCAATTATCTCATCAGGTCACAATAGGCGATATACGCCATTAGTCCCATACCTATCTCCAGCGAATTCTCATCAATATTAAAGGTAGGCGTATGAACTCCTGAAACTATACCTTTTGTTTTGTTGCCTGTTCCTAGCCGGTAAAAACACGAAGGTTTTTTCAGGGTATAGAAAGAGAAATCTTCAGAAGTCATGCTCATCTCTAAGGTAACCACATTATTTTCGCCTAAATATATTTCAGCGGCCCGCCGGGCTGATTGTGTTACTTCATCGTTATTGACAAGCGTCGGATACCCCTTTTCAATCCTTAAATTAAATGTCCCCCCCATTTCATCGGTAATTCCGGCAACAGTGGCACGAATAATTTTATGCGCATGTTCGCGCCATTCTTCATTCATTGTGCGGAATGTGCCCTCTATTCTCACTTCTTGCGGAATAACGTTGGTGGCGCCTTGTGCCTCTAACTTTCCAAATGCCAGAACTGCAGGAATGTCATTGGTTGTATTTATCATAAACCTGTTTTCAAGTTCGGTTAATACGCGCGAGGCGATCAGAATAGGATTAATATATGTCCCCCGCATTGCGGCATGCCCTCCTTTCCCCAGAATGGTAAGATAAATCTCATCGCATGAAGCCATATAGGCGCCTGAACGAAAACCGACTTTACCGATTTCAAGCGAAGGAAATACGTGCTGGGCGTATATCGCTTGCGGGGCAGGGTTTGTCAAGGCACCTTCCCTTATCATCACCGATGCGCCACCGGGAAGTTTTTCTTCGCCCGGCTGAAAAATAAGCTCAACCGTTCCGCTCCAGTAATCCCGTAACTTATGGAGTATCATGGCTGTTCCGAGTAACGATGCCATGTGAGCATCATGACCGCATGCATGCATCACGTTCGCATTTTCAGATTTATAGGTAATCTCGTTTTTCTCATTTATGGGCAAGGCATCCATATCGGCGCGCAACGCAATTGTTTTATCTCCAGTATTGCCTTTAATGTATGCTATTATTCCGGTGCCGGCTATCTTTTTTACAACGATGTCCGACAAAGCATTGAGGGCTGAAAATATGTACTCGCTCGTCTTGAATTCTTTGAATGATAGTTCTGGGTTTCGATGCAAATGTCTCCTTAAGGTAATAACTTCGTTCAGGTTTTTAGAAGCCAGTTCCTTTATTTTCTCTATCATCTCCATTTAATAAATGTCGTATATATGAGCAGGGACGATAAAAATCGTCCCTGCAACTACACTATAATTTGATACATTTGAAATTAATCATGCCCTTTACCTTCGCCTCCTAATCCGAGCGGGCTTCCGAGTCTGGTCATTGCGCACCTGAAACCGATGTAATCTGTAGCTTGGTGTTCGTCTAGATACCTACGAGTACCAGGACTCATCCAGAAGGCGCGGTCTCTCCATGAACCGCCTTTATAAACCCTGGCGTCGTCGCCAATTAGGGTGCTTGTGCCGGTTTCATACATTACTTTATTACCCAATTTTGCTGCTTCCTGCATGTTGTGATATAACTGGCTGGAAACAACATCACCATCCCTGTAATTCCGGTAGTCGGCATCGTGGCCGGTGCTGGCATTGTAATTCCTCCTTGCATTTTGACCGATGAGGTTATCAGTTTTTACCCATTGCGGATTGCCTGAAGAAGTTACTGGACGATATTTTACCTGTCCGGGGATTCCTACAATATCCGCTAACG
The DNA here is from genome assembly GCA_021823405.1 of Bacteroidota bacterium. GTDB lineage: Bacteria > Bacteroidota > Bacteroidia > JABEUT01 > JABEUT01 > JABEUT01. The sequence continues at coordinate 9,978 of JAKAOA010000045.1, read as the reverse complement.
TATCTGCCGGATGAGTGCCGTCACTCGGTTGTATCTTATAATTATATTCTATGGAGTCCTCTGTCTGTATTTCGCCATCCTGTACAACGGGTGTTTCAAATTGATTGCCCCTGAAAGATCTGAAATCAGATTCATCCTCTGGGGTAAGCGGTCTGTAAACATCCATTACCCATTCGCTTACGTTGCCGGCCATACCATACAATCCATAATCGTTGGGCCAAAATGAATAAACTGGGGCTGTAATATCGGCGGCATCATTCAGGTTACCTGCTACGCCACTATTATCGCCTCCGCCTATTTTGAAGTCAGCCAATTCTTCACCGAGATATTTTTCTTCCGGATTACGGGTAGCGTGACCGTTCCACGGATATATCCTTCTCTGGCTTATTGTTACGCCGCCAAACTCCACACGTAGGTTGCCAATCAAACCGAGGGCTGCAAATTCCCATTCGGCTTCGGTAGGCAGGCGGTAGTCGGGCAGGAATATTCCGTCTTCCAATCTCACGCCCCTTGTTCCCGAACCTTTCGGATCCATATCATGTAACGGGACGTTTATCTGACCGCCGAATTTGCCGGCAAGGTAGGCATCAGTATTGAAGTAGTCGCCTTCATCGAAACCAAGTGTGGCGATAATGCCTTCGCGCAAAAGTATAAATTCATTTACCCTGTCGGTGCGCCATTTACAGAAGTCGGTTGCCTGTAACCAGTTCACTCCGACCACCGGGTAATCTGCATAAGCAGGGTGGCGCAGGTAGTATTTCACAAATGGCTCGTTGTATGCGAGCGGGTCTCTCCAGCAGAGGGTATCAGGCAATGCCTTTACAAGTATTTCGTGGTAGTCGGTCGGACCAAATACGCTATTCAACCAGTACAGATACTCCCGGTAGTTGGTGTTGGTTACCTCTGTTTCGTCCATATAAAAAGAGGATACGGTAACGCGTCTCGGCATATTATTCCAGTCATACATTACATCATCTTCGGTTCTTCCCATCGTAAAGGTTCCGCCCTCTATAAAAACAAGTCCGGGACCGGTTTCCTGTTCTTGAGCAGGTACAACCTGAAAGCCACCGTATTTAGGGTTATTATAATCCCACCCGGTAACTGGCGACCTTTCGTTCGCGCATCCGGCAAGAAACAAGCTAGTTGCTATGCCGATTATTTTGGCTCTTCTATTCATATCTTTTGGGTTTTATAGAGGGATGATGATTTTAAATTGTATAGTATGCTTATTTATTAGAACGAGGGACAGCTGATGGTTCGGTAGTGACGTATTTTCGGTCGGCAGGAGAAGATGAACATCAGCGATATTTCCTGCGCTCCGGCGGTGGCTTCAGTAAGATTAGAGATTGTTATGTCGTAACTGTATCCGAGCCGGATTGATTTTTTCTGAAAACCGATAAGGGCGATTATTGCATCTCCTTCCCGATACCATACGCCGCCTACTATCGGGCCTTTCATGATATAGAAACCTAAATTCAACTGGTTAAAATTCTGTTGGTGTTCGAAGAGCACATCGGGTGAAATAGATACCTGATCGTCCTGCGAATAGCGGTCGCTTAAAGGTATCATTGCGCCGGCATGGGCTGTAAATCTCATTGGCAAAGGGCTTCCAACGCCTATAAATGACTCATCGGGTTGAGTGAGGTGGTCTGCTGCGAATCCGAAATATAAATTCTTGCTATAGCCGAGTAATCCGGCAGAAAAGTCCGGTGTTGAAATAGTGGAGCGTGTAATTTGTTCGCCGGTCTGCAATACAAATCCTCTCTGTGGGTCTATCATGTCGCCGAAATTCAGTTTGCTTTCATCCAAACTTTTGTCAATGTAGGTTGCCTGGAAGCCGGCGCTTATTGAAAATGTTCTGGAAACCGTAAGCTGGTATGCGTATATCAAGCTGGCAGTAGTAGTTGTTAGGGTGGCTTCGCCCGCCTGGTCCTGTGTGAAGAGCATTCCAATGCCGCCGTTAAGTCCGTCAACGTGCTGGTCATAAGAGGCGCTATATGTTACGAATGTTCCGGGAATGGCGGGCCATTCGTCCCGGAAATTTAAACAGAGCCGGGGGCAACGCACACTGCCTGCAAATGCCGGATTCAAGTATAGTGGATTGGCATAGAATTGCGAAAATTGCGGATCTTGCGCATACAATTTATTATCAAAAATTGCACTCTCCATGAATAGAATGGTTAAGAAAAAGAGTAATATTTTTTTCATGCGTTGTATCTACATTAGTTTGCAAATATACGGAAAAATGAACGCGGGGTTACATTTCTTTAAAATTTTATGGGCTGATGGATAGTGTTCCTCGCCGTCTGGATGGATTTGCACAGAAGGAATTGCCATCGAATCATTATTAAACATTGATTATCAATTAATTATATTGTTGTAATATAACCCATATTCCTGCTTTAATTTCTTTTTCTAAAAGGAAAACACTATTTAGAATATTGATATTCAGTGCATTATAATAAATGGTGGATAAATTAATAAATCAGTTCATAACGCACTGATAATAAAATTATTACACTATTCCCTGGTTTTCTCAAAAGCTTATGGTATGGCTGATTTGAGCTATGGGCGCCAAGCCGTCCCTATAGATTATGCGTTGCCCGCGATTGCTCGTTACGAATGAAAAAAAACCGCTTCCCAATCCAGTATAAGCTTCACGGCTTACAATATATACATCTCGGCACAAAGGATAATAGCCATATTGAATATTTTCCGGGTATGGCTTAAAAAAATCATTCAAAGACGGACTCTCCTTTTTTGAAATCGCAATGATGTTAACTTCCCTCAAATTGCGGATTACGGATGTATCATATATATTGCTTATCCAGTTTACACCAATTATTCCAAGGGCGTTCCTGTTCTTGCTCACATAGTTGATAACCTCGGTGTTGCCATGCAGGGTATAGCAGTAATCGGGCAACTTCCCGTTCTCTGCAAGATGTTGAATTATATAGCGGGAGTTGCCTGAATTTTCGTAATCAAATACTATCCTTAATTTGCCCGATGAGCTATCATTACCGGCTCTTGGGGCGGAACCGGAATGCACCTCACCGGCTTGCATCCAATTACTGTCCTTGCCCATAAAAACTGATTTCAGCTGTTGTAATGTGAACAAGGTATCTGTATTTATTTTATTTACTATAAGAACCAGTGCATCGGTGGCTACTTTCATTTGTTCGGGATATAATTTCAGGGAATGAAAGTAGTTCTCTTCATCCGGCGTAAGTTTGCGCGAAGCTATGATTAACCTTACAGAATCTTTCAGCAGAAGGGCGAAGGCGGAGTCCTCGGTAGTAAAAACCGTTCGTATTTTCGCACGGTTATAAAGCGCCTGAAATACTTCAATTTCGGCAGTTGTAACTGGTTCGTACTCGTAGTCGGCGCCAATGGTTACCATGCCGGAAGTCGATGTGTCTTTTTCCTTTTTATTTAATTGTCCGGAACAGGATGCTAAAAGCGGAATAAAAAGCAGTATCCCGTAACGGGCGGTGGTTCGAATGCAATGGGTTTTCATGCGTTTTGTCTAACTGCCGGTTCTGAAGATTCTTACTGCCTTATTGCAAGCCGCATGACTTCAGGATTCGTCTTTTGTTTCTCTGCTTACTTTATATTTTTTATAGAACACATAACCTCTGAATATGCCATAGCAGATTATTGCTGCGCCGAATAGAAAATTGAGCCCTGCCGCCATACCGAAATTTAATCTGCCTGTGCAAATGAACAAACCCACAACGAGGTAGAAAACAGAAAAAAAACCGCCGACGAACAGATACGCTTTCTGCAAAAATGACTCGCCATCCATGTTTATCCGGAATATTTGAATTAATATTACTGAAGCGGATTAGCGAACTTACCGGAGTTCAAAATTCACCGGCAGTGTGAATTGCACCCTGCAAGGATGTCCGTTCTGCATACCCACATCCCATTTCGGCATGCTTTGAACCACCCTAACTGCTTCTTTATTAATGCCTTCACCTCCCGATACGCCTCGGAGTATTCTCACACTGGTAATCGAGCCGTCTTTTTCGACTACGAAAGTGAGATATACTTTACCTGAAATCCCGGCTTCTTTTTCAGCTTCGGGGTAATGAATATTTTTTGACATATATGCCTGAAGGGCAGCTTCGCCGCCGGGAAATTGCGGCATTTTAGCTACGATGGTCAATATCTGGTTATCGGAATTATTGTCTCCAATTACTGCATTACCGCTGCTTATCGGGGCAATTATCGTATCTTTTCCCTTCTGGTTTGAGGTTCCAACATTGGTTTGTTGTACTTCATGTACAGTGGGAGGCGGTATAGTATCTATTACCTGATGAGCTACCACCGGAGGTGTTACTCTTAACTGGTTTATAAGCGGTTTAGGAGGCGGTGGCGGCGGCGGTGGTGGGGGGGTATTGGGATTAAGAGGTGGCGGCGCTACTAAATGCACAGTAAAATTCTTTACCTCCTCCACGCTTTTCTTGCCTGCGCCTATGGCGCGCAAGATAACCGGAAGGCTGATGGCGATTACCCCAATGACAATGGTAATGAGAAAAGCAATAGCGAGCGTTTTCCGGTAACGGCTTCTAACAAAGTAAGCGCCATAGTCCTTGAACCTACCTTCGAAAACTATGTCGTTACGCCCTTCACTGGTAACGTCATTCCATCCGCCACTGAACAAATGCGACGAAGAGAACGAGCCGGTGGCGTCATTGTCTTTTGGCTGGTTAAAGTCCTTTATTGTGCCGGATTCGGTCATTTAGTTCTTACTTAATATTATGCTTGTTATCATAGTCGGTAATCATCAGTATTTCTGGCTTGGAGGCATCGATGAGGGCGTATTTATCCACATTGCAGATGTTCATTTCGTCGAGCATAGCCACTACGTTTACATATTTGGCAACGGAATCTGTCTTTATTATCACGAAAAGGGCGTATTTACTTGCCTGTATTTTCTGTTTTGCCTTTTCGTACGCCGAGTCAGAAAGATGCTGGGTTTGTCGTTGCTGGTCGAGTGGCGCCAATTGTTGCAGTACATAGCCGTTACGCTGAAGTATCACTTTACGTATTCCATTGTCCGAAAGATCAGTTAGGTTAATATTATTACTATCAGGGTCTTGCTTCAGTTCGCCGTTGTAATAATACACTTTGTTATTTCCGCTTAATATTACGGTAAGCGCAAGGGTATCCTTTATTTTTGTTGAATCATTTGTTTTAACGGGTGGCGTAAGTTCAATTACTTTCGGCTTGCTGAAGGTGGTGGTGAGCATAAAGAAGGTAAGCAGCAGGAATCCCAAATCGACCATAGGGGTCATGTCGATTCTGGTAGGGAGTTTTTTCGCTCTCCTTTTCTGGTGTCTTCCGTGTCCACCGTCTCCGCCTGTGTTTACTTCAGCCATATTCGGTAATCAGTTGCCGGTTGTCTCGTTTTTTGAAGTTTCATATACATCGTCAATTCTTCTTCATTTTCATACTCGTTATCAAGTCAAAGTGCTGGATACCTGCCTTCTGACAAATATCTATCACCTTTTTCACTACTTCATATTTAGCGTTGCCGTCGGCTTTAATGGCAAAACGTGGCGGGGTAACCTGTGCGTTCTTGTCTTTTTTGTCGTACCAGTCCGACAGGGCGAGGTTATATCCATACTGCACCCAGTCGGCTAATTCGTCATGCGGTAAGGAATCTATGGGTATCCCTTTGCTTTGGGTGTTCATGGCTTTCCGCTGTTCCTCGTTCGATTCTATGTATTGCTTTAATTGGGAATATGGCACCCCGAAGGCGCCCATTACGGCGAAACGCATTATATCATCGCCCGAGAGCTTACCGCCAAGCTGGGCTGAAAAATTATCTGAAATCTTTTGAATCAGCTCTATCCTTGTGTCCTTTCCGTCCATATCGTAAAATACCCTGCCGGCGCTGTCAATAGAGACGGTGGTTACATTATCAGGCAGTTTGGTTTGAGATACCGAAAAAGGAATGGTTACCGAAACAGCTTCTTCGGGACGGAACTTAGTGGTGAGCATAAAAAAGGTAACCAGCAGGAATGCCAGGTCCACCATGGGTGTCATATCTATTGAAGGGCTGCTGCGCGGTAGCTTTACTTTAGGCATGTCTTTTTATCTGTGTACTATAAACTAATGTGTACCTTAACTTGGGCGCCAATTAATAATTATTCCCTCTCCTTATGCGTGGCGGAGTAAGTTTGCACTATGCTGAAACCGGCTTCGTCCATACCGTAGGTGAGTGAATCTATCATATTATTGAACAGATTATAGAATACAATGCCGAGAGCTGCCGCCAATATGCCGAGCATGGTATTTATAAGGGCTTCGGAGATACCGTTGGCAAGACCGATGGCATCAGGCGCGCCCGCTTGTGCAAGAGCGGCGAACGCCTTTATCATACCAAGCACTGTGCCGAGCAGCCCCACCAGTGTGGATATGGAGGCGCAGGTAGAAATAATTACAAGATTTTTGGAGAGCATGGGCAATTCGAGAGCAGTAGCTTCTTCCAGTGACTTTTGTATAGCTGCCACTTTGGCTTCCTTATCAAGTATGGTTTCCTTCTCTACCTGCTCGTATTTTAATAAACCGGAGCGGATTACATTGGCAACCGAACCTCTTTGATTATCGCATTCGCTGATGGCGGCATTTATGTTCCCATTTGAAAGCAGTTCGCGGACTTTACGTACGAAGGGCTGTACGGAACCCTTACCCTTGGCGCGCATGATGGTTATCAGCCGTTCGATGGTGAAGGTGAACACTATGAACAGGATTGCTATAAGAATAGGCACAATAACGCCTCCTTTATACATTATGCCCAGAAAATTGCCGTTGAGGGGCTTGTTGTCGGGAGAGCCGCCTTCAAAATTACCGGGCGATCCTAAAACAAAGTGATACATGATCCATCCGACAAAAACGGATAGCAGAATTACAATTCCTGCAAATGCGGGTATGTTCGTCTGTTTCTTTTCCTGTGTCATAAATTAATAGATTAAGATTTTAAGTTTAAACGTTTGAATTTTCAAAAAATTGCAATAACTGATTTTTATTGTGGGCGCAAATATAAAAAAAGATTGTTTCATAATATTCTCATCCGGAAAATGAGAACATGATTTTATAATTTTTTAACATGAACCGGCAGCGTTTATAACGCATATACTATAATGACTGAATAGACCATTTTTGGGCTTAATACAAGGCAACTTCGATACACATAGTTTAACTCACCCCGTTGCTTGCACTATTGGTTATTTATTTTGGATTACATATTGTTAATGCAATTAGAGTAATAAGCGCACCAGAAGTTACACTAAGATAATCAAAGTTCGTAAATTTGCAACTCAAATTCAATACAGAACAAGAAGAGCGGTTAGAGGTATCGGCTCTAAGGTAAAAGGCGCGTCAATCCTTTAAATTCAGTAATCCCGACTAATTAATTAAATTTCATGGAAAAGCAAGAAGAGAAAACATATCCAAAACATGAACGGGTTCCTGTAAAGCGACTCGTTTCAAAACGGGATATAGGAATAGAAGCGTTTGAGCTGGCCGACGGAAACCTTATGATGGAAGCCACCTTTATGGATCCCTACCACCTGCTCCGGCTAAACCTTATTATCAATCCCGCTACCAAAACCATTGTTCATGCCCGCTCGGAATTTACGAATCACCCTCACGGCGCCTGTCCTTTGGCGGAGTTAAAGGCAAAGCAACTGATCGGCTTGAAAATAGAGCGAGGGATAGCCAAACTTGTACTTCAAAAGATTGGCGGCAGCGAGGGCTGCGTGCATCTGCGCGAACTTGCCATGGACACGATAAACTTCGCGGCTACCACCCTTATCGGCTACGACGAGGGTTTTGGACTGATGAGCCGCGATTTTAACCTTCTGGAAGAGAGCAAGCGGATGGAACTATCGCAGCACCTGCTCAAGGGCTCCTGCCATATTTATAAATAGAGTCGGTTTATGCGAGTCCTAATTAAACGCTGCTCCGGAAGATGTAACGCGATAATTCCGCACGAATAAAAATTGCATGAAAATGTATTGTCGCATAATTTTATTGTATACATTTGGGATGCTAAATTCGGCGGTCTGCCTGCAGTTAAACATTTAACATTTATTCAATACCAGGCATTTTTTATTATTACAGCAATATATTACAAAACCCGCACTATGAAAAAAATTAAATTACTTATCGCAGGATGCTTATTTACGGCAAGCGTTAATGCTCAATTCGGCGGCTTTTTAAACAATGTTGCAAATAAAGTAAGCGATGATGAAAGCAATAAAGCCGCCAACGATATTGAGAAGGCAATGGAAGCTAAAAAGAAAAAACAACAGGACAGCGTAAAGCAGGTAAAAGCCAAACAAGACAGTATACAACAAAGTTCATCCGGAAACGGTAACGGAAGTTCAACGACAGGATCTTCGGGCGCTTCAACCTCTGCCGGAATCGACTATAAGGCATACTCCAATTATGATTTTGTTCCCGGCGATACAATCATTTTTGCCGATAATTTTAAAGAGGATATGGATGGCGAATTCCCGTCGCACTGGGGCTTGGATGCCGGACAGGGAGTATTAAACAAGGTGGGAAATGACGAAGCGTTCTCTCTTACCCAAGGTAATTTAGCCCTGGTGTATCCCCGAATGAAATCTCCATCATATTTTGGCAATGCTTACACTATAGAATTCGACTACTTTGCCAATAACGGTTACGGTGTAACCCTCATCTTTAAGGATGCGACAAGCACTCAAAAATATTTGGAATACAATACACAGGGAGCGGTGGCTTCCACCAATTTTTCGCGAGATTTTAATGCTACTTACCCCGGCGCCAACTTCGCACCCAATACATGGCACCATGCGGCATTTATATATAAAAACGGCGAAATAAAGTGTTATGTTGACCAGTACCGTGTGTTGATAATGCCGAGCGTTGTAGAAAAGTTTTCTTCGGTTGAATTCGGAGGCATTGGCACTTTGGAAAATCCGATAATATTTAAGAACGTACGCATTGCATCAGGCGGTAATATGAATATGATACCAAGAAAATTCACCGGCTCCAAAATTGTAACCCACGGCATACATTTTGATGTGGGAAAGGCAACCATATTGCCTGAAAGCATGGGAACGCTGAACATGATCGTGAATGTGTTGAACAATAACCCCGGCTTAAAATTTGAAATTGACGGATACACCGATAACAGCGGAACGGCGCAATCAAATGTTACCTTATCGCAGCAGCGCGCCGATGCCGTTAAGACACAGCTTGTAAGTATGGGCATAGACGCCTCTCGCCTTACTACAAAGGGGTACGGCGAGGCAAATCCTGTAAGCACCAATGACACCCAGGCAGGCAGAGCCAACAACAGAAGAGTTGAGTTTGTGAAGATATAAGTTCAGTTGACCATTTCCTTCAGATTTTCGTCTTTCTGCTCTTGCATTTTTCGGCAACCGAAGGTAGCGGACGTTTGAAAATAAACTCTACCCGCTAACTGGCGCCCTCAAAAACGTAAGACAAATAAACGGGTTAAGATAACCAACCATATTTGGCACTGAATCACCTCGCCTTGTTTCTGGCAAAAATCCGAACTTCGGTGGCGCCGTCTCCGAAAACCTTATAAGGCGCATCGTAATATTCAATCCCATCGAATCCTTTAAGTATGCCTCTGATAGAATTCCGCAGAATACCGTTGCCAACGCCATGCACAAAAATTATCTTTGTAATATGACCGTCTATCGCTTTATCAAGTTCACTCTTGAATCTGTCGAGCTGGATTTTAAGTTTTTGAGAGTTATCAAAATGGCCGTCTTTGCCTTTTATTTTGTCAAAATGCAAATCAACCACTTTTTCACCTGTTGAATGCGGTTTGGCGTGGTGACGGCTATTTTGCCGCAGGAGGAACCCTTTGCCGCTGTCCTTCGGCGAATGGGCGACAACTGTAAAAGAATTTATTCTGACTGCCACCAGTTCATTCGCTCCACCTCCAAT
>JAKAOA010000044.1:1087-20050 GCA_021823405.1 Bacteroidota bacterium | reverse complement strand
AAAATTGGGAATAACAGATATATCGCATTGGCGTATAATAATATTGCAAACTGCTATGATGCGAAAGGAGATTATGCTAATGCTCAAATATATTACAACAAGGCGCTCGATATAAACATATTGATAGGGAATAGCCATGGTATTCAAAACACCCTGAACAATCTTGGTGATGTATGCCTTGATGAAGGAGATAACTTTAAAGCATTGGGTTATTTTAACAGAGCGCTTAACCTCTCTCGTCAAATCGGAGACGAAAAAGGCAGCGCCATCGCCCTTGAAGATATCGGGACCTGTTTTTTGCGGCAAGGGCTCTATCCGAGAGCTCTCGATACTTGTTACCGTTCATTGGAAATATTTGAAGGAATCCGGGATTCCGATCATATTGGGGACGCTTTTAAAAATTTAGGAAATATTTACGCTAATTCAGGCGATTTTTCCAAAGCCCTTGAAAACTATAAAAAAGCCCTTGAGATAAAGGGAAAAGAGGGTTTCCTGCCCGATGAAGCAGATATGTATACAAATTTAGGACAGATAAATCAGAATCGAAATGCGTATGATACTGCTGAAGAACAGTTCTCAAAAGCATTGAGAATATATACCCGGATGAATAATACTCAAGGAATAGCCACCTGTTATCTTGATCTCGGTGATGTTTTCAAAGTGCAAAAGAAGTATGATAGCGCCCTCGTTAACCTGAAGGCGGCGCTGAACCTGTTCAGGGATATTGAAAATAACGAGGGGATAGCCAGATCATTACTAGACATTGGGTTTTGTTATTATTATTTGAAAGATTATAGTAAAGCACTGGCTTTTGAGAACGATGCGCAAAAAAAGGCAAATGAAATCGGCTCCATCGATCTTGAAAAAGAGACCACAAAACGATTAAGCGATATATATGATGCAATAGGTAACACAAAGGAAGCTTTGTTTTATTTCAGGACATTCTATAAATTACACGACAGTATTTACAATAGCGAAATTGCGAAGAAAACCGACCGCGCCGAACTTGCTTATGAGTTTGAGAAAAAGGAGATGACCGCTGAAAAAGAGCAGGAAAAAAAGGACCTGCTCACGAAAGCCGAAATAAAAAGAAAAAACATCATACTTCTTTTTAGTATTACCGCTGCATTAGCTGTAATGATAGTCGCAATAATAATATTCCGTTCATTGCGAATTACACGTAACCAAAAGATTCTAATTGAACGACAGAAGGAAGTTGTGGAGAAACAAAAGACGGAAGTCGAAGTAAAGAACAAGGAGATAATGGACTCCATAAGTTATGCTAAACGTTTGCAGGATGCTATACTGCCTCCGCCGGACTTCATTCATGAATACCTGCCTGAATCCTTTATTTTCTATAAGCCGAAAGATATTGTGGCAGGTGATTTCTACTGGATGTGGAATGAAACGATAACATCAGATTCCTCGAAGGCAGAAGATCAAAATCAAGTTATTCTAATCGCAGCTTGCGATTGTACCGGACACGGCGTACCCGGCGCGCTGGTAAGTGTGGTCTGTAGCAATGCCATAAACAGAGCTGTGAAAGAGTTCAAATTGCGGAATACCGGACTGATACTGGATAAAACAAGAGAACTGGTTCTCGAAACTTTTGAAAAGAGCGGCGAAGAAGTTAAGGATGGCATGGACGCAGCTTTTTGCATGCTCAATTTAAAAAATCTTGAGTTGGAATTCAGTGGCGCCTATAATCCGCTCTGGTATATTCGCAATAACGTTCTTACGGAAATAGCCGCCGACAAGCAGCCGATAGGAAAATTCGATACCCCGAAACCCTTTACGTCCAAACTTATTAAACTGAAAAAAGGGGACAAGTTCTACCTCTTTACCGACGGCTTTTCTGACCAGTTTGGAGGTCCAAAGGGTAAAAAATTCAAGTACAAGCAGCTGGAGGAGAAGCTGCTGTCAATATGCAATAGTTCTATGGCTGAACAAAAGGAGGAACTGGAGAGGGAATTCAATACCTGGAAGGGATCGCTCGAACAGGTTGACGATGTCCTTATCATTGGAATTAAAATATAAGAAAATCCTGACTGCCGCGTCAGGTATGAGGATGGTTTTATAATAACCATAATGTACTGAACGTATTAACAGCCGGCCATGCATAACGGTAACAATCGGCTATACAGCCGGAAGCACTATCGCCTTCGCCTCGCCAAAACCTATCCTTAGCCCGTCTTTTTGTGAGTATCCTCGTATGATTACCTTATCTCCGTCTTCAAGGAATTTGCGCTGTAAGCCGCCCGGCAGTATTAGGGGTTTAGAACCGTTCCAAGTGAGTTCCAGCATTGATCCATAGGAATCGGGGGTAGGTCCGCTTATAGTTCCCGATGCCATCAGGTCGCCTATATTTATGTTACAACCGTTTATGGTGTGGTGCGACAGTTGCTGGTCAATCGTCCAGTACATGTACTTAAAATTAGACATGCAAATCTTTGTCTCCTCTTTGCCCGTTGTTTGCAGCCATACCTCAAGGTTAATGTCGAATGCCCCATTGGAATCTGGTCGCCGCAGGTACGGCAATACGTCGGGCTCCTGTTTTGGTGCAGTTGTGATAAATGGTTCAAGAGCATCAAGAGTTACTATCCAAGGCGACATTGTGGATGCAAAGTTCTTGCCCAGAAAGGGACCTAACGGAACATATTCCCACCGTTGAATGTCTCTGGCTGACCAATCATTAAAGAGCGTAAAACCGAAGATATGTTTCCGCGCGTCATGAGTACTGACGGATTCGCCTGGTTTTGTTGATTTGCCTATAACAAAAGCCATCTCAAGTTCAAAATCGAGCGCCTTCGTCTCACCAAAGACCGGCTTATCAGTCGTCCCGGGGAGCAGCATCTGACCTTTAGGTCGGTGAAAATTGGCGCCTGAAACGAATATTGACGATGCCCTGCCGTGATACGCCACAGGCAGATGGAGCCAGTTCGGCATCAGGGCATTCTTCGGATCGCGGAACATGGAGCCCACATTAGTTGCATGTTCGCGGCTTGAATAAAAGTCGGTATAATCGCCGATTTTTACAGGCAGGGTTAGTACTACATCGTGTACATTATATAGACATCTTTTCAGCGCCTCCTTGTTATTGCATAGTTCATGGTTGTCCTTTCTTAAGAGCTCCGATAACCGTTTTCTTACCGCCCGCCATACCGGTTGTCCGAGGTCTATAAATTCATTCAGATATTCTTTCTCGAAGATGCCTTCGGGAAGCTGAATATCCCGGAAATAGTCCAATTCGTGAAGTACTGCAAGACCAATCACATTATCGCCGATTATACTTACCGCCTGATATCCCGGGCGCTTACTCAATAATGGTCCCTTTTCATACTTTGCTATTCCGAAGGGTAAATTCTGAATAGGGAAATCGTTGTTCTCCGGTACATCGAGCCAGGATGTCAACGCTGGATTATTTTCTTGAAACATATTCTAATGTATTGTTCATTTTATTAAAGAGTTTCAAAATTAACCAAATGCGTAGAATATAGTTAATATACGGAGATAAGAAGAGAAATTAAGGTTTAAATAATTCGCAAATTTAAGAACCGACTTCATTCCGGTTGAAAATTAAGTAATTAGAATTGTGAAAAAACATATCGAATAAATTTTAATAATATACTTGTTATCAGCCAATAATATAAACATGAACCTGCAAATTTTTTAATTCATAATAAATGCAATTACCTTTTTTATTATTAACTTTGTTTGTTCATTTGTTGAACTTTTATGCTAAATTAGGCGACATCGTAATTGCTCTGCCTTACGGATGAAATAATATATATAACTATTTGTAATTGAGTAAGGTTATTCTTAAAATATCACGTAAAAGCTCAATACGGGCGAAAATGCGCCCTATACCGTTGTTTCTTATTATCTCCGGTTTCATTTTACAGCTTCACCCTTGCAGGGCGCAAACCTACTGCAACGAGTGGATAAACTACTCCCAGAAATACTACAAAATAAAAGTGGTTAAAGATGGCGTATATCGCATCGATTCATCCGCTCTTGCCGGCGCAGGTATTCCGGTTAACACCATTAATCCTAAAAATTTTCAGTTATTCTTTCGCGGGAGAGAGCAATATATTTATATTCAGGAGTTCGGAGGGGTTTTCAACCACAACAGTTATATAGAATTTTACGGTCAGGGTAACGATGGCGCGCTCGATTCGCTTGTCTATAATTCAGGTCACTCTCCAAACCCATATTATAGTTTGTTCTCCGATACCGCCGTATATTACCTTACATGGAATAACTCTGTAAACAATTACAGGATGTCGGAATACACCGATACGGCGTTTGGCGGTTTTACCGCAGCTTCTTATTTTATGGAGAAAACGGTAGATTACGGCAGTAAAGAATTTTATAACGGCAGAAGATATTTGGTAGGCGGACTTACCGCCAGCGACCCTCGCTTTACCGGAGCCGAGGGCTGGTTCAATTCCGAAATAGACCTCGGGGGAGCGGCTACATATAAGCTCAACATCAATCCATCGCTAATCTATTCCTCCGGACCCAATGCGGTAATAACGACTCTTTTTACAGGAGAGTCCGATGCAGGATTCACCCCAGACCACAACATCAGTATAACAAACTCATGGGGCGGTGCGCCAATAGATACCATCTTCTGTGATACATTTCCGGTGATTACAAAGAATATCCAAGTACCGGCGGCGACACTTGCCGGTAGCCCTAATGTATCGCTCACTTTTGCAAGTTTATCCGCCGGGTTAAGTCCACAAATATTAGGAACCGGTAATATTACCGCCGTATCCTACATCTCCGCGGTGTATCCTCAAATACCCAACCTGGGTGGCTATGGAAGGTACATGTTATATATGCCGGACGGCGTTTCGGGGGGGGCTGCTTTTTTATCGCTTACCAATGTTGGGATAGCAAATAATGCAGATACAGTGCGCTTTTACGACCTCACTAACCACCGACGTATAAGGGTAAGCCAGACGGGCTTAAGTTGCCGTATTCTTATACCGAACAGCGGCGGTATAAAGCAATGTTATATCACTTCTGACGATTCGATTTATCATGTCAACGTTCTTCTGCCGGTCGGCTCTTCTGCCAACGGTTTATTTACACAATATGTGCCCGCCGACATGAGCAAAGTTTCTTATCTCATCATCAGCCATCCGAAGTTGTGGAGCGTTGCAACAAGCTATGCCGCCTATAGGAATAATACCGGCTATGATGCGGTACTTGCAAACATAGAAGAACTTTACGACCAGTTCGCTTATGGTGTAGAACAGGACCCACTCGCTATCAGGAATTTTTGTAACAATGCGCTCCATAAGTGGCGCAATCCCCCTCAATACCTGCTTCTGCTCGGCAAAGGAATACGCGAAAACCTTGCCCGTCCTGATACTGCTACTGTTGGTTACACGGATAATCTGATTCCATCCTGGGGCGTACCTTCTTCCGATATTTATTTAACAAGCGGACTGATAGCGAAAGGATTAGCCCCTGCATTAGCCACCGGCAGGGTGCCTGCAGCCAATACCTTACAGGCATCTACCTATCTGACGAAAGTGCAGACCTTCGAATCCACGCCTTATGCACAGTGGATGAAGAAGGTAATTCATTTCGGAGGCGGAGGCAATTATACAGAGCAGCAGCAATTTCTTAACTATTTGAATTCTTTTGCCTCCATTATTATGAAACCATACTTCGGAGCCAATGTATATACCTTCCTAAAGTCAACCCCTGCACCGATACAGATAACCCTTGCCGATTCAGTAAAAAACCTCATAAATAACGGCGTATCGCTGATGACCTTTTTCGGTCATGCTTCTGGAAGCAATTTTGACGTAAGTTTAGATGCGCCTTCCGACTATACGAATTACGGAAAGTATCCGATGATAATCGGCGACGCCTGTTTTTCGGGAGACATATTTGAACCTGAAGGCGAGGCAATCTCCAATACGAGCGAACAGTTCACGCTTGAATTTCCTGGCGCTATCGCCTTTTTAGCCACCGATGACCTTGGCGTGCCGGGCTATCTCGTATCTTACACTCAAAACTTTTATCAGGACATTGATACCCTGATGTGGCGCAAGCCCATTGGCAAATCGCTCCAAAATACGATTGGAAAGGTTTATCCCGGATATTCCTCCGATATTGTTGGTATTATGACGATACTTGAGATGACCTTAAACGGCGACCCTGCCATTACCTTTATGGCAAAGGATTCGTTACCTGACTATGCCGTAACCGATACAAGCGTTTATTTTACCCCGCCTAATGTTACCACACAACTCGATTCATTCAAGGTGAACGTGGTAGTATACAATCTTGCCGAAGCGGTTACACAGCCGGTACAGGTATCAGTAACGCGCATTTTCCCTACCGGCGCCACACAGTCGTATATGAAAACATTCCAACATGTTTACTATCAGGATACTCTTAGCATTACCATGCCTGTAAATAACCAGATAGGGGTGGGATTGAATAAGTTTTTGGTGCAGGTAGATCCGAATAATTTGTGTAAAGAGATGACGAAAACAAACAATAATCTGCTTACCCCCGCCCAACTGCTCATCAGTTCCGGCGATATTGTTCCAATCTACCCTTACCAGTTCGCCATAATACCTACAGACACAATTACCCTGAAAGCTTCTACCGGCGACCCTAATGCACCTAGTCGACGGTATGTATTTCAGATAGATACTACTATATTTTTCAATAGCCCTTGGCTAAAATCGCAAGTGGTAAGTTCGCCCGGGGGGGTGGTTTGCGCCAACCAGTGGAATTGGCAAAATACTCCGCCAGGTACTCCATACTGGAATATTACCCCGGTAAACAGCAACCCGCATAAGCCGCTGAAGCTGCCTCAAATAAAACATGAAAACATCCCTGCCCTTGAGAATTCACAACCCTCACCTGCCGGTCATTCACCGGGAACTGTAGCCCCTGTAAATTCAGCCATAAATATAGCGCCTGCTGAAAATTCGATAAAGGGTGCGCAGACGCCTGTAAAACAGAACGGCGCAAATGTTAATCATGCGCAGCCGGTTGCAGCTAATAACCTGGCGGCAAGTCCGCTAAAACATATTGTAACCCCTCCTCCGTCCTTTATTTTCAAAGACAGCACAGTGTATTACTGGCGGGTAATGCGCGATACTAACGACTTTAAAGATTTCTTCTGGGAGAACAGCTCATTTCAGTACATTACAGGAAAAACCGGCTGGGCGCAGGCGCACTACTATCAGTTCGACAACAACTATTATACCTACATTAATCAGGATATACCGCACCGGAGATGGTTGTTCTCTCCTACCGGGGTAACACTTCAATGCACCGATTATGGAGTTCCGCCTTACCCGAACTATAATAACTACTATACCCAGGAGTACGGAACGGAGTACCTGCTTAACCTGACTACCGAAGGAACCGGATGCTGCCAGCTTACTGACCAGTTAATGGTTGGGGTAATAGACGGGGTATCTCTTCAGCCGTGGTTTACCGGAGACGCAAATAATCAGTTTGGTGAGGCGAATGATAATGGTAACGGCTGGGGCTGCTCTCCGGGTAATAAGTTTATATTCTGGACTAGCGTACCAAGCGAAATGACCGGATTAAAAAATATGCTGAAGGCGGTACCGAATGGCGACTATATATTGATTTACAGTTTTTGGGAGGCAAACTTTCAGCATTGGTCTGATACAGGCGTAAGAGGCGTGATAGCAAGTTTGGGCGGACCGAGTTCGGCTACGTTCGCTTCCTATTCTGATAGTGTACCATGGATATTTTTTGTTAGGAAAGGAAGTCCGAACACAGCTGTAAACCTGCTTGGAACGAACAAATTTGATTCTTTGCGCTTTACTACAACGCTCACCAATAATGAAGATTTCGGCAGCGATTATTCCCCCGTTATCGGTCCGGCTCAACACTGGGATTCTTTAAGTTGGCGTCAGTATCCGCTCGTTACCAAAAACCAGGATAGCGCACGGCTTAACATCATCGGAATTAACAATAACGATGTTTCTAACACCTTGTTCAGGAATATTTCGCCGCAGGTAGCCAACATGTACTTAACATCCATCAACGCAAAGCAGTATCCCGAACTGCAACTTATGGAATATACCAAAGATACCCTTACTCACACCCCGAGCCAGATGAATAAGTGGCAGGTCTTCTTTACCCCGGTGCCAGAGGTGGCTGTTAATCCATCTATTTTATACCCTTCGCAGGCATCCTATTTTCATAAAGATACTATGCAGGCAGGCGATACCATCAGATATGAGACAGTAGTACAGAACATAAGCCCTTATACTATGGACAGCATGGCATACAACGCCTGGATTCTCGACCAGTCCAACGTATCGCATCCGCTGCCGGTGAAACACACGAAAATATTGAACCCGGGCGATACTACCATGATTTCAGCAGCAACATCATCAGTATCCTATCCGGGCGCCAACAGCATTTGGTTTGAGGTTAATCCTGCCTCGCAACCCCTGACACGAGCCGAACAGTATCATTTTAACAACTTTGCATGGGAATACTTTAATGTGCAGTCGGATGGCGTGAATCCGTTGCTCGATGTTACTTTCGACGGAGTGCATATCTTGAACGGAGATATAGTTTCACCCCATCCGAACATCTTAATAACACTGAAAGATCTGAATCAGTTCCTTGCACTAAATAGCCCATCCGATTTTGCTGTATTTATACGTAATGTGAACACTCCAACAGCTACGCAGGTGTTTGTTGGCAACCAAATGTCCTTCACCCCTGCCATACTACCTGACAACAGTTGCAAATTGATTTATACCCCAACGCTTCCGGACGGTACTTACGAACTGACCGTACAGGCAAAGAACGCCTCCGGAATAGCAAGCGGTCCTAACGGATATGTGATAGATTTTCAGGTGATAAACAAGTCGATGATAAGCAATGTAGTGAATTATCCGAACCCATTCTCTACTTCCACCAAATTTGTTTTTACGCTAACCGGCGAGCAGATTCCAACCTATTTTAAGATTCAGATAATGACGGTTACAGGTAAAGTGATAAGGGAGATTACGGAGGGCGAATTAGGACCGATACATATCGGGCGGAACATTACTTCGGGGGTATGGGATGGCACTGACAGATTTGGCGACAGGGTAGCCAATGGAGTTTACCTCTACCGCGTAATAACTTCGCTCGACGGACAGTCGCTTGATCACTATTCTACCGACGCTGACCAGTATTTTACCCATGGCTGGGGGAAAATGTATTTAATGAGATAATCAGCCGTTTTTGTAAATACAGAACGTAACCGGATGAACGTAGATGAGCGATAAAGGGAAAAAAGGCAGTGAACAGAAGGAGATTCACATCCGGAACCGGAAAGCGTCATTTGAATATACCTTGCTCGACAGGTATGCGGCAGGTATGCAACTTAAGGGGACAGAGATTAAATCTATACGCGAAGGCAAGGCGGGCATAAACGAGGCATTTTGTTACATTGATAAAGGCGAATTATGGGTTAAAGGTCTTCATATTTCACCGTTTAGTAAAGGGTCGTTCTATAACCATGAGGAGACGCGCAACCGGAAATTACTGTTGCATAAAAAGGAACTTAAAAAGATAACGGGTACATTAACTGAAGGGATGTCGATAGTACCAATAGAATTGTTCATTAATAACAGGGGATGGGCAAAGCTTGAAATTGCACTTGCCAAAGGCAAAAAACAATTTGATAAGCGTGAAACGATAAAAAGAAGGGAACTGCAAAGAACCCTCGGCAGAAAGGTAAAGTAGCGATGCGGCATAAATAAAAAAAGCCCCTGAAACAGGGGCTTTTTTATATCTGTTTTCCGCTCCGGTTAAAAGTGGAAGATAATATTCAGGTCGGCTGAACTTAAAGAACCGAAAGCCGACTCATTGTTTCCGAAGATGGAATTGATACCTGTATCAAGGCTGAATCCGCTGGTGCCGGTACCCGGTTGGATTTGTTTATCCGAAACGGTTGATGCCGGAGCAGCAGGATTGATATCCTCTGTGGTTAAACTTCCCTGTCCAACTGATTGGAAGTTGATACCCCATGTATATTCTGCGCCGATGGATATTTTAGGCATGAAGAAATATTCAAAGCCGATAAACCCTAACGCACTGATACCGAATACAGAGCCGGAATTCCATGCTGTAGCTCTTCCGTTGCCATATCCGCTATTCATATTGGTAGTTGTAGGCGTAGAACCCCACAAACCACCTAATACAGGATTAGTATAGAGAGGACTGGGGTCGGTGGTCTGATTATAGGCATTTCCATAACTGTAGGTAGCCGAGGATCCCGACAGCCAGAACATTAGTTCTGCACCATAATAGCCCTGCAAGCGTGTTTTGCCTTTTCTCTTTTCCATACCGGCGCCAAGCCCGACAAAATGGTTCGCGAAGTTTTCCTTATCTGTAACTGTGGTACCATAAGGAGCCGGACCAAATGGCGGCGTACCGGTTATCGATGTGGAACTTGCAATTGTGTTCGATTGGGAAAGTGATTGAACGCCGATTCTCAAAATAGCACGGTACGCAGTTTGAGGGTCAACGTAATACTTACCTACTATGGTATTATTAGGCGTGAGGAAGTTAGCTGTAGGAGCTTTGTTCCCTGCGCTTGATAAAAAGTTACCAAAGTAGTTGAGCCATGGGCTGGCATCGAAAGCAATAGCCCAGTCGCCCGCTTCAGGCAGATACATTTCTCCTTTTTTACTTGTTGGTCCGCTTGAACTGTTGTCCGTTTGTTGAGCGAACAAACCGGCAGCGAATAGTGCGAGCGTACCTGTTAAGATGAACTTTTTCATGTGAAGTTGTGTTTTGGTTAATTGGCTGCAAAAGTAAGTTTTTTTTACGTTTTGTTCATTTTGCTCACTCTTAATTACGAACCCTTAATTGTTCATAAATTATGGTTGCGGTACAACTATTTAAATGAGATGGGGGACAAACCCGATGTTATCGGGTAGCCCAATCGGTAGAATTTACGAACGGTACGAATGAAAAATTGCCATAGTCGAGGGTTTTATAGCTATCGTGCGATAACTTCCTAATCTGTTTCATTACCTGGGTGGTCCCCGCTCCAAGTGGTATTACCAGTATGCCGCCTATAACCAGCTGGTCGAGCAATGGCTTGGGAATATATGGCGCAGCGGCGGTTACAATCACCCGGTCGAACGGGGCGAATGCAGGCAGACCGTTGTATCCGTCTCCGTAAAAGCATTTCACCTTGCAATTCAGGGTTTTTAGCGTTGAGCAGGCGCAGTCGTAGAGTTTTTTATGTCTTTCAATGGTGAATACCTTTGCTCCAAGCGCATCAAGTATGGCTGCCTGATACCCTGAACCGGTTCCTATTTCCAATACTTTATCTCCCTTATTTACCTGAAGGAGTAAAGTTTGAAAAGCAACGGTATAGGGCTGCGAAATGGTTTGTCCTTCACCTATTTTAAAAGCATTGTCCTCATAAGAGTACTTCAGCATGGCGCTCTCAAAAAAAAGATGGCGCGGTACCTTGCCGATGGCATTAAGAACAGCGGTATCTGTTATTCCCTTCCGTTTAATCTGTTCTACCAGCTTTCTGCGCAGCGCCTGGTGCTTCAATGTATCATCCATAACTCAAAAGTACCAAATCCATATTAAGGGAAACGATTAATGAACGTTCGGACTTATCTATCCTGCTCATAAGTGATTTGCAAAAGCAAAATACCTGTACAGCACTTATACAGATACTTTGAATTTGTTAGTTTTAGCAACCCGATAGCTATCAGGTTCAAATGTGATCGGTATAATAATGGTATGAAATTCACAAGTTTGGAGCTATACCATTTCGAGTACCAGGGCGCTGGCGCCCCCGCCGCCATTGCATACGCCTACCACACCGCGTTTGCCCCCCGTTCTTTTCAGCACGCTTATCAGCGAGGTAACCGTTCTTGCTCCCGAAACGCCGAGCGGATGTCCGATGGAAACAGCGCCTCCGTGCAAATTGGTAATGGAATGATCAATGCCCAAAACCTTCATATTGGATAGGGCAACACATGAAAATGCCTCATGTATCTCCACTGCGTCCATATCTTTCAGTGCGTAACCGCTACGTTTTAATGCTATAGGTATGGCTTTAGCGGGAGTAGTGGGAAATTCTGAAGGCGCCTGTTCGGCATCGGCGAAACCTCTTATAACTGCAACCGGCGTAACACCGGATTCTTTTATCTTTTCTTCACTCATAAGAACCACGGCTATTCCGCCATCGTTCACCTTGGATGCATTGGCGGCAGTTATTGTACCGTCCGCCGCAAAGGCGGGTTTCAGCTTCGGCACCTTGTCGTAAATCACTTTTTTGTACTCTTCGTCTTCCTTTATCTCTTTTTTCTCTTTGATTTTAGCATCAGTCCATTCTACAGGGTCAATCTCCCCTTTATACCAGTTATTTTCATTGGCTTTGGTTGCGCGGCGGTATGATTCTATGCAATAATCATCCTGCATGTTGCGGGTTATGCCCATTTTTTTTGCTGCTTTTTCGGCTGCAATTGCCATGTGATAATCATTATAGACATCCCATAAACCGTCTTTTCTTAAGCCGTCAATAAGAGTGAGGTCGGCTATACGGGATGGGGCGATTGACCGTTCAACATAGTAGGGTACATTGCTCATACTTTCAAATCCGCCCGCTATCATTGTATCGTGCAGTCCGAGCATGATGCTCTGCGATGCTTGCATAATGGCTTTCAGCGACGAGGCGCACACTTTATTTGTAGATGAACAAATCACCTCGTCAGGAAGTCCGGCAAGAAGCGCCGCTTGTCGGGCAGGGTTCTGTCCTAATCCTGCAGGCATGGCGTTTCCCATTATCACTTCCTCTACCTGCGCAGGAGATATGTTTATTTTTTCCAATGCTTTTTTTATGGAAAATGCTCCCAGCTGCGGCGCTGAAAAGCGGGCGAGCGTTCCTCCAAAACTTCCGACAGGAGTGCGGGAGAATGAAACGATGTAGGCGGTTTCTTTCATAATATTTTGGTTTTATAGAGTAGTTAGGTTGTAAAGAGATTGGCAATATCATATCACATGAACCGGATTCAGATAACCCGAAACATCAGTTAAAGCAGAAGCAAAGGTATTAATAATATTTGTCGGCGGATAGGGGTAGCGTAGCTGTTGCTTAGATTAAGACGCTAATTTTCCGCTTTTGGGAAAAGTGAGATTGGAATGCCGGATTTAATAAAAAAATCGGAAATTTGCACTTTGTATAACCTTACCGTTCTTTTTTGAATATCATGCACCGCAGCATAATTTTGTCAGATAATCCCTATTTTTAACATGGATAGATATTTAAATTTTAAACATAATGAAAACAAGGAATAACGTAAAGATTGAGTCAGTTAGGAATGATATAAAAGTAGCGACCAACCGTGCGCTGGGGGATATAGACAAGGTAAAGGTAATTACCTCGGGAAAACTGGATGAGGTTAAAGAGACGGGGTTTAAAGCGTTTGATTTGATACATAATATTCTCCACGAAAACGAGATGGAGCCCTTTATGTTGAGTCCTGTTCGGGATACATACAGGCGAAACCTTCAGCTGGCGGAGAATGTTGTACGACAGATTGCCGAATCGCACAAGGTAACCATGGAAATGTCGGCGGAGTTTACAAGGAATTTCCTTAAAATACTTGACAATGACGACCTTACCGGCGCACAGGAACAGCTCGTTGAACTTGTTAAAGACCATTTGCAGCGCTTTTCCGGCTATTCGACAGAGAGCATGATGAAGTTGCTGAAAACGTATCATGACTTCCTTAAATTTTCCATAAAGTTTAACAGGAATTTTTCAAATGTAGTGTTGACGGAAATGATTAATCTGGTTAAAATTCAAAATAAGAATACCGGTATTTTCTTATCAGGCAATATGCTTGCCGACTGGTGGAATAAGTGAGACAGGATATAAGACAGGGACGAAGAATAATGAAAAACGGCGTAAAATATCTTCTGCAGAAGATCCTTGGGTTTCCGAACTACCTGTTTCTTTTTTCGCTGTTCAAAATAAAAACGCTGAACCGTGACAAGAACGAAAGAGATTTCCTCCACTTTATCAAAATTATTCCGTCCGGCGGTATAGTACTCGATATAGGCGCCAACATTGGAATTATGACCGCCCATTTGGCAAAGGACGTGAAAGAAGCGACGGTGTATGCCTTTGAGCCGGTGCCGCATAACCTTCAGGCATTGAAGCGAGTTATAAAACATTATGAACTGAAGAATGTGAAAGTATTCGACTGCGCGTTGGGGAATGGCGATGGTGAGGTGGAAATGGTAGTGCCATTATTGAATTCAGTTAGGATGCAGGGGCTTAGCCACGTGGTACATCAGAGCATTACCGAAAATAATGAGGGAGAACGCTTTAAAACAGCGGTGAAAAAGCTGGATGGAATTACAGAAATTTTAAATAACGCTAAACCGGTTACCGGTATAAAAATTGATGTGGAAAATTTTGAGTTTTTCGTGCTGGACGGTGCCAAGGAACTGCTGCGCAAGCATAAGCCGGTTGTCTATTGCGAGTTGTGGGATAACGAAAATCGAAAAAAATGTTTTCAGCTAATGAGCGATTTGGGCTACGAGACAGAGGTGCTGTCGGGAAACCGTCTTATCTCATATATCGGCGAAGTGGCGAAACAAAACCCTACACAAAATTTTTTCTTTACCCGCAAATCCCGTTGATGTACCGTTCATATTATTGAATTAAAAAATACCGCCGAAGGCATTATACTCGATTCAGGCACTACTGTCCTGAAAATAATGAATAAATCCTTGTATGCCTTAATTTTACTTATATACTTCCTGTCAGCGATTTTGCAAATGTTTACTGTATTTTGCGTGAGGGATAGAAGCGGATAGCCCGTCTCCCGATAGCTATCGGGACGCCATCCGGCGGATAGGACTTGCAGCGGATAGCCCGACCCCTTGCGCAGCTTGGGGGCACGCCCAAAAATGGAATTGAATGAAGAAGTAAGTCAGAATAAACCCAATATACAGCCCGTAAGCGATTTTGCGAATGCAAAATACCTGTACGGACAGTCATACCGATGCTTTGAACCCTATAGTTATCGGGTTCAATAGTGGTCGGCATAGTTTGATTGCCGATATAATTTTTTCCGGACAGTAGTGTTCAGGAATAATAATTATGCGCTATAGAAATTTTCCTGCTCAAGCCCTTTCCACCGTCGTAATAGCTCCGAATCGATATGCTTTACCCCCCATTTTAGGAAAAGCATTCGGAATGGAATTGAATATTTATAAAGTAAACAGGTAAGCAGCAACGTGACGCAGTTCCCAGCAGGGTGTGTAAAGATAGACCTGAAAGCCGTGATTCTGCGGCAGTGCGGATGCGTTTGTCCAATATCCGAGTAACCTGAATTTTTTCAAACCATTCAAATAACCCGGAAAATGTATGAATGTTTGTGAAAATTAATATCTTAGCGGTCTCAAATTCAAACCAATCCATCCAAGATGAAAAAACTTTTACTCCTTGTCGCCGTGCCACTGTGCAGTTCTGTCCTAATAGGACTTCAAGCGCAGTCGCTCCAGAAACCGGGCATCATTATGCCTTCCGGTTTCAGAATATCCAAACCTCTGCGCGACCTTCCGGTAGCGAACAACACGAAAGATGCCGCCCGCTATAAGGAACTGGAGGAAAAGCGTGAGCAGTTGTACAAAAATATGCATGCCCCTGTTCCGGGACCGTTTGAAGCCGATCCGCTTCTGCAACGGGTAGCCGGCGGTCCCGTTCTTGATACCCCGCTGGTGAACTTCGATGCAAGCCCTCTCTACAACGGTTTTTGTCCCACCGACCCCGACGGCGCCGTTAGCCCGAAATACTATGCGGAAGTGGACAACTGTGATATGGCAGTATATGACAAGAACGGAAATGTGGTTATGGCGCCGAGGCAGATAGGATGGATATGGGACAGCAGCAACCTGGGTGATCCCGTAGTGCTGTATGATAAGTTTGCCGACAGGTGGTTCATTTCGCAGCTGCGATACGATTGGGTTACCCTTGATGTGGCAGTTTCGGTTACCAACGACCCCACCGGCGCCTATTATATTTGGTATTACAATATGGGGACGCTGCCCGATTATCCGAAATTTTCAATCTGGCCCGACGGCTATTACATGACCTATCGTGGTTTGGGTAACCCGGAATGGGTGAACCTGCTGCCGCGCAGCCGTATGCTGCACGGAAGTCCCAATGCTCCAATGATAAGCGATACCATTCCTTATTTTCGGCAGATGATGGGAAACAACCGTATAGCCGATTGCCCGAAAACGTTGGACTGTGACGGAAATCTGCCCGCCTATGGAACTCCCCAGTTTCTCTTTTTCTTTCAAAATATAGCGTCTGGCGGACCCGCCGACAGGATAATGATATATAAACTGCATGCCGACACTACCGCACAAACACTCGCCATTACCAAATATGATTCCCTGTACGTTGCCTCCTTTGACTCCTACTTCGGATGCGTTGTCTGCGGATCTATTTCGCAGCCCGGATATCCTCAAAGCCTCGACGCGCTCGACGGGCAGTTCGACTTCCGCGTCCCCTACATGCGATTTACCGGGTATTCCTCGGTAGTTTTGAGTAACACCGTGAATACCGGCGGCAACGTTGCCGGTATAAGGTGGTATGAACTCCGCCTGAATGATACTACGCTCAAATGGTCGATATTCCAGCAGGGTACCTTTGCACCAGCCGACGGGGTAAGCCGCTGGAACAGCAGCATCGGCATGAACTACCACGGCGACATTGCGCTTGCCTATACCGCCAGTGATTCCCTTACTGTTTTTCCCTCCATCCGTTACACAGGCAGGCTTGCCGGCGACCCGTCCGGAATGATGACCTTCGCCGAGCAGACAGCTATCAAAGGCACATCAGCCCAAGGATGGTCATTTCGCTGGGGCGACTACTCTTGCACCGATGTTGATCCGGGAGATGGTATCACCTTCTGGCATACCAATTGTTATGTAGCCGGCGCCGACACCCAGCATACGAGGGTATTCAGTTTCCGGCTCGATAACACCGCCGGAGTACCCACAGCAATGGCTTATCCCAATGCAGCCCTGACAGTATTCCAGAACGGATCCACGCTGAATGTGATTGCCGCACAGATACCGGGCAGTAGTCAGGTAAATGTTGCCCTGTTCAGTATAGATGGAAAACAACTCACCTCGCAATGGCTTAGTCCGGAGGGTGGCAAGGTGCAGACCTTTTTCCAAGTCGGTAATCTGCCCACAGCCCCTTACTTTGTCAGGGTAGGCAACATGAATTTCCAAACGGTGCAGAAGGTGATATTGAAGTGAGCAGGCATTTCTTTAGAACAAATTCTGGAGGATTTATAAAAATGTAGTATGGCAGACTTTATGAAAGCTATGGAGTTCGTCAAATCCAATGAAGGAATGCACATAAGTAGTGATATGCCTCAAAGCGATGAAATAGTTCTTTGCTCTAATTGTTTCCTAGACGAAGGGCTAAAATTAGAAAGTTTAAAAATCGGACTTAATTTAGACAGCCTATGCCCAAATTGTCACACTAATGATGGCAGAAAATTAAGCAAAGTTTTAACGTTGATCCTTGCCAAGCGATTTTTTGTAGAAGGCACAAGACGTAAAGGGAAATTTGGTATCAATCCAATAATTGAATTTAATCAATATCAGTACAAAAAGAGTGATATAAATTTTCAAGAATGGATAAAGAATGATGTAAAACTTATAGCTGAGGTAGTCAAAATAGGATTTTTTCATTATGGTCCAAGACTATGGATGTTAGGTCAAATCGAGCCTTTAAAATCACTTGTTTCAAAGGAGAAAAGGAAATCAGTAGTTGAACAGATAATCAGGACTTACCCCAAAAGGATTCTTTCTCTTAATGAAACATTTTATCGGTTAAGAAAGAATCCAAAAAATCCATCAATGTTTTATGAATTCGATAGTCCACCAAATCCAGGAGGCGGTCGTTTGGATTCTGACGGTTTATCTATTATGTATGCATCACAGGACATGGAGGTTTGTGTTCATGAATGTCGGGCTACTATCGAGGATGATTTATACGTAGCAACTCTTTCCCCAGAGAAGGAATTAAAACTTATTGATTTAACAGAGTTAATTGAAGAAGAAAACGTAAATGAATTTAATAGTATGGATTTGGCAATGCAGATGCTTTTTTTTGCCAAGGATCATTCCTATGAAATTTCTAGACATATGAGTTTTATAATCAAGGAAGCAGGTTATGATGGCATCATTTATCCTTCTTATTTTAGTATGGTGAGAACAGGCGCAAACCCCTTTGAAACAATAATGGGTTTATCTATACGAAGATTTAAGCATCTCAAAGAACAAATAAAATCCCAAACTATTCAGAACATTGCGCTATTTGGCAAACCAATCCAAGAGAAAATTGTAAAAGTTAAGTGCATTAATAGAGTGATTTTAAAGCAAGTTTTATATGACCTTCAGTTTGGTACTATTGTTTAAAATTAATGCATTATTATTTATTCGTAATAACCAGTACCTGCTAAGGTCAATTCTCCTGCATTTGTTTTGTGCCCCCCCGTAGGCGCTGATTTGTAATCAGTGCCTGTATATCTCTCTAATTTACAATTAAATCGTAAGCATTCCACCAAGTACATCTTGACAGCGGTGTAAGGGCCTCGTACTTTTGTTGCCCAAAAACCAAGCAATGGAAGCAGCGACAGTAACAAGACAGGCCGTTCGCCGGTACACATCAGAGCAAATAACGGAGCATATAAGGCAATGGCGCAAAAGCGGGCTGAGCAAAAGAGCGTTTTGCGAGACCGGCGGCATCAACTACTATACGTTTGTCGGGTGGACAGCCCCAAAGAGGAAAAAGAGAGCGTTGCCCGCACCCACCAATGGCTTTATTCCGGTAAAAGTCCGGGGCAGTGTTACATTTCCTTTTGCCGAAGT
>JAKAOA010000044.1:0-1077 GCA_021823405.1 Bacteroidota bacterium | reverse complement strand
TAATGTTCAGCATAAACCGTGCATATCGTTATTTCATGTATGGCGGGCGAGCCGACATGCGCAAGGGCTTTAACGGCTTGTGCGGGTTGGTGCGCAATGAGTTTTTACAGAATCCATTGAGCGGGGATGTGTTCATCTTCATCAACCGCCCCCGCAACCGGATAAAGTTATTACACTGGCAGGGAGACGGCTTTGCCATATATTACAAGCGGCTGGAGAAAGGCACGTATGAAATGCCGGAAATAAAAACAGATTCTGCAAGCATGGAACTGGATGCGCAACAGTTGCTCTTAATCCTGGAAGGCATATCACTTTTATCGGTTAAAAAGAGGAGGCGGTATGCACATCATTTTGTTGATAAAAACCCAATGAATACAGTACATTCAGGGATATAACCATATATCTTTGTTTCCATGATTTCAGCATACGAAAATCTGAGTAAAGAGGAACTGATTGCCGAACTTATTTCTGCAAAATCCGCTAACGAAATTCTTGAAGTTACCGTACTTCAGCTGAAAGCAGAATTAGCCCAGCTCAAGCGAATGATATTCGGGACAAAGAGCGAACGCTTTGTTCCGGCAGTTGCGGAAGAACAGACATCACTGGGTCTTGATGTGGAAACCATTGCTGCCCCTCCTGTGGTAAAGCAGGCTATCAGCTATACAAGGGAGAAGCAAAACAATAACAAGGTACATACCGGGCGTTTGCCTATACCTGCGCATATAGAGCGCATCAGGATAGAGGTAGCCCCCGAAGCAGATGTAACGGGCTTAAAGAGCATCGGGGAAGAGATAACCGAAGAACTGGAATACAAAGCCGGAAGCTTTTATGTGAACCAGTATATCCGTAAGAAATACGCAAAGCCGGAAGGAGAAGGTATTATCATGGCGGAATTACCTTGCCGTCCCATAGAGAAAGGCATGGCAGGGCCGGGACTGCTGGCCAACATCATCATAGAGAAATACGTAGACCACCTGCCGCTGCATCGTAAGATACAACGTTTTAAACGTGCAGGCATAGATATACCGCCGGCCACTCTGTCGGGCTGGGTGCACGCTACCTGCAAATTGACTGAAC
>JAKAOA010000170.1 GCA_021823405.1 Bacteroidota bacterium | reverse complement strand
CCGATCTATATGAGGATCGAAGTTTTGCGGATAGTCGAAATACTGCTGAAACACCCCTTTTTTTGATAATTTAAACATACCCGAAAGATTCCTCACACAATCGCAAATAGCGGGAAATAGAAAACCGTCGAACCCGTCGAAATTATTATCAAGCGCCATCTCTATTATTCCTCTTGGCAGGTGGCATATATACGACTGGTAATAGGCGTCTCCCTTTATGATCTGCTTCCGGTCGCCCGCACCCATTATTCCTACCGGTATGCCATTAGCGGCATAAATTATTTCACGCGGAATGTATATAGGCAGGTACCCGACTATTATCCGTCCTTTTTCTTTCGCTTTCCATTCTTTTGCGCGATTAAAATGTAAATCGAAAGCCATATCGGCGCAATCCCTGTTTATCTTTTCAAGTTGTGGCATTTGCTTCTGTTATTTATAAAATCATTTAAAACAATGCGCGTTCTTTTCTTTGCATTACAAAGAAATTGTCATTTGGCAAAGTTTCTTATGATTACGGTCATACAATATGTATAATGTTTGAGTTAATTTAGTTACCGAAAAAAAACCAATTGTCAGTTTAAATGCTTTAAAAGGCAACCGGTTCAATGAAAAATAATTGCGTTACGTTAATACTTGCAGGCGGTAATTCTTCGAGAATGAACTACCCTAAACCTTTTCTTAAAATTGCCGGACGAACTTTTGTCTCTCACATTGCCGGTGCATATATAACAGCAGGAGTTACCAATATTATTCTGGTGTTAAATTCTACATTTTTAAATAGCGATTGGAAATCACATCTGGAACAACTGCCCGCATCTGTCAAAATTGTTCCCAATCTTTTTCCTGAAAAGGATAGATTATATTCCATACAGACAGGACTGGCTGCAGCGCCGGATGCCGGATTTTGCTTTATTCATAATGCTGACAGCCCCTTAATTTCACCTGAAACGATAGTTGCACTCTGGAACAACCGTAAGGCAGACGGGGCAGTAATTCCTGTTTTTAAAAACAAAAAGGGACATCCGATTCTTCTGTCACTGCCGATTATGAGAAGAATTAAACCCATGGCACCCGGTGACAAGACGTTAAAGGATGTACTTCGACATTTCCCGCAAACCTGCATTGAAACCGATGATAAGGCAATTTTACTGAATGTGAATACTCCCGAAGAATATGAAAATATTAATAGAATGCCCATTCTATCCAATAGTGCTGATATTGATGAAGTAAAACCCTAAATCGGAGGAAATGGTTGCAGGACATAACGATATTCTGAACATGCTGACCGATATTCGCGCCGCCGACATCGCCGCGGCTCTTTGCATAGTAGTACACACAAGCGGCTCTACCCCGCGCAAAATGGGAGCGAAAATGGTTGTGTATGCCAATGGCACAACTTCCGGCACCATCGGTGGCGGAGAACTGGAAAAAAAAGTAATTGAAAACGCCCTGAACGCAATTCAACAAAATAAAAACGGATTGTTCCGCCACGATCTGCTGCATCAACATAAAATGTGCTGTGGAGGTACAGTTGAAATATATATTGAACCTGTTATGAAACCAAATAAACTATACATTTTCGGCGCCGGACATGTTGGAAAATCTCTCGCAACTTATGCCGCGGATTTCGGTTTTGATATTTACCTGATAGACGATAGAAAGGAGTACCTCGACCAATGCCGTGTAAAGAATGCATATAAAATGAATCTGCCCTTTAAACAGGCGTTGCACGCCTTGCCATTCGATAACCAAACCTACATCTGTATTATGACTTACGACCACGCCGCAGACCGCGAAATACTATCCTTTTGTATAAAACAAGAACATGCCTATCTGGGTATGATCGGTAGTCGCCGTAAAGTGGAGGTTACCCGTAAAATATTTTCGGAAGCCGGATATTGCACCAATGAAGAATTAGACAAGGTTGATATGCCCATCGGCATTAATATAAACGCCGAAGGACCAGCCGAAATAGCTATAAGCATAATAGCCCGGTTATTGCAGGTGAAAAACAATATAAACAGTGCCCCCTCCCCTTTGCGGACAATTGATAAAACCAGATCAAAGGTTACAGAAATTTTAAAATAACTTGTAGCTCAAAACGTAAAAACAATTACTTATGAATAAACGCACAGCAATAGTAACCGGGGCAGCAAAAGGTATCGGCTATGCAATTACCAAAAAGTTAGAGCAGTCGGGCTACTTCATTTATGCAGTGGATAAAGATGAAGAAAACGGGCTAAAACTTAATTCGGAAAACATAAGATATGTGAATGCCGATATCAGTTCAGAAACGGATGTAGAGGAACTCTTTCGTATAACCGATCGGCTGGATGCTGTGGTGAACAACGCCGGTATCATTAAGGACAATATGATATGGAATATGCCTGCATGCGATTTTGATGCTGTATTACAGGTGAACCTTAAAGGCGCGTGGCTTATGTGCAAACAGGCCGCTGTTAAATTTAAGAATCAAAAATCCGGGCGCATTGTTAATATTGCATCGCGTGCATGGCTGGGTAATAGAGGACAGAGTAACTATTCCGCCTCCAAGGCAGGCATTATCGGCTTAACCCGTGTGATGGCGCTGGAACTCGGTAAATACAATGTGCTGGTGAATGCCGTTGCTCCGGGTCTGATTGATACACCACTCACCCGCGCACTCAATAAGGATATTTTACAGAATCTTATTGATGCCCAGCCGACACGAACGATAGGCAAACCGGAAGATGTAGCTAATGCGGTAGCTTTTCTTATTTCGGAAGATACGCAGTTTATAACCGGTCAGACCATCTATGTGGACGGCGGTAAAAGTATTGGAGCAGGACTATGATTGTAAAATTAATCTCCGCTAAAAACGTTCTCTAATTTTTACGAATTTACTGAACCTTACAGGTTCTTTAACGCCTGAAGTTTCTGCCACCTGTAGCTTGCATCTGCCTGTGCGTGCGCCAGCAGTTCGTGCGCATGAGCCGGATTCTGCCTTTTAACTGTACTGAACCTCGTTTCGCTGTATAGGAACTCTTCAAGCGGTAATGACGGCTCTTTGCTGTCGATGACGAATTTTTCACCTTTAGGTTTCAGAGGGTTAAACCTGAATAGGGGCCAGTAGCCACTCTTCACCGCATTCATCTGATGTTCCAGTCCGCTTGATATATCAATACCGTGCGCTATACAATGACTATAGGCGATCACCAGCGATGTACCCGGGAATGCTTCTGCCTCTTGCAAAGTTCTTACAGTATGGGTATCGTTGGCGCCTAAAGCTATCTGCGCTACGTAAGCCGAACCATGTGCAATTGCCTGCATAGCCAGGTCTTTCTTTCCGTTTGGTTTACCGTTTACCGAAAATTTGGCGCTTGCGCCCAGCGGAGTCGATTTCGACTTCTGACCGCCCGTGTTGGAATACACCTCCGTATCAAGCACAATTATATTTACATCTTTCCCGGTTGAAAGAACATGGTCTAACCCGCCGAACCCAATATCATAAGCCCATCCGTCGCCGCCAATCAGCCAATGCGATTTCTTTATAAAATGTTCGGCGATTGCGTGTAAATTTTCCGCTTCAGACGTATGAATATTGGCAATTCTCCGGCATAATTCCTTCACATTTTCTCTCTGTTTTTTTATTCCCTCCTCGGAACTCTGGTCGGCATTGAGTATTTCATTCACAAAACTCTCGCCAATCACATCTTTTAAACCAATCAGATATTGGGTTGCTATATCCCTTTTTTTATCGTATGCCAGTTTGATGCCCAATCCGAACTCGGCGTTATCTTCAAACAAAGAGTTAGCCCATGCCGGACCATAGCCCTCCCTGTTCTTTGTCCATGGGGTAGTTGGCAAGTTACCTCCGTAAATGGATGAACAGCCGGTTGCGTTGGCTATTACCATGCGGTCGCCGTAAAGTTGTGTGAGCAGCTTAATATATGGCGTTTCGCCGCAGCCCGAGCAAGCCCCTGAAAACTCAAAGAGCGGCTCAAGAAACTGCGTGTTTTTTACGGTGCTTCTCGATAAGCGCGAACGTTTGATTTCGGGCAGTGACAGGAAAAAATTCCAGTTCGCCCTCTCTGATTCCCGCAGAGGCAACTGTTCGCTCATATTAATAGCTTTAACACCCTTTTCAGTTTTACTTTCTATCGGACAAACTTCCACGCATAGTTTACATCCTGTGCAGTCCTCCACAGCTACTTGCAAGGTATATGCTTCTTTATCCTTGAAAAATTCCTTGCCAACCGGTTCGGTGTGCTTAAAGACGCTTGGGGCGTCTTTCAATAACTCCTTGTCGTACACCTTGCAGCGTATAGC
>JAKAOA010000169.1 GCA_021823405.1 Bacteroidota bacterium | reverse complement strand
GATCTGTCGTCCTTCAGTTCTTTTCTTTCGATACGGGTAACTTTCAGTTCATTCTTTTTAGAGCCGTTTATATCTTCCTCAATGGAGAGCATAGGGAACATTCCTTGCGTCTGCGGGATCTGGAGGAAGTATTCCGAACTTTTGTCTTTGCGGTTTAGTATCTGCAATGTTCCTAAGAAAAAGTTAAAATGCCCGGATGCAAGCCAGTAATGAATTTGAACTCCTTCCACCTGATCCGTCGCCACATATTCCCAGCAGGTATACCCCGCCAGTACTTGCTTTTTACCTGTTTTCACAACCTTAACACTTCCCGATGGCTTTACCGGCGCGCCAGATGCCTGGTCAAAATAAATTTTCCTGACAGGGCTGATAGTCGTCAGCTTTTTGGAGTGGAGGTCAACCAGAAAAGCGCCTTCTGTATTTTTTGTAATCGGGTCGAAGTTGTCCAATTTTACTTTGTCGCCCTTCACATAATATGCATAAATGCTTGTATCAATACCATTGGTTTGGAAAAATTCAATAATCCCCTCAAACTGCGGAACCGCTTTATGTACTACATTCTCTTTACTTTGCTGCGCAAGGGAAGTCGATGCTGTGATACAGCATAAAAGAATTGTCTTGAGAATCTTTTTCATAGCCCTTTTATTAAATTACTTTCTGAAAAGTGCGACTAAATTATGATTTTTTAGTAGATATATAACCGCCATTATTTTCTTCACCAATTTAGATACTAATTTCCGGCTTACTAAACTTTAACTACTTTCGCATTCATGAAAGAAGAACATAAAACCGGAACGGAAGGGGAGCAGGCAGCCGCAAAACATCTCCGTTCGCTCGGCTATGAAATATTGGAAACAAACTGGAGGTTCGGGCAGGAAGAAATAGACATTATTGCTGTGCATAAAAATATTATTGCGGTGGTGGAGGTAAAAACACGTTCAAGTGCAGCATTCGGCGAACCCGAAGTATTCGTTAACCGGCAGAAACAAAGGCATCTTATAAGGGCTGCCGATGCATATCTGCAAAAAAAGGGACTCGACCTTGAGGTGCGCTTTGACATCGCCTCCGTTTTGAAAAAGGGCGACTCCTATCAAATAACAATTATTGAAAACGCATTCTATCCGCTATTATCGCGCAAATGAACTATATACTTCCGCTACATATTATTTTTGTGGTTACATGGTTTGCCGGTATGTTCTATATCGTACGGTTATTTATTTATCACACTGAAGCGGAAAAAAAGCCGGAGCCGGAAAGAACAATATTGCAGAACCAGTTTAAATTAATGGAGAAACGGCTCTGGTATGGCATTACGTGGCCCTCGGCTATCATTACCTATATTCTGGGCGGCACGCTGTTGTGGACCAGCTATGGTTTAAGTATTCCGCCTTGGTTGCTCGTTAAATTAAGCTTTGTACTCGGACTTACCCTCTATCAGATTCAAAATCAGGTTATATTCAGTAATCTACAGAAGGATAAGTTTAAATGGTCATCAATCAAATTGCGTATGTGGAACGAACTGGCAACTGTTTTCCTGGTTGCAATCGTCTTTATAGTTACCCTGAAAGATACTATAAGTTTCTTATGGGGTGTAGTAGGAATATTACTTATAGGGTTTGCATTGTGGGGTGCGATTATGATTTACCGCAAAGCAAGAAAAAGTAAAAAGGCAGAGGAGCATGAGAAATAATACACATAGAAAGTCCTTAGTTAATACGTTGAAAAATCGGCTACATGCCTACATCACAATGATATGGCATGCCTTCATGTCGCCTGCTCGCAACTATTTTCTCCTGCTTTTAATTTTCTTCAGTTTGCAGGGTAAGGTCTTTTCGCAGCCCGAATACCCATCGCTGGTATTTTACCTTTATATAAGCCACCCCGGCGGCGATGAATATAAAATAGAGAGTTTTCAACTGATGTCGGAATCTACGCAGTTTTCCAATATGGATTGTCTCCGGCGCGATACTAATACAAGGTATCATAGTATTTTCACCTTCAAGCCCCGCACAAACATATACCGTTATGAACTCTACAACAACTATTATTACAGGATAATAATCACTCACTCGAACGATACCATGGTAGTTGACTTTAAACCATACGGGCAATCGCTTACCTACCATTACTATATTGATACCGTTAAATTCATACCCGCCTATTTCGAATACGATGTGGAAAAAGCGCCAATCTATAAAGTGTCGGGCGTTGGAAACTATCATTGCGGAATAACCGGAAACATTCAGGAAAATACCCCTTGGCTCAAAGAAGTTAAATTATCTTGTTACAGGCATCTCATTACGCCATGTATAGAGGACCAGAATACTTATATGAACCACGGGAAAAATAGTGAGGGACAGGCAGCCCGCGACAGCGCTTCAGGACAGAAATAAAAAAACAAGCCGCAGCATAAAACCGTTTGCGCTTTCAGCGCCTTGTTTATGTGAGAAAAAATGGAAAAATAATAACTAAAGACGGTTCAGAAAGGCATTCTACCGATTAGCAGAAGGTAAGTTACCAGAACGAACTTTTTGGAGTAATTGTTCTGCCGCTAAAAAAGCAATAAGCGGAAGCAACCATATCAATCTGTCCTGAAACCTTGAATTAAGTGTGGAAAAATTGGCGCATACAGCAGCGTTCAAAATAGTGAATAGGAGTAATATTACAATGACCCACCTTAATGTTGAACAAAGATTAAGGAACCACGGTGGTATTAATAATGTGAGTATAATAAAGGCAAGGCAGATAAAAACCAAAATCATTTGAATCTCATCCGTTGTTGAAAAGTTCAGCCACGAATGATATTGCTGGGATGCGCAATAGTCACGACCGTAAGTTTTATAATA
Organism: Bacteroidota bacterium; assembly: GCA_021823405.1. GTDB lineage: Bacteria > Bacteroidota > Bacteroidia > JABEUT01 > JABEUT01 > JABEUT01. The sequence goes on along the minus strand of JAKAOA010000169.1, from coordinate 1,502 downwards.
TTCGTTAATCTGGACAAGGGGAGGTCCGTTGCCCCATGAATGAGCATTTGGTATGCCGAAGGTGAAATATTGAATCAGGGTATATTCGGCAAATCGCTGCAGTACCATTAATTGGTAGCGGGGCGTTGTAAGTATGTCATCAATGATGCGGTTATATTCCTCTTTGGTTGCCGCCCATCCTCCCATTTTATACAATGGACTGCTGCCGCTCCACATAAAACCGGTATCTAACTTGTCCTTATACTGGCAGAGAACATAGTTCTTCTTTCCGCATTCGCGGTTCAGGTAATCCTCGAGAATTCCGGTTTCAAGAAGATGATTCATAAGAAAAACATGAGTGCCTTCCGATATGACAAACTTCCGACCGATTAAATAATTTCCCGTTGGAGCTATTATAAAAAAACTTGCGAGCAAAGCGCCGCAGCCGGCAAGCCGACTCCTAGCAATTATACTGCCCTTTCGGGCAAACAATTTACTTGTAAAGAGGTAACCCGATATTAATAGAAATAAAGCTGTGAGTACAATTACATTGGAATATGCGAACAGAAGGCATAAAAGCAACAAAACCGCAATAACCGTCATCCGAAACCGGCTTAAATTTCTGTTGAACAGCAGATTTATAAAACAAAGTGCGGCTATGGGGCAGAAGATATCAGGAAGCAGAATACTGACATTATGCGAAATACCGGTGAAGAGAGTGAGAAAGGTGAGTGAGGCAATAAAGAAAATATTTCTTCTGTTTCCCGAATAGAAGATACCAAAGGTTTCAAAAAGGACATAAGAAGTGATAAGACCCTGTGCATAAATTACTAACCAAAGCGACCTTTGAATACTTATCAGGCGTATGAATATCCCGTAAAAAATGGGGCGGTCAAAAGGGATATATGCCCTAAATGCACTTTCTATATAATCGCCTGTATCGGAATAAACGAGCGGGAAATTATTTAGAAATGCAATATAACAGAGCATAATTGCTCCGAAGAGAATCAACCCTATTTCTGTCTTTTTCCGGAGCATCCATTTATTGTCTGGCAGTTCAGCAAAATTAAATTTATTTTATTCTTGGCATAGTTAAAAAAATAAAATAGCCGTTCGATTTTAGTCATACAACAGCTAAGGTGAGCGTAACGCCATTGCTACCATTGAATATTACCCTCATCTTGGCGAATCTGGCGGTCAAAATACAAAATCGTACATTTACATATCCTATACCTATAGGATTATCAGATAACAAATTTTGAAAACAGTAACGTAGAGGGGATGCTGTGCTGAACGGGGCAATCCAACACTCAAAACTTACTTTAACGTGAGTTCGGGATAAGGAGTGTTAATTACTTTGTTCATAAATAATTGATATTCAATTAGATAGACATAGGAAGAGGTGTTATATTTGTAATAACAACAAAACAAAACACACCTCAACCTATGTCAGACGATAAAATTATTGAGATTTATATTGCTGTAGATGATTTCTGTAAAGAATTTACCAACACCCAGTGCTA
>JAKAOA010000168.1 GCA_021823405.1 Bacteroidota bacterium | reverse complement strand
AGGTAGAATTTGCGAATTAATAAAAGATAAATTTATACCGGAGGCGCTTACAGTTTTAGCCGATAAGTATCAGGGTATGGTTGTTTTTTCCAGCAGTTTCAGTAATGAGGACCAGGCGATAACCCATATAATTTTTTCTAATAATATTCCTATTAAGATATTTACCCTTGACACTGGAAGAATGTTTGCCGAAACTTATTCTGTATGGAGCAGTGTTCTCGAAAAGTATAAAAAGCCCATACATACTTATTCCCCAAAAACGGAGGCAATTCAGGAATTGCTCAATAGCAAAGGTCCGAGCAGTTTTTATGAGTCGGTGCCGAACAGAAAAGAATGTTGTTATATTCGGAAGGTAGAACCGTTAAAGCGCGCTTTAAAAGGGAATAAGGTTTGGATTACCGGTATACGCTCTGAACATTCCGCCTCGCGAAGGGAGCTGCCGCAAGTGGAATGGGATGAGGAGAATAATATAATCAAATATCATCCTCTATTGTACTGGTCGGCGCAGGAAGTAAACGCTTTTATAGCTAACAACAGAATACCATACAACTCTTTATACGACAAGGGCTATGGGAGTATCGGTTGCGCGCCATGCACCCGCGCTATTAAACCGGGCGAGGATGTTAGAGCAGGCAGGTGGTGGTGGGAGGATAATGATAAAAAGGAATGCGGACTACATACGTTTAATTCATAGTTAAGGTTTTATTCGGTTTGCCGCCGCTATTTTAGCTCCTACAGTTACAGTATTTATACTCTCTTTTCGCATAAATTAAAAACTTTGCGACCTTTGTAAAGGTATAGAATAGTCATTTAATAAAATAACGGAATAAAAATCCATACTGAAGAACTCTATAATATGGCTATAACAGAAAAAGATATACAGGATAGATTTTTCGAAACATACAATCGAGATAAAAGCCGATATGTTAAGAAATGGCTCGTTTCATGGGATTATCAGGTAAAAAGAAGGAAGAGAAAAGTTAATTATGGAACGGAACAACCGGCTGACTTTGAAAAATATAATGGAGCCGAAGACCTTGTAAAATGGATGAACTGGTTCCCTAAGAATTATACGAACTATCTGCCTTTGAATCTCGTAAGTCCGTTGGTTGAAGCGAGCCGGGAGATGGATAAAAAAATAATTACAGCACTTAATTTGCAATTTGATTTTACCAATTATGAGAATAGAATAGGACTGAATAATGCCCATGATTATATCTTCCCGGAGCTATATCCTGTGCCGGAAAGGAATAAGATAAGGAATATTTTAGATTTTGGCGCCGGCTTTGGAAGACAGGCAAATCTGTGGGCACGGAACAGCACAAATATTTATCTGGCTTTAGATGCGATTCCCAAATCGTATTGTTTGCAGCATCTTTATTTTTCAAATATAGGAAGACCATTTTACGATTATATAAACAGTCCGGAAGGATTTAGTATAAACAGCGAAAAAAGTGGGATATACCATTTACCGACATGGCGATACGATTTACTTCCCGATAATTTTTTTGATATGGTAATGGCTGTGCAGGTATTAAGGGAATTAAACTCGAAACTCTTGCGAAAAATGATAAACCAATTTCATCGGATACTGAAACCCGGAGCTATTCTTTATATAAGAGACCATGGCGATAAATGGAAGCCGGCCGGCAAAATGAATATCGATAATTTTCTTATTTCACATGGGTTTGTCCTAGAGTTCAAACCGCATATTATACTTGATGCCGACTTGCATGGTATTCCAAGAATATGGAGGAAAACCGATGAACGTGTCGTTAATTCACAGAAACCTGATTTTAAAGCGAAGTTACGTTCGCTCGCCGAAGATGCAGATGCTTTTTCAGGCGGGATATTGCGAAAGGTTATCGGGCAAAAGCGAAGTAACGGTTGATGTATGGGATTAGTACAGAAGGCAAGCATTAAAATAACCGTTGTGTCTTACCTGGGCATCGCGCTGGGATACTTCAACCGGGTATTACTTTTTACTAATTTTTTACTTCCCGATCAGGTTGGGCTTATTGCTATCCTGACCAGTATTGGCATATTTTATGCCCAGTTTGGGATAATGGGAATGTCAACTGTAAGTGTGCGTTTCTTCCCCTATTTTCAGGATAAGGAAAGGCAACATCACGGATTCTTTTTCTGGGGCAATTGTATAATTACAATAGGTTTTATAATAACTACCATCCTCTTCGTACTTTTAAAACCAGCTGTTATACATTATTATCAAAAGAGCTCTCCACTGCTTATTGATTTTTATTATTACATTATTCCTTTGGCTCTGGGTTTACTGTATTTTCAGTTTCTCGAATCGTATCTCCGTTCGTTACTTAAAACAGTTATATCCACCATAGCGTATGAACTGATTGGCCGCCTTCTTGTTACAATTACGCTATTATTATATATTCTGAAATGGATAAATTTTCATGAATTCGTTCTTTTATATGTTCTGGGTAATTGCGTAATTGCTCTAATTTTACTTTTCTATGTGGCTTTTCTTAAGCATCTATTTTTGCGCCCTGTGATAACCCCGCGGCTTCTTCGGCTTATTAAGATTATTGCTGTTTATGGATTCTTTACTATCCTTAGTGCATTAGGCGGACAAATCCTTGCAATAATAGACGGATTAATTGTTGCCGCAAAACTTAACCTTACCCAGGAGGGTATCTACTCAACGGTTTTTTTAATGACAACGGTGATGTTACTACCATACCGTTCTATCCAGAAGATAGCGCACCCTTTGCTTCCTCGATTTTGGAAGGAAAGAAATATGACTGCCATGGCGGAACTTTATAGTAAAACCACCTTGACCGATATGATATTTGGCGGTTTTCTTTTCCTGTTGTTGTGGATAAATATATTTTCTATCTTCAGGTTTATGCCCAAAGAATATTATTCCGCTAAGTATGTTTTTCTATTGCTCGCCATAGCCAGATATGTAGATATGGCGACAGGAATAAACGGATACATAATTCTTACCTCCAAAAAATACCGTTTTGACCTGTGGTGTATGCTTTTTCTAATAGCGCTAACGATAGTTCTGAATCTGGTATTTATACCTAAATACAATATTTTGGGTTCGGCAATCGCCACACTTATAAGTATTTCACTTTACAATATTTTGCGCGTTATTTTTGTATGGTATTTTTACCGGATGCAGCCGTTCACTAAAAATTGTCTTTGGGTGTTTATTATAACCATTGCCGTGTGGATTATTGCCGCACAATTACCAGATATACATGATAAATATTTAGATATAGCCATAAAATCAACACTTTTGGCAATTCTTTACTTTGTTCCAGTGCTTCTTTTTAAACTATCCGGGGATGTTAACCGTCTGGTGTATTCAGTTACAAAATTAAAATATTTAAAACCGAAAGATGCCCGCTAAAGCCAATTTGTTAGTTATCCTAAATAAGCTATTATGGTTCTTACATGGCGTGATTACCTCTGGGTATGATGCCTTTCTTTGGTTTCTGTATATACGTCCTGCCGGCACTAAACTTAATATAAACAAGGATAAAGAGAAGATTATCATGTACGCTGGAGAATTTCTTCCTCCGCGTATTGCCCGCCTTGCTAAATGGTGCAAACGGTTTGACGGCTTCACGACAGTACTCTTGTGTCACAAACACGGTTATGTACAAAAATTTTCTAATGAGGAAGTGGATGTTACCTTTCTATTCAGAAATAAGTGGCATTTGAAACGACTGATACGTGCTCTGCCAGCTCCTTATATTATGCACAATTTTGCTCCTAAAAGCAAATATCCTTTTTTTGCGCTTGAGACGGTGAAGGAATTACATCCATCGGTTCCTGTTGTAACCGACTACCAGGATGTGCTTGTTTTGTATTATGGTTTAGAATCGAAAATGGGCTGGTTGCAAAAAGAATTGCCGTTTGAACAACGTTGTTTCCAATCTTCGGATGGTATTGTAGCCGAAAGCCTTGAACCCTTTGAAGGGATGAAAATATGGGGAATAAATAATAAAAAGAAGAGAATATACTTTCCGCTTTATGCCGATAACGACAGTTTCTGTCATACCAGTAAATCTTTCTCAACTGATGATATACACCTTGTATACGCAGGGGGCGTGACGGGTTCGCACCGCGATAAAGCGCATTACGGCGCAACGCAATTTCAGTGGCTTATAGAGTATCTTAGCAAGCAAAAAATACATTTTCATATCTATCCAAGTCCTTCGGGGTTAAGGGCTGATTATTTGGAATATGAGGATATAGCTTCTGAAAATTCATTCTTCCATTTTCATAAGCCGGTAAAACAGGATAAACTTGCGCACGAACTTTCTAAATACCATTACGGACTAATGCCTTTTTTTAGCCAGAATTCGGGACAATC
>JAKAOA010000043.1 GCA_021823405.1 Bacteroidota bacterium | reverse complement strand
ACGGCTAATACGGTATTTGGAAGCGTTGAGGATAATGAGGGCGATATGTGGTTCGGATACGATGGCTATGGCGTAGATTGTTACGCCGGCTGCCAGTCGGAGAATAATAATTCGTCAGATGGACAGGACAAACCTGTCTTTACCACCTTCACCACCTCCCAGGGTCTTCCGGACAATCATGTAACAGCGATATTCGAGGATTCCAAAGGATTCTATTGGTTTGGTACTCCCAGCGGACTATGTTGTTATAACGGTAAATCCTTCGTAAATTATGGAGTTGACCAAGGGTTACCGAGCAATTTAGTAACATGTATAGCGGAAGGACCGGACGGGGAAATATGGTTTGCCACAGAAAAAGGGTTAGCTTCTCTCCGTACCGGTGATTCCATCAACGCCGGAGTAACTCTTCATAGTTATAAGCAGAGCAAAGCACTAGCAACATATGGGGTATATTATATGTATAAGGATAAAAATGAAAATATGTGGATTTGCACTTATGGCGGGGGCATAATTAAATATGACGGTAAATCATTAGCCGAATACACTACCGACCAAGGACTGACGAACAATCTTGTTTTAGGAATGACAGAAGATAGCAAGGGTAACCTGTGGTTCTGTACATACGGCGGCGGAGTAAGCAAATATGACGGTGTTGATTTTACAAATTATACCACCAAACAAGGACTTGCCAATGATAAGGTAAACCGGGTGATACAGGATAAATCGGGCAACCTCTGGTTCTGTACTTATGGCAGTGGGGTTAGCCGGTTTGATGGTAAAACTTTTACAACATTTAATACCTCTTCCGGACTATCCGACAATATGGTAACCCAGATAGTAGAAGACACTAGTGGAAAATTATTTTTCGGAACCAATAAGGGCATCTCTGTTCTTACAGAATTCAGACCCATTGATATGAAGAACGCATCTAATAAAAGAAGTTCGGCGCCGGCGGCAAATAACTTGTCAAACTTTCAGCTTGAAAGTTATCATCCTGTTTTCGAGATTTATAATGAGCAACAAGGGTATCCCGTCAAAGACATTGTCTACGGTCAGAACTGCCTCTATATGGATAAGAAAGGCGCCATCTGGGCATCGAACGGTGATACCAAAATGGCGCTGGTGCGCTTTGATTATAATAAGCTGCATAAAAACCTTCGTCAGCCAAAAGTAGTGATGCAAAGCGTAAAAATAAATAATGAGAAGGTGTGCTGGTATTCCCTTCAGCCGGAAATTTCAGATAAAAGCAGAAGGAAAAACCCACTGCAAGGTATCGACTCCGCCACAATTGCCCAGCAGGAAGCAATGACATTTGGTAAAACCTTGTCGGACGCGGAACGCGATACTATAAATAAAAAATTTGCCGGAGTAGTATTCGATAGTATCACGCCATTTTATCCAATACCTGATGGTCTTGTACTGCCATCCAAGGATAACAGGATTACCTTCAGCTTTGCAGCAATTGAACCGGCAAAATCATCATTGGTTAATTACCGTTATTTTCTGGAAGGATACGACCGTTCATGGAGCCCTCTTACAAACAATACCGAAGCCACTTTCAGTAATATCAGCGAAGGCGCTTACACTTTTAAAGTGCAGGCGCAAAGCCCTGACGGGATATGGTGCGAGCCCGTATTATATTCCTTTACCGTGCTGCCTCCCTGGTACCGTACATGGTGGGCATACTTCACTTATACAATCACAACTTTTCTTGTTTTATTCCTGCTATACAGATGGCGAACAGGGAAGTTAAGAAGAGAAAAATACCAACTTGAACAGAAGGTTAGAGACCGAACAGCGGAAGTAGTAAGCCAGAAAAAACTTGTTGAGGAAAAGAATAAAGATATCCTTGATTCCATTACATACGCCAAGCGACTGCAGGACGCCATATTACCTCCCCTGTGGCTGGTGAAGCAATATTTCCCCGATTCCTTTGTATTTTATAAAGCCAAGGACATTGTAGCGGGCGACTTTTACTGGTTAACTCCGCTGCCCGGCGGCAATGGCGCTTTAATTGCGGCGTGCGATTGCACCGGACACGGGGTGCCGGGGGCAATGGTATCTGTGGTATGTTCCAATGCGCTGAACAGGGCGGTAAAAGAATTCAGGATAACGGAACCCGGGAAAATACTTGATAAAACGCGCGAACTTGTTCTGGAGACCTTCGAGAAGAGCGAAGGCAATATACAGGACGGAATGGATATATCGCTGGGCGCGGTCATCCCATCGGCTGAAGGGGTTGAATTTCAATGGAGCGGAGCATACAACTTGTTGTGGTATATTCAAAATAATGAGTGCATTGAAGTACCTGCAGACAAGCAGCCGATAGGCAAAGTTGATAATCCGTTACCATTCCACACGCACCATATAAGCTTACGGCGCGGCGATTCTGCCTATCTGTTCACAGACGGATATGCAGATCAGTTTGGCGGACCTAAAGGCAAGAAATACAAGTATAAGCAGCTGAAGGAATTATTAATTGCGAATGCGAGCCGACCGATGAAAGAACAGAATGAGATACTTGATCAACGGCTGAAGGAATGGCGGGGGAATCTTGATCAGGTTGATGATATACTTATAATAGGAATTAGAGTTTAAGCGGGTAACGCCGCAATTCTTAACGGTGAAGCAGATTCCGGCTACACAGTTGTCAACGGTGACGCCTTTTCTCATAACTTTGTAGAAATATTAAAAAGAATTGAATGGAAGAAGAATATAAAGAGCCCAAATTCGACACATGGACACTGGGTACAAGTTTAGGAATAATGGCGCCTTTAGCCGCATTTTTAACTTATTATTTTTTATACAACAGCCGTATACCTTTCGTCCGGTTTATCGACAACTTACGGCTTGGAGAAATCTTTTTGCCTCTAATCAGCCTTTGTGTAGTGCCTAACCTTCTGATTTTTTTTATATTTATCTGGACGAAGAAGGATAAATCGGCTAAAGGCGTTATACTTGCTACAATCATATATGCCCTTTATGTAGCAGTGATGAAGATTATCTGAAGAATGAATACGCCGGAATTGTGTGCGACTGAAGCAGAGATTTGGTTGTGTTTAATATTGGGAGCGATAAACGTTATACGGCATTTAAGTTTAAGGTTCACCATTATTCCATCATGGCAGACATGCGATAGTAAGTTCACAACGCATCAATTATGAAATATTATATAATAGCGGGCGAAGCATCAGGCGATCTGCATGCATCTAATCTTGTAAAATGTTTGAAAAATCAAGACACGGGGGCGGAGTTCAGGGGCTGGGGCGGCGACCTGATGCATAAGCAGGGAGTTACACTCGTAAAACATTACCGCGACCTTGCATTTATGGGCTTTGCGGAGGTTATTCAGCATCTGCCTACTATTCTGAAAAATATCGGGTTCTGTAAAAAAGATATTCTCGCCTATAAACCCGATGTTCTTATACTGGTTGATTACCCCGGCTTTAACCTTCGTATAGCCAAATTTGCGAAGAAAGCGGGCATACGCGTGGTCTTTTATATTTCCCCCCAGGTATGGGCATGGAAGTCATCAAGGGTTCATCTGATAAAACGAGCGGTTGATAAAATGCTTGTTATTTTTCCCTTTGAAACCTCTTTTTATGCAAAGTATGATTACAAAGTTGAGTTCGTCGGTCACCCTTTACTGGATGTAATACCTGAAAAGCCGCAATCCGGCGGGGAGTCATTCAGAAAGAGGTATAACCTTCCTGATAAACCCGTTATTGCTTTATTGCCCGGCAGCAGGAAACAGGAAATTTCAAACGTGCTTCCTGTGATGGTGCAGGTTGCAGGTATGTTTCAGTCATACCAATTTGTAATCGGCGCTGCGCCATCATCCCGGAAGGAATGGTATCGGGCTTTTCCTGACAATAGTAATATAAGCATTGTAAGTAATGATACTTATGGTCTTTTAAGCAGTGCATCCGCCGCTCTGGTTACATCCGGAACCGCCACTCTTGAAGCGGCGTTGTGGGGAGTGCCCGAAATGGTCTGCTATCGTTCCGCCGGGCTTACCGGCAATATTTCATATTTTCTCGCCAAACAGCTTATCGGCAGAAAATTAAAGTTCATTGCAATAGTAAATATTATCATGGAGCGTGAGGTGGTAAAGGAATTTATCCAACATAAACTTACCTGTGAGAACCTAACTGCCGAGTTAAAAAAAATATTGGAAGACAAAGAATACCGCAACGGTATGTTACAGGATATGCAACAGGTAAGGGAACGATTAGGAGGTCCGGGCGCTTCGCAAAAAGCCGCTCAACTTATTACAGAAATGTTAAAGAAATGAGAGGGAAGCCGGAGGTAGCGAAAGGATGGATGAGAGGGAAAAACAGATTTCCGCTGAAAGGTTTATATATACTTTTTCCGATGGTTTTATTACTCTGTTTCTATTCCGCTGAATCGGTAAATATCAGCGTAGAAATATATAGCGATAAACCGGTTAAAGCCGTGATTTTTGCGCCGCTGAACGGTAATTATGTAATCCAGGCGGATGGTAAGACGTTAGATTCCTGTACAGCCGGCAGCGTATTTGAAATCAGTATTTCAGACGACTCGCTGATACTGAAAACACCCGGAAAAGTTATTGGAACGTATTACGCAATACGCTTCCACGGCTGCAATGAGAGGAATCAGTTTAACATAAGACCGCTCTCTGCAAAAGTTACGCGACTTTACGATGACGATTTGACCATAACTGCAAACGGAACAGGGCTTAAACTGATCAACCTGGTTCAGTTAGAGAATTATATAGCCGGAGTTATTGAATGCGAGGCAGGCAGAAGGAAACCGCCGGAATATTTTAAGGTACAGGCGATAATATGCCGCACGTATGCGTTAAGCAGCCTTGCCAGGCACATTTCTGATGGTTTTGAAATGTGCGATGGGGTGCATTGTCAGGTTTACAGGGGTGCGGCGACAACCGGGACTGTTATTGAGGCGGTGGAGCAAACAAAGGGACTCGTGCTTGTTGACCAGAACAGCCAATTGATTGTTGCAGCTTTTCATTCCAATTGCGGCGGCTATACTCTTAATTCGGAGGATGTTTGGAGTACTGCCCTTCCATATTTGAGAAGCATAAAGGATACTTTCTGCCTGAACATGCCCGATGCGCACTGGGAGAAAGAGTTTACAAACAAGGAATGGAACGATTACCTCAAAAATAGGGAAAAGCAGATGAAACCCGATAGCATACGCCGTGAAGCGTATTGGGATTCCGTTCCCAATTGCAAACGGATATATTTATTTGACAGAGGGTACACCATACCGCTAAAGGAGATACGCGCCGACCTCGACCTTAATTCCACTTATTTTTCAATTGAAAAGAGCAGTGATAAAATTAAATTGAACGGGCGCGGATTCGGTCATCGCGTAGGGCTTTGCCAGGAAGGCGCCATGCACATGGCTCAATTGGGTTACAACTACAGACAGATACTTAACTTCTATTATACCGATGTGCAATTAATCGACTACAATATGCTCCCCTCTTCGGGGTTTAATTAAATAAAACGGTGAACAACCGGTTGAGTCAGATACCAATGTTACGGCTTCTTTTGCCGTTTACTTCAGGAATAATTCTTGCAGCTTTCTTTCCTATTAGGGCGGAATTGATTTATGTTTCCGCTTTTGGGTCATTTGCCCTGTTACTCATCTGGCGCCGTTATTCCGACAAACGGTCGGTTTATAAGAACAGGTGGGTATTTGGAATGCTCGCCGGGCTCACTCTGCTGCTTACCGGATATTCTCTTGCCATTATACAACATCCGGGCTACAATAATAGGTATTACAGCCATTATCTGAATAGTGGTAATGACACCATTTTAGCAGAGATAGACACAAAACCGGTCGAAAAAGAAAAATCAATTAAAGCTGTTGCTGAAATTAAAGAGGTTATCAGGGATGGCAAAGAAGTTATGACCAACGGTAAAGCGCTGCTTTATTTTAAAAAGGATTCGCTCGCCGGTACTATTAAATATGGCGATGTTCTGGTGTTGGATGGAAATTTTCAGCCGGTAAAGCCGCCGTCAAATCCCGGTGAATTTGACTATAAAAGCTACTTGTACAGGCATGGGATAACGCGCGAGGCATACCTGCGGAGCAATTGCTGGCGGTTCACCGATGAAAATAGCGCTCCATGGCTGCCGGCTTTTGCATTGCATTGCAGGGAAAAGGCGATTGCATTGCTGAAAGAAAAAATAAAGGGAACAGAAGCATCGCTCGCATCCGCAATATTGCTTGGTTACCGCGACGATTTACCTCAACCTCTTATTCAGCAATATGCCGACAGCGGTGTAATACACGTAATTTGTGTGGCCGGTTTGCATGTGGGCATCCTTTTCGGACTTGTCACGTGGATTCTTACACCTCTTAAACGGCTGCGCGGCGGTAAATTTATTCTGCCGGTTATAATTCTTCTGCTCATGTGGTTCTATGCTCTATTCACCGGGCTTGCAACCCCTGTATTACGTGCAACGGTTATGTTTAGCTTCCTTTATATCGGGCGATTTTTCGGGCCCTACTCCAACGGGCTGAATAATCTTGCCGCTTCTGCGTTCCTGTTACTTGTAATCAACCCGCTCTCTATTGCCGACACTGGTTTTCAGCTCTCTTTTCTGTCGGTTGCCGGTATTCTCATACTCTATCCGCCGCTATACAGAGCAATGGAGTTTCATAACTATTTAGCGGATAAAACGTGGGAACTTATTTGTCTTTCAATAGCTGCACAGGCGGCAATCGCGCCGCTCTCAATCATCTATTTCCATCAGTTCCCTAATTACTTCGTTATAGCCAATCTGCTCATTATTCCGTTGCTTGCCGCTGCTATATTTTGCGGGGTGATGTTTTTTGCATCCTCTTTTTTTCCCGTTATTTTATCGGCAACCTCTCTTATATTGCAAAAGATTCTGATGATTATGAATCTTCTGGTAACCGGTATGCACCGTTTGCCATACTTTGCTGAAAGAGGCATCGCCATTTCGGATACCGAGGCGATAATGCTTTATATTATGCTTATTGCCGGAATTATTTTTATCAGGTACAAGAAACAGCCCTACTTATTTATTCTATTATCGGTAATACTGATTTTTATATGCGGCAGGGTTTGGATAGAGTATAACCGGCGCAACCAACAGGTTTTTACCATTTATAATATACCTGGACGTTCGGCGGCCGCTTTTTTATCGGGTCATGGAGGAGTATTGGTTCAACCCGTTGATTCACTTGATTTCTGCGAACATATTCAACCTGACTGGCGGGAGCGCGGTATAGTCGATTCGTGCACGTGTGGCAACGCGGGAGGAATGTTTCTGGCAAACCGCCTCTGTTTTCAAACCCATTACGCCCAATTCAATAGCTTAGAGGTAGCTTTTATCAGGAGTAAAGATGACATACCATACACAGGCAGTAAGCTGAAGATGAACTATATTGTGGTTTCGGGCGGAAATAAGCTTAATATGGCGGATATACAAAATGCCTTTATCTTTGACAGAATAATATTCGACTCTTCGGTATCGGATTATAGAAGGAAGAAATGGGAAGATGAGTGCGATATGCTACACATAAGCTATTACGATGTAACAGCACGAGGGGCTTTCATACAAAAAGTGGAAAGTTGAATCTTTAAAAGGAATAATGGAAATAATTAATGGAAGTTTATAATGGATAAAAAAGCGCTGGCAAAAAAAGTAGTAAAAACCATGTATAGTAAGGATGGTTTCAGCGCATGGCTTGGCATCAGAATAATAAAGGCGGAGCCGGGGCATTGCATATTACGGATGAAGGTGAGGCATGAGATGCTCAACGGTTTTGGGATATCTCACGGCGGAATCACTTATTCTCTGGCAGACAGCGCTCTTGCATTCGCCTCAAATTCGCATGGACGCAAGGCGCTTTCCATCGAAACATCCATCTCGCACACCGAAGCCCTTCACGAAGGAGATATTATTACTGCCACAGCAAAGGAAGTAAACGTTTCAAACAAAATTGCAATCTACCATATTACGGTTAACGGCAAAGACGGAGCCGCTGTTGCCTTTTTCAAAGGTATTGTTTATCTTACCTCGAAGGAGTGGTTTCCGGCGTAAGGTGGAGTCCGGTTGATTATGTATGCAGCGCTATTCTAAACAATATTACTGTCCGCCGCCCATTTTTTGCGTCATATCCTGCTTTATTTCCTCCTGCGACATCAATTTGTAGCCGGAAGGAGTAACGAATAAACTGTCCGGAACTGGTTGTTTGGTTACGCTTTGAGCTATCATTGTAAAACTGGTACCGTTCCGGTTTGACGAGAAAGATAGAGGTATGCCTGTAAGTCCCCTGTATCTGCCGTTCTCAATGCCTCCTATATTTGGCAGTTTGTCGGTATAGTAAATATCGGAAGTGTATTTATTGCCAGTTCTTCTGTCGGTAACAACCGCTTGCGCTTCCTTACAAACATAGCCGGCTATGGTTTTACTGCTTCCTTCTATATATTTAATATCGGGTTTCGCTGCATCTGCCGCCTTCTTCGCTTTATCGTCAATCTTCACCTGATATTTATTACCCATAATCTCCATAAGAACGATAGGTTGCTCCGGGTTCTTGCTGTCAGCTATTACTATCTGCCTATACATGCCTCCGAAATTGCTTTCGGTTCTGCTCATGTCGCCTCTCACATACACCTTTATTGTGCTACCCTGCAAAGTTTGAGCGATTTGCGGGTCGGCATCGCTGTTGATATTGATACCGTATAAGATTACACCTGTGAATCCTGCGTTCTGAATGCGTTTTGTGAATGCGCTAAATAAAAAGATTACAGAAAAAGCCGCCAATATTATTGATGTTTTTTTCATAATCGGTTTTTTTTAGGGATTGAATTATTGGTTTAGGTATTATGAATTATTGAAATCCTTTGATAAGTTGGTCGAGTTGTTCCTTAGAAATTAATTTGTATTCGGGCGGTAATTTAAAGGTATTGTCGTCGTTCTTAACCGGTTCTACCTTAGCGGCAGTGAATTCGAGGTACATTCCGTATCGCTTTATCCTGTAACCCATCAGAACGCCGGGAATATCTTTAAAAGGCGTTGACCAGTTGGGATTTTCAAGTTCTATCTGGTCGGTATAATATATGGAGAACGGCTCGGAGTTGCTGTCGGTCTTAACCAGTGCCTTTTTACATACGTAACCGGCAATTTTTTTGGTTTCGGAGGTCGGTATTATCAGGCATTTGGTATTCCGGAGTTCCTTGTTTACCGCCGCCGTATCGGCTATATAGGCGTATTTTTTATTGAACAGACGCACCATCTGAATAATCTTTTTATCCGGTTCGTCATTTATGAAATCGGTCTCAAATAATCCCATCCCTGCCACTACCTGCGCATAAGAGACGTTATTTTTAAACTTGACGGTCATTTTATCGGGCGCCAGTTTTGCCATAGCGTTATTCGAGTCCAGCACCACAATCTTATATTCTATCACACCTTCTGAAATACGGCTATGAAAGATATTGTTATTACACCCTATAAGCGTAATGGCTAACGTACAACAACTTGCCCCGTAAATGAAATTTCTATTCAAGAAGGTTGATTTAAGCGTACAAATGTAATTTTATATATGAATAGGGCAAGTTTTTTCCGGTACAAATTATGAACCGCCGTTTAAGCTACCCTATCAACCCGAAACCTGTATAAGGAATCAATGCTTTGGGTATTCTAATTCCTTCCGCCGTCTGATTGTTTTCGAGCAGAGATGCTACAATACGAGGTAAGGCGAGAGCGCTGCCGTTCAGGGTATGGGCAAGGCGCGGTTTGTCTTTACCCTTTTTCAGCCGCAGTTTCATGCGGTTTGCCTGAAAGGTTTCAAAATTCGACACCGAGCTGACCTCAAGCCATCTCTTCTGTGCGCCTGAAAATACTTCGAGGTCATAGGTTAGCGCAGAGGCAAAGCTCATATCACCGCCGCATAATTTAAGTATGCGAAAAGGCAGTTCGAGTTCGCGTAATATACCGGCAACGTAGTCGCGCATCTCCTCCAGCGCAATGTATGACTTATCTGGGTGTTGTATTTGGACTATTTCTACCTTATCAAACTGGTGCAAACGGTTAAGTCCGCGCACATCTTTACCGTAGGATCCCGCCTCGCGCCTGAAGCAGGGGGTATAACCGCAGTTTTTTATTGGCAGCGTTTCTTCATCAATTATAGAATCCCTGTATATATTGGTAATAGGGACTTCGGCGGTAGGAATAAGATAAAGGTTATCCTGCCCTGCGAAATACATCTGTCCCTCTTTGTCCGGAAGCTGTCCGGTGCCGTAGCCGGTCTCCTCGTTAACAAGTATGGGCGGCTCAATTTCGGTGTAACCGGCTGTAACGGCTTTATCGAGAAAAAAATTAATAAGCGCCCTTTGCAACCTTGCGCCTTTGCCCGTGTAAACCGGAAATCCGGCTCCGGTTATCTTTACGCCGGTTTCAAAATCTATCAGCTTGTATTTTTTCGCCAGTTCCCAATGAGGCAGGCAATCTTCTCCAAGCGGCGGTTTTGCCCCTTCTTCACGAACCACCTCATTTTGGTCGGGCGTTTTACCGGAAGGCACGCTCTTATGAGGCAGATTGGGAAGCAAAACAAGCTTATCGAATAAATTCCGTTCGGCGTTTTTTGCGTCTGATTCAAGTTTCGATAATTCCGTTTTCCATGATGCGGTCTCTGCCTTCAGTTTATCGGCTTCCTGCTTTTTACCTGATTTATAGAGGTCGCCAATCTCTTTCGATGAGTTATTAATTCTGGCGAGCAGCTCCTCAAGTGCCATTTGCAAACGGCGTTTCTCTTCATCCAACTTCAGCGTTTCGTTAATCAGCGCTGTTGCGTCAATATTTTTAACCGCTAGACGGCTTATCACGTCTTCAGGATTTTGGCGTATGTATTGTATTTCCAACATGATTAGAAGAGGGTCGGTTTCAAAAAAGAAATCCCGCCTGAAGCAACAAGCAGGACTTATTTTAAAGACGATTAATCTTTTCCTACTTTGCTGTCTCCGGTTCTACAGATACATAGCGTCTGTCTTCCCTTTTGGTGGTGAAAACTACTGTGCCGTCAACCAGTGCAAATATGGTATGGTCTTTGCCTATTCCTACATTTTTACCGGGATGATACGCTGTTCCGCGTTGGCGTATGATTACATTTCCCGACTTGGCAAACTGCCCGCCGAATATTTTAACGCCGAGCCGCTGGCCGTGTGATTCCCTGCCGTTTTTGGAACTTCCGACTCCTTTTTTATGTGCCATTGTTTTATTTGATTAGAATATTGACTTTATATCCTCTGTTATTTTCCAATGATTTTTATTCGCCCTTTTTGTCTGTCTTTTTGGTACTTGCTTTCTTCTTTTCTCCGGCAGTTTCAACCTTAGCGGTGCTTTCCGGCTTTTCTGCGCCAGCAGTCGTTTTAGCAGTGGTTTTCTTGCGTGCCGGTTTTTCACTTACGGCGGATGCTTCTGTCTCGGTGACGGTTTTTTTCTTTTTCGCAACTTTTGCAGGTTCTGCCGCTGTGAAGGTTTCTCCTTTTGCAAGGATACCCTGTATAAAGAGTTCGGTAAGCGATTGCCTGTGTCCGTTGAATCGGCGGTATCCCTTTCTCCTCTTGTGCTTGAAGATATGAACCTTATCGTCTTTTACATGCGACACCACACGGGCTGCCACTCTTGCGCCGTCTATAAACGGAAGACCGATGGTTATATTCCCGTCGTTGTCTGTAAGCATTACCTTTTCAAATTCAAGGGTAGCGCCTTCGGCTGCTTCGAGCCGGTTCACATAAAGCCGCTGGTCTTTCTCTACCTTATGCTGTTGTCCGCCTATTTCTACTATTGCATACATGCTCTGCTGTCTGTTGATTGGGTTATTTTCTTTTTTAAGGGGTGCAAAGGTAGTGAAAAAATGATAATTGTTAATGAATATTGAGGAATTAATTATTATATATATATAACTTATTGATATTTAAGTGTATATTATGCGTCAGATTCGTGCTGTTTCTATTATGTATCCTGAATTTGTTTTGATACCTTTAAGTAGCTAATGAATTTAGTTTCCCGGTAATGAAGACAGCTTGACTGGTTTAGTTCCAGCTTGCTATATTGGGCAGACATGGGTATACACTTTTCGAGGTATTTTTTAGTTAATAACTTGGTTATCTTATAGTTAATTGTATACACTGGGTATACAAATGTATACCATTGGTATACCATCTGAATGTCGCACAAGGTTGTGAATTTGGACACACAGTATGAACGCTTTTTATACTGATAATCATATTATTGCATGTTGGCTGTTCTCACTGTTCACACTATTCGTAACTTACCAGGCGGCAGTTAAACTATTCTCACTGATATGGTATTGCACCCGTATAACGATTGGACAGTTTTGCACAGGTTCCCTATAAAAAGTGTCCAATTTTCTGTTTTGTTCTGCTAATTTGGTAATGATTAATTCCATGTTGCGTTCCAAAAAGAACATCGCAACCAGGTAATCCCGGCACCCGATTTTTTACCGACTGAATTCTTGCCGAAATCATTTTATACTATTTAGTAAGTTACCATATAATTCATCTCTCTCATAGCTTATCGTTTATAGCTAATATCTCATTTCTTATGGTTATAAGATGCAAATATATACATTAATTGTTACATAATACATATATTGATAAAATATTTATTAACAATCTTTTAGCAACGTATTTTAGCTTTGTCTTATACCTGTCCTAAAGATTGGCGGAAACATTATACCGCAAGAAGCCAAACCCCGATGGGGTTGAATGTAATTAATCCCTGATGCATTCAGGGGCGATGTTGCAAGAATCACTCCCCCTAATAGAGTTTACAAGATTCAACCCGCTTCTGGGTTGCCATGCAGCACGTTCGTCTATGGAATTGGCTTTATTCCCCTTGAGACCAGCTTATAATAAAGAAAGGTTATTGTTAGAATACAGGTATTGGCTATTCCGTCTGCCTCCCCTCTCATTGCACAGGGAGAAGAGATAAAGAGGTGAAGTCGGTTTGACACCGCTGCGTCCTAAAAAAATCGGGGAGAACTGGCTCAAGGAGTTATTTCCCTGCTGAAGATTGCTTCCGAATATTATTTTGCTTAGCTTTGGGGTAATTTATTAATCGTAAGTATACTTTTAGATAAACTTTCAACCATGAAGTTTTTTAAAGCTACCGCATATTTGGGTTTACTGTTGCTTATTTTGTATTCCTGTAAAAAGGATAACTCTATCACCAAGACAGCATCATCTCCTTTAACAGCAACAATTTCCCGATCCATTGCCAGCAACGGCACATTCGACTTCAGCCCAACCGTAAAGGTTATTCATGATTCTATATCTATATCCGGAACATATATAGACAATTCAAATGCAAACTGTCCTAGTTATGTAAATATTAACCTGATGTTTAAAGCTAAGCAGAGCGGCTCTTATGTAATCAACTATGGCGATAATTCTGCAGGCGACTATTGTTCCTTGAATAGCTTTCTTTACAGTACAGATAGTTCCCATAGCGGCTCTGTAACTGTAACCCAACTTGATACTGTTGGTCATATTGTTTCTGGAATATTCAAATTCGCAGCGGAACAGGAAGTTCCTATCAGATATGGCGGCGTAGATACCACCACGGGTTCTTTCACTAAACTTAGCTGGTAAGTTTAAAGTAATTTAGGCGCTCTTTAAATAATTCTCTTAGCTTCGGATCCAAAAAAATCGTACTCATTGCACAGGGATATGGTTCAGTGGACCCCGAAATATTACAGGTATTTAAGTCGGGCGAACGGAGTAAACTTATACAACCTACGGCTTAAAGTTAAGCTGCACGTCTTTCATATAGAAAATTATACTACATTTGCAATCCATAAAAAATATTATAGACCACTAAATATGATAATTGTACAAATCAAAGAAGGTGAAAACCTTGAGAAGGCGCTAAAATCCTTTAAGAAGAAATTTGACCGCATCGGGGTAGTAAAGCAACTGCGCGCCCGCAAGATTTATAATAAACCTTCGATAGTTCGCCGCCAGAAAAAGCTAAAGGCGATACTTCGTCAGAAGTATGTAGATTCGCTGGAATAGCAGTTCGCTCCGCATGGCTGCATAGCCATCAACAGGCAATTTTTTTACTGGCCGTACATTTGGGTATCTTCCCAGTCGCGTGTCCGTTGAAGTTTAAGATCTTGAAGCACAGACGATTTAACATGGATGCTCAACATGAAACTTTGATGGAATCCGAACGGAACCGTTGTGAAATCGAGTTCCCAGCAGTGCATATCGCGCCGGCAGGAAATGGACGTGGCGGTAAACTGGTGTCCTACAAAATCGTATCCCGAATAAATGCTTGCATACCAGTATTTGGTAACCTGTGCGCTGCCGTTCACTGTTAATGACTGTGTAAGCGCCTGCTGACCGGGCGCCGTTACCTGCGAATAGACCAGATTATAGAAAAGTGTGAGCGACCAGCTGTTCAACTCTAACGGGGCATAATAATTGGGGCGCATAAACTCATAATACATGTACTGGTCGGGTGCGGTAAACTGCAACCCCGCCGGACTTGACGCGGGCGCAGGAGGCGAGCCGTTTGCCGGTGAGCTTGGCTTTGGCTGTGATGAGGGTGTAAGGGTGGTTCCCATGGAATAATCGGCGTTCAGCAACCTGCCGAAATTATCGCCGCGACCTATTACAAGTTGGTCCATGTCAGCCGTACGTGTGCTGTTCAGTTGGTACGGATCAATCGTTCCGCTTAAATTCACGTTAAGCTTTTTGAAGAGCGTTGTATTGCCGGTCAACAATATATCTGACCATTTGAAACTGTCGGCAGCGATATTATAAGATGTGCTGATAGAGAACATGTCAATCAGGTGTATTTTCTTGTACACCACGCCTGAATCGGTGTGTACCTTCACTTTCATATCGAGTTTGTTGCCGAGCTCCAGATTAACCGCTCCTGAAGCCCCCAGACCGGGACCGCCATACATGCCATTCTGGAATATTGAATACAATACAGATGAACTGACCTGATTGGGACCTGTAGGGGCATTTTCGTAGTAGCCGTATTTGGGATTGCTGTAATCGGGATTGTAGCTGAAACCGACTGACGGGATAAGTATATGCCTTATAATTACCGCATTTGAACTGCCTAAACTGTATGTGCCATATACGTTGGTAGTTAGGGTAGCCGAGGCGTTGTAGGTATTGGCGAACTTCAATCCCTGCACGGTATCTGTTCTCAAAATGGTATCATTCCACCGTTCCCGCACGGTTTGCAAATAGCCGAGAGAGGTTATATTCACGGCGGGGGTAAGGGTAATGTATTTAAGGATGTGCAGGGTGGCGGTTATGGGTATGGTGGTGCTCATGCCGCTTTGCATCTGGCGCAGGGTGTATGGCTTAAAGAGCAGCGAATCATAAGTATTTATGTTGTTCTGTATGTTGGTGGTAATGGTAAACGAAATGGTATTGTACCATTTGTTGCTGTTCAGTTCCGGATTGGATTCGAACCACTTGGCGGGAAAGAGCCGGTCGGCGCTCAACGTAAGTTCGGGCAGGGAGAGATTCACTGTTTTATCGATGGTATTCTCGGTTTGCTGGGCGTTTACCGACATGTGAAACGGAGTTCCCGGAAAGTTCTGGGAGTATGCTATATTGCTCTGTAGAGTATTCTGGAGAAATACTGTCGGGTCATTCGAATTATAGGTGTTGAAATTAGAACTTCCGGCATTTACTGTTGCCGAAAAGGAGCTGTTAGGGCGCGCTTTCGGGTCCTGTATGTGAGTCCAGGTAATCATATAATTGTCTTGCGTAGAATATAACGGTGAACCTGCGATGGGAAGCTTGGTTACATCGTATTGAATATTCAAATTTCCGTTGTAATGATAGCGGTCGTTATAATCCAGTATATCGCCAAGCCCCCAGCTTCCGAATGAATAAATGGAGCCGGTAAGCTGCATATCTACTTTATCGCTTAACCCAAAATAATAACCCCCGTTTTGCAAAAAGAACCCTTCTGTCTGCGACTCGCCATAGGAAGGTATAATTAACCCCGAATGTCTTCCGGTAGAGAGCGGGAAAAAACCGAATGGTATGGCGAGAGGGGTGGGAACGCCTTCTACAACGAGATATGCCGGACCGGTTACCACCTCTTCATGCGGAATTACCTTAAGTCGCAATGCCTGTATAAAAAAATGAGATTCGCTGTCCAGCCCTATGGTACAGGTGGTATATTTTCCGTTTTTCATGTAATATACGCTTCCGGTGTCCTTTTTCACCGTTTGACCAAATATATAGCCGTCTCCTTCCTTTGTTCTAATCTGGTTAATCCTTCCTTTTTTCGACTTGAAATTATAGCGGATGGTCTGGGCATAGAATACATCGGCGCCCTGGTGGAATTCGGGGCTTCCTATTACCTTGCCGCTGTCTTTTACCCCGCAGGCATAAGCGATGTTGCTGTCAATGGAGATAGTGATGTATGCCGCCTTCAGTATCAGGTCCTGGTATTTAACAGACGCATCGCCATACAAATAAAGTTTCCGGTTAATGGCATCGAGCCGGATTGAATCGCGGGCATCGTAGTTAACTTTAGAATTTAAAGCTGCTTTCGGGGGCTTATAATGAATAGAATCATGGGAAATTACATTCTTTTTATGTAAATTTGAATCCCCTGCAACACTTGTCGTTTGACCTTTGGCATTCAGATAGGTTATTAACAATGGTAAGAGAAAAAAAAACCGCAAAATGGTTGTTCTGTGCAATGGATTATGGTATTTTTGCTTAATACGTTACAAAACTATGTATTATAGATACATTTTGATTCATACGCTGCTTGTTTTTGGCTGTTCTTTAACATTTTTTAGCTCAAATGCCGCTCCCGGCGCTCCAAAAAAGCAGTGGGTAGTGGTTATCGATGCCGGGCATGGGGGGAAGGACCCAGGGTGTCATGGCAGACATTATAGGGAAAAAAACGTTGCTCTTGCCGTTGCCCTTAAACTGGGTCATTATATAGAGCAAAACGATAAGGATGTTAAGGTGGTATATACCCGAAAGACCGACATGTTCGTGCCACTTAATGAACGCGCTGAAATTGCTAACCGGAATCATGCCGACTTGTTTATCTGTATCCATTGCAATGCCAATAGAAACCCCGATGCCTCCGGGGCTGCCACTTATGTAATGGGATTAAGCAAATCCAACGGTAATCTGGAGGTATCCAAAAGGGAAAATGCTTCGATACTTTATGAAAAGAATTACAAACAAACTTATGATGGATTCGACCCGAATTCCGACGAGGCGACTGTGCTTTTCGCTATGTACCAGAATGTTTACCTGAAAGAAAGTTTAGACCTGTCCACTCTCATACAGGGTGAATATGTTCGTAAGACGGATAGAACGGATAACGGCGTTAAACAGGCGGGTTTTCTTGTTCTGTGGCGTACGGCTATGCCGAGTTTGCTTACCGAAATAGGTTTTCTTACCAATCCGGATGAGGAAAGAAAAATCGGTTCTCAAAAAGGTGAAGATCAGATAGCCGAAGCAATTTATCTCGCCTTTGAACAGTATAAAGCAACCAAGGACAATACTCCCTTTAACCCAAAATCATTTGATTTATCACCTTTGGTTTTGAAAAATAACGCAGATACAATAAATGCGCCTGCCGACACCGCAGAAACAGCAAATAATGAGATTACAGGTAAAGATTCGGTTGCCGAAAGAGATAATGCAACGCCTCCGGCAGATTCGGTTACCGGAAATAAAAAGAAGGTGAAGAGAGATACTGTAATGAATATCGTCTCTGTGATGAAAAAAGATACTTCTCTAAGCGATACCAATGAAATGAAGATAAAAAGGATGCAGGATGTAGTGGCAAAATTGAATAAAACGAAAAGCGAACCGAAGCAACAGAAATTGCTAAGCGGAGATACAGTGCAAAAAGGAAAACAACAACCCGGCATCGTGCAGGTTATTAAGCCCTATGCCGCCGATTCCGATAAGATAGTTTATAAGGTGCAGTTTCTGGTATCCGCTTCACTTGTGCCTTTACAGGACAAGAGGTTTGCTAACCTGCCGGCGGTAGAAATGTATAAGGACAATAATATTTTTAAATACACCTCCGGTAGCTACGGCAACTTAAAAGCGGCAGTGGAAAATCAAGCCGAATTGCGCAAAGACGGGTTTAAGGATGCCTTTGTGGTTACCTTCCGTGACGGCAAAAGAGTGTTCATAACCAAATTGTCGGCGAAGTAATGGGTAAAAGGCAAAAAGGCAATTCCGGTTATTTTTGGGGAGAATTTCTTGAGCGCCGGATAACTCTACCGGCGCTTTGAAGTACTATATCGGAATCATGTCGGCTCCGTTCAGAAAGATAGTTGTAGTTGCTCTAATTGTTTTTATTATCAAGCTTGGGTTATTGCCGTTCGTCCAGAATACAGATTCGGACGCTGCCGTAAGAACATGGCTCGGTATGATGTGGCTGCAGCATCCCCGCTGGATTATACATAGCGTTTGGGGTCCTTTTCATTTCTACCTCACCGGCGCGGTACTTGCTATATGGAATAATCCCATTTATGCGCCGGTAATATTGAACATTGTTCTCTCCATACTGATGCTCTTTCCATTTTACTTTTTTGTGAAGCGCGAATTTAATCCAGATGGCGCCTTTGCTGCTGTCTGCCTGCTTGCAGTAAGTCCGGTAATATTCAGGAACAGCATGATGAACATGTCGGAAACGCCATATCTTTTCCTTCTGGTTCTTACCTTGAATTTTATATCGAGAGGGATGCGCAGAAATGCAGTCAGCGATTTTATTCTTGCAGGTATTTTTGCCTCTTTAGGTTCTGCTATCCGTTACGAATTCTGGCTCTTTATTGCAATATTCGCCTTTTTTGCATATCTGAAATCAGGCATAAGGTTCGCCATCATGTTTCTATCAACCGGCTTAATTTACCCTGTTATGGCATTGGCATCTGATTTTTTACTGGATAATCATGCAATAAAGGGATTTTTCGCCAGTTATCCGTGGTCGTTGCATATTCAACTAGCTACGGGGTTTCAGGATTACCTGCGCCGAATCTGGTTCTACCCACTCTGCCTGCTGGTATCACTCGGACCATTTGCCTTTATTGCGGTAAAGGAACTTGTATGGCAGATGAAGGGTACTTTTCCCGCATCGTGGTGCGCCCAAATATTCTTTATTTTTCTTCTTATTACCATTGGTAACGCATTCTTTGGCACCATCCTTCTGCACGAGCGCTTTGTTTCCACCATTGCGCTGTTAGCCATACCATTTATATCCGGATGGTTTAAAGATATCTCAAAAGTAAGGATTCGTCTGGCAGCGGTTTTTATTATTTCAACTGTAGCTTTAAGCTATGTTTACAATTTAAGTAATATTACTCCGCTTCCTCGCCTTAGTGACCAGACAGGCGAAAAGGTATCGGAGATTGTTAACAGGTCATTGGGTCCGGGCGGAGGGCTCGTTGTGGATTTCTGGGACTGGGAAAACACCTATTATGTGGCGCTTGAAACGAAGCTTGGTCTTAACGACCTTTTTGTTCAGGAAGGGGATGCGCTCGATACTTTGAGGGAAAACGCGATAGACAGTATAATCGTCAGGCATAAACATGGAGTGATATTGCTTGTCAGGAATTCAAAACTTTGGCACAATACCGAGATAAAGGATAATACATTAAGGTTTAAATTCAGCAGTCAGATATTAAATACCAGAACCATTTTCAATAATAATGAAATAAAGGTCTGGAGTTATACCGACTACCATTGAATTTGCGAATTTTGGCAAATTCATATTATCGGTATAAATGCGTGTACGAGGATTTTACAACCGCAAAATCTTTTACAATCAGCAGAAAATGAATTATAGGTAAGGTTGTAGCAGCCGAAGCGCGGTATTCAGCATCGGGTAACCATTCTCCGTTTCAATTCAGGTTATTAAGAGAGAATTATAATCAGGTACATCATTCAGCGCTGTATATTCACCGTTTACAAGGGAGCAGCAATAGGTGTTCATGCCGTTAGTAATAAGAAGATAATTCACCTGCAGTACAAGATTATACCGTACCGCCTGGTCGAATGTATCTTGTGAGATTGGCACGTCATAACTTTTGCACTCCACTATAAGAACGGGCTTACCGCTTTTGTTGCACGCTACTATGTCGGCTCTTTTGACAAGTCGGTTTAAAGTAAATTGCTTTTCCACCTTAAGCAAGCTTAACGGATAGCCCTTAGCGCTGTTCAGAAAAGCAATTACATGCTGGCGCACCCACTCTTCGGGAGTAAGGGCGACAAATTTTTTCCTTACAGGGTCGAAAATCTCAAAATTACCTTCGCTCTCCTTTATCCTGAAGCTATAAGCAGGAAAATTAAGTTCCGGAAATCCGCTCGATCTGCTCATTTTGCAAATCTATGAACATATACGGTTCGTAAGTGATTTTGCGAAAGTTTACAGCCCGTAAGCGATTTTGCGACCACATGTCGCCTTAGCTATAGCGGTGGCGCAAAGCAAAATACCTGTAGGGGTAGTTATCCCGATGATCTGAATTTGTGATTATTAACAACCCGATAGCTATCGGGTTCAATTGTGGTCGGTATAAATGATAAATTTGTACCTGTAACCCGAATTATGACCTATAAGGAACTATTAGCCGATCTTGAGAAGAAACTTTACCATCCCGTCTATTTTCTATGGGGCGATGAGCCATACTATATTGACCTGATCTCTC
>JAKAOA010000042.1 GCA_021823405.1 Bacteroidota bacterium | reverse complement strand
GATGCCGTTATGCTTAGCGAAGAAACCTCGGTAGGGCAGTTTCCGGTGCGCACCGTTCAATATATGCACCGGATAGTGAAACATATTGAAGATAATGAACAGGGAATATACCACCGCGAACATCAGCCGTTGTTGCAAAATCAAACCTTTATTTCGGATTCAATCTGCTATAATGCATGTGTAATGGCGCGCCAGGCAGGCGTTAAGGCAATAGCTTCCATGACCAATTCCGGCTATACGGCTTTCAAGCTATCAAGCCACCGCCCTAAGGCGAACATCTATATATTTACAGACAACCGTTTCCTGCTTACCGCATTAAGCTTGGTTTGGGGAGTGCACGGTTTCTACTACAATAAGTATCAAAGCACCGACCAAACCGTAGCGGACCTGAAAAAGTTTTTGCATAAAAAAGGGCTGATTGGACCGGGCGATTTTGTGATAAACATTGCCAGTACTCCCATCAAGGAAAGAGGACGTACCAATATGCTTAAATTAAGTCAGATAGTTTAATATCCCGAATAAACCTTAATAAATGTTAAAGATTGTGCCTTTCATAGCATTGCTTACGCTAATCTTTACGGATTGCGCTGTTGTAAGCGGACAAGTGGAAACATTTACAAAACTTCCGCCGGAGGGCAAAGTATTCGCCGTTAAGCAGTTTAACGCGATAAATGTTTCTGAAGGAGTATTCAATATTTTTCTGCGTCAATGCGATTCGGATGGCGTTCTTATTAAAGGAGATTTACCGAATCACCTAACTTTATTAAATGACGGTGAAACGTTACTCATTAAGGACACACTCTCAATTAGAAATACACATAAGGATAAAAATGAGACCGACATTTATATTTCGCTGAAAAGTGTGAGTTCAATTGAGATAGATGCAGTGGGAAAAACTCTATGTTTGGATACCTTAAAAGCCAAGAGAGTTAGTTTTTCCTCGACAGGAGTAGGAGCAACAACGCTGTGGCTCCATGTTGATTCTATTCGGATTTCAGAATCGGGAGTTGGGAACATTGTATTGGCGGGGCGAAGTTCCTATGCCGAAATTAATGCAACGGGAGTGGGAAATCTGGATGCCCTCGGACTTAAAGCCGGTGAACTGCACCTGAATGCAAGCGGAGTAGGTGATGTTAAAGTATATGCTATAAAAAATATTTACCTGAACTCAACCGGAGTCGGCAAGGTGGAATATGAAGGTCCCGCCCGGCTGATTGAAAATAACAATACCGGAATAGGGAGAGTGAAAAAGATAAAATAATATACTCCTTACGCATCCAGTTCTCCGGCTATCACATTAAGCGAACTCATGCTCACAATGGCATCGGAAAGGAGGTTGCCTCTTATCATTTCAGGAAATGCCTGATAATAAATAAAGCACGGACGGCGGAAATGCAACCTGTAGGGGGTTCTACCGCCATCGCTCACCAGATAAAAGCCGAGTTCGCCGTTGCCGCCCTCAACCGAATGGTATATCTCACCTTTCGGAATATCTGTTTCACCCATCACTATCTTAAAATGGTAGATAAGGGCTTCCATATTATTATAAACTTCCTCCTTCGGCGGTAAATAAAATTCAGGCACATCAGCGTGATAAACGCCGCCGGGGAGTTTCTCTATTTTCTCTATGGCTTGCTTAATTATACTGAAACTCTCCCAAATCTCCTCCTCGCGGACCATAAATCTATCGTAAGTATCGCCGTTGGTTCCTACAGGAATTTTAAAATCGAAATCTTCGTACCCGGAATAAGGGCTGAAGACGCGCACATCGTAATCGACTCCTGTTGCGCGCAGGTTGGGTCCGGTAAAACCGTAGTTCAGCGCCCTTTCGGCGCTAATGGCTCCTGCTCCTATGGTACGGTCCATGAAGATACGGTTGCGCACCAGAAGTTTTTCAAATTCTTTAAGAACTTTAGGGAACTCGGTCACAAACCTTTTAATCTTAGTCCAGGCGGCATCGCTAAAATCTCTTTCAAACCCGCCTATCCTGCCTATATTGGTAGTAAGACGCGAACCGCATATCTCCTCAAATATCTCGTAAATATGTTCTCTTTCCTCGAAAACATAAACAAATCCGGTGAGTGCTCCTGCATCCACACCTATTACGCTGTTGCATACCAAGTGATCGGCTATCCGAGACAGTTCCATAATAATAATGCGTAAATATTGAACCCGCTTAGGAATTTCTACCTGCAGTAGTTTCTCAACAGTTGTGTGCCATCCTATATTATTAATGGGCGATGAGCAATAGTTGAGCCGGTCGGTGATAGGAGTTATCTGGTAATAAGGGCGGCGTTCCGCCAGTTTCTCAAACGCCCTGTGAATGTACCCTACTGTGGGCTCCGAGTCCACAATAATTTCGCCATCCATCTTCAGTATATTCTGAAATACGCCGTGTGTGGCAGGGTGGGTTGGACCAAGGTTCAGGATGGAATATTGTTTTTCTTCCAGTTTTTCGGGCACTACTGGCGGCGTTTGTTTTATTGCACCGGTTTTGGTATTTTCCATTTCTTTATCGTTTCAGAAATTACTTATTTAGTAAATTGTTTTCTTCGCATCATCAATATAAATTCATCCCTTTATCTACCGAACATTTTATCGTCTTTATCTTCGCGGTTCGGGTCTTCAAGCGGAAATTCCTTGCGGAGCGGGAAGCCCACCATATCATCAACATTCATTATACGTTTCAGGTTAGGATGACCTTTAAAACTGATGCCGTAAAAATCGTACGTCTCTCTTTCCAGCCAGTTGGCGCTGGAAAATACAGTAGTAAGGGTAGGGACAACAGCATCGTTCACGCTAAAGAATATGCGTAGCCGAAGCCGTTTGTTTTTCGGCAAATTGTGAAGGTGATATATAACGCCCAATTCCTGTCCTGTGTTGTCGGGGAAATGAATTCCGCACAGGTCGGTGAGAAACCTGAACTGCAATTCAGGGTCGTCGTACAGATATTTTACTACATCAATTATTTTATCCTTTTTCACCGTAATTACGGGAAAGTCGCGCATCATTTCGGCAGTAAGAATATCTTGCGGGAATTTGTCGCGCAGTTTTTTTTCAACGACAGGCAATAAGTCCTCCATAAAATCTTTAATTTTTTATTCCACGATGCAAAGGTAGTATAAATGATATTGCTAATATACCCTACTATGGTTTATGCTTCCTCCCAGCTTTAGGACAGGAATTAGACAAAGTTAAATTTTTTCCGCCTCTCCCCTCTCATTGCACTAGGAGAGGTGAGGGTAAGGCAGAGCAGCCCCAAATAATATACTGCTCGTAAGTGTTTTTGCGAACGCGTGCCGATGGCTATCAGGACGCCTAATTCCCAAGCTTCACTAAACTGCGGTTAACGGGGTTTTTGCATTTTAACAACCCGATAGCTATCGGGTTCAGTGGTGGTCGGTATAATTGCAGTTCTCCGCTTTATCTGTCTTTCATCCTTTCTTTCCACAACTGGCTGAATGATTTGGCAGCCACAACAGGTAAGTCCCTGTTATCGCCCCAGGTATCTTTGAAGAAACGCCGAATCATAAAGTTTTTAAGTACGGCGCCGCCCCTGTCCATGTGGCTTCGCCGCAACATTGCCTTTCTCCAGAAACGCCAGATGACCCTTTCACTCCTTACCGTAAATCCCTCGGTTACTGAATCTTTCCGGTTCAAAAGCAGCAGGTTGTGTATATCTATTCCGACAGGACATACTTCGGTGCATCTGCCGCATAGTGAAGAAGCATAACTCAAATGCTTGAACTCCTTCATGCCAATCATGTGCGGTTCAATTACCGACCCTATCGGACCGCTGTAGGTCGCGCCGTAAGCATGACCGCCTATGTTGCGGTAGATGGGGCAGGCGTTCAGGCATGCGCCGCAGCGTATGCAGTTCAGAGCCCGGCGCTGTTCCTTGCGGGCAAGCAGGTTTGTTCGTCCGTTATCGAGCAGTATCACATACATCTCTTCCGGACCATCGGTTTCTCCTGGCTGGCGGGGTCCGGTAAGAAGGTTGTTGTACACGGTCAGTTTTTGCCCGGTGCCATGTGTAGCCAGGAGAGGCAAAAATAAATCGAGGTGTGAGAGCGATGGAATAATTTTTTCGATACCTGCAATGGCTATATGTACTGGAGGAAAAGCTACCGACATATAGGCATTTCCTTCATTTTCGCAAACGACAACCCCTCCGATATCGGCTACCAGAAAATTGGCGCCTGTTATACCGGCGTCGGCTTTCGGGTATTTTTCGCGCAGCATTTTACGCACATATCCGGTAATCTGCTGTGGAGTCCAGTCGGGCGGTGTACCTTTTTTTTCGTGAAACAGCTTTGCCACATCTTCTTTACTTTTGTGCATAGCCGGTGTTACTATGTGATAGGGCGGCTCCCCGTCCAACTGCTGAATCACTTCGCCAAGGTCGGTTTCGAGGCTCTCTATGTTATTCTTCTCGCATACATGGTTTACATTTACCTCTTCCGTAACCATGCTTTTACTTTTTACAACTGTTCTGGCATTTCTTCTCTTTAAAATGTCAATAATTTCTTTCATAGCGGAATCAGCGTTTTCCGCCCATATCACCTTTATGCCGTTCCTGCGGGCGTTTATCTCAAATTCCGTCAGGTATTTTTCAAGGTTTTCTATAACCCTGCTTTTAATAGCCGCGGCTTTCTTTCTGGCGAATTCCAGATTAGAATACTGTTGTTTGCCGGCAACAACCTTTTTGTCGTACTGCGAGTTATTAAAAAGGATTTTCCTCTTATGTTCCGGGTCGGAAACCTTTTTTGCGGCTTTCTCAAGAAATATTTGAAGGTTTGTCATCTGGTGAGGTGTGGTAGGTAGTCCAGGTTGCAGACCGTTCCCTATAGTTATTTACAACTCAATTTTTTTCACTCTGTCAGTGTGTCTTCCCCCTTCGAATTCGGTTGTTAAAAAAGCGGTTACACATTCTTCGGCAATTTTTCCGCTTATAAATCGGGCAGGTAATGCAATAATATTGGCATTATTATGCTGCCGCGCCAATTTGGCAATTTCAACGTTCCAGCATAGTGCGGAGCGTACACCATGGTGTTTATTTGCTGTCATGTTAACGCCGTTGCCGCTACCGCATATAAGTACGCCAAAATCTGCTTTACCCCTCGTAACTACCGCAGCAACTGGGTGTGCAAAGTCAGGATAATCAGCGCGGTCTGCGGAATATGTTCCCATATCGCTAACTTCGTATTCCTTTGCCTTCAGATACTCTATTAACATCTCCTTAAGTTCGAACCCGGCATGGTCACTTCCTATGGCTATTTTCATCTCTTACAGGGCGGCAGGCGTTAAAAGTGAATAACTCCTGCGGTTAGTTTAGGGAACAAAGATAGGTTCATTGTACTAATTTTCCAAAATAAGGACTCTTTTTTTTAACCCAAGAGTGTTAATAAGATGTTATTTTAGTGTTAAAAGTTTTAATTAAATAACTTTGCATTGGTTAAAATAGATTGCTCTGTAAATTATTTAATGGAAAATGAAAAATAATTACAGTTTTTTTTCGTCTTTAATTAACAGGATTTTCAACCCGCTTTTATGAAAATATTATTAACAATTACAGATAGGTTTAAGAAATGAACACCATGTTAATTAATTTAATAAATTCTGATATTCAATTATTTATAAAATAAAAACTTATTGAAAACTTGTTAAAAGAGTGAATTAATTTCTAATGCAATTAATATGGGTTATTTTATTAACAGAATTAACAACATTATAATATTATAAATATATTAAAAAAAAATAATTCATTTAATACTGTTTGTATTAATCGTTGAAAACTTATGAATGTGAATTTGCAAAATGAAATGACTGGTTTGGATATCTTTGAGCAAATAAATAAACTGAAATGCGAAAAGAACGCTGTCATACTCGCCCATTACTACCAGGACGCCGATATTCAGGACGTTGCCGATTTCATTGGCGACAGTCTCGCTTTAGCCCAACAGGCAGCCAAAACAGATGCGCAGATGATTGTGTTCGCCGGTGTACACTTTATGGCAGAAACGGCGAAGATACTTAACCCGTCTAAAAAAGTGGTGATGCCTGATATTAATGCCGGATGTTCCTTAGCCGACTCCTGCCCTGCCGATAAATTTGCAGAGTTTAAAAAGAAACATCCGGGTGCGGTGGTTATATCCTACATCAATTGTACCGCAGAAGTGAAAACATTGAGTGATATTATCTGCACGTCAAGCAATGCCGAAAAGATAATAAAGAGCATTCCGGCAGAAAGAGAAATAATTTTCGCCCCTGACCGCAACATGGGAGCGTATCTGATGAAAAAGACAGGTCGCGATATGCTCCTTTGGGATGGCTCCTGCATGGTACACGAACTCTTCTCGCTTGAAAAAATAAGCAATTTGAAGGAACAGCATCCGGGCGCTAAACTAATAGCCCATCCCGAATGCGAAGAACCGATACTTAAAATTGCTGATATGATTGGCTCGACCTCCGCAATGCTAAAATTTACTCAAGTAGATTCTGGAAGCGCTTACATTGTAGCGACCGAAACCGGTATTCTACACCAGATGATGCTTGCCTCGCCAAAAAAGACATTCATACCCGCCCCGCCTGATAACAGCTGTGCATGTAACGATTGCCCGCACATGAAGCTGAACACGCTGGAGAAACTTTATCAATGTATGAGGGATGAAAAGCCGGAGATTGTTCTGCCGCCAGAACTCATGAAGAATGCCGAAGCACCGATAAGAAGGATGCTGGAGCTGTCGGCAAATTGAGGAATTTTTACTGAAGTTTCTTTTTAATACCTATGCTTTATATATAGAGTATTGAAACGTACTCGTTTGTTAAAACAATATCTTTACACCATGGGATTTACAGCAAAATATTGTTCCTTGTTCACTCTTGCATTCATTCTGATCCTCCCGTCGGGTGGTAAATTGGGGGCGCAAACCCACAAGATTGACTCCCTGCGCCATGCCCTTGCAACCGAAAAGCAGGACACCACACGCTACAATATATTAATGGCACTGGGCGACAAATACCAAAACAAAAACCCCGATACAGCCACTATTTATTACACCCAAGCCGCCGCTATTGCCGGCTCAATAAAAGATAATATTAGAAAAGGCAATGCAATACAGGAAATTGGCTGGGAAAGTATTTTGCTTGGCAAAAACAAGACAGCCGATAGCATTTTGCATTTTGCATTGCAACTTGCTGAAACCTCTTCCGACATTAAAGCCCAAAAGCTGAAAGCTGCTGTGCTTGGCAACATCGGAAGTGTATATTATTATGAAAGCAATTATCCGCAGGCGCTGGATTATTTTTTCAAAGCCCTGAAAATGTCCCAAGAATTGGGAGATAAAAATGGTCAGGCATCTAATCTTGGCAACATCGGGAATGTATATGAATCTGAAAGTAATTATCCCCAAGCGTTGGACTATGATTTCAAAGCCCTGAAAATGGAGGAAGATATGGGAAATAAAGAAGGTCAGGCAAGTGACCTTGGCAACATCGGGATTGTATATCATGACGAAAGCAATTATCCCCAAGCGTTGGACTATGATTTCAAAGCCCTGAAAATGGATGAAGAAATGGGAAATAAAAATGGTCAGGCAATTAATCTTGGCAATATCGGCATATTATATGCCAGAACAGGTAAATTTAAGTATGCGGAAGATTATTTGAAACAAGCAATAGCACTGGATAGTAATATAGGCGATAAGAAGGATATGCAAACTTTTGAATTTGACATTTCAAAATTATATGATACTACCCGCCGCTATCAACTTGCACTTGAATGGTTCAAAAAGGCGAGTATTTTAAAAGATACGTTGTTCAATATTGACAAAGAAAAAGCTATTACTCGCAAAGCGATGACATTCCAATTCGAGCATCAGCAGGATTCAACAAAGGCAGCGCAGGATAAGATAGATGCGATTGCGGCATCGGATAAAAAGAGACAAAACGTAATAACAGCTGCGGTTTCTGTGGGGCTAATCCTTGTACTTATTTTTTCAGTATTGCTGTTCAACCGTTTCCGTCTCACCCAAAAGCAAAAGAAGTTAATTGAAAAACAAAAGGAGGAAGTGGAAAAGCAAAAAGACGAAGTAGAAAAAAAGAATGCGGTGATAGAAACGCAAAAGAAACTTGTGGAAGAAAAAAATAAAGACATATTGGATTCCATCACCTATGCCAAACGCTTGCAAGATGCCATACTACCGCCATTAAGCATTATCCGGAAGTATTTCTCCGACTCGTTTCTGCTCTACAAACCCAAAGATATTGTTGCAGGCGATTTTTATTGGATGGAAAAACTGGATGATGTATTGTTAATAGCCGCCTGCGACTGCACCGGTCATGGAGTTCCGGGTGCAATGGTGTCAGTGGTTTGCTCCAATGCACTTAACAGGGCATTAAAAGAATTTAAAATACGCGATACGGGTAAGTTATTGGATAAAGTTCGTGAACTTGTGTTGGATACATTCGGAACTACCGGCGAAGTAAAAGACGGTATGGATTGCTCACTATGCGCCATAAACACAAAGACCGGTGAGACGGAATGGAGCGGCGCCTATAATCCGCTGTGGTATATAGAGAACGGAGAGTTGAAAGAATTAGCCCCCGATAAGCAACCCATAGGTAAACACGATAATCCCAAACCCTTTACAACCCGACTAATAAACTTGCAAAAGGGCGCAACACTCTTCCTATTTACAGACGGCTATGCCGACCAGTTCGGTGGACCGAAGGGCAAAAAGTTTAAGTATAAACAACTGGAGGAACTGATATTGGCACAAGCCGCTAAGCCGATGGAGGAACAAAAGAGTATTTTGGAACACGAATTTGAACGCTGGAAAGGTGAGCAGGAACAAACCGATGATGTATGCGTGATTGGTATAAGGATTTAACTATAAGAATAAAATATGAAACATAATTTTCTTAGCGGAATTGTACGTCAATTTACTTGGCACTTTTCGTGGTTTGTCACATTATTAATTTTCACACTTAATTTTTCGTTTTTTACTCTGTCCGCTCAAACGCATTCTGATAAATTAGTTTCTCATAACGGGAAAAAATATTACCTCCATGTCGTTGTCAAAGGAGAAACCATATATGGTATTTCCAAGGATTACAATGTTGAGGTGCGCGATATTGTGCTACAAAATCCCCGTTCAATTGACGGTATATCACCCGGCGATACTCTGCAGCTGCCCGTTTTTTCAAAACAGACGGATACAAAAAATTGGCAAAATGTTTCAAATGCCGACAGCGCCCTATACATATACCACAAAGTAGA
Organism: Bacteroidota bacterium; assembly: GCA_021823405.1. GTDB lineage: Bacteria > Bacteroidota > Bacteroidia > JABEUT01 > JABEUT01 > JABEUT01. Next base: position 11,709 of record JAKAOA010000042.1, on the reverse strand, counting down.
ACCCAAAGAAACCCTCTATTCTCTTTGTCGCCTCTATGGAGTGAATGCAACCGTTCTTGACAGTATAAACCCATTACTAAAAGAAAAGGGAATGCAGACAGGCATGACAATACGGATTCCTAAAAGTAAGTCGCCCGATGCAAAGCGAAATGGCAGTAACGGGACGTATAGGATGCCCTATAAAAGGGATTCAGCAAAGGAAGCAAATGCTTACAAAAATCTACTACTACAAGATCAGAAGGAATTGATAAATCAGAATAATATAAGGGGAATGCCTCTTAGAGATTCAGCTATCCGGAAGGCGGTAGGCGGACATTTGCTCGAAAGGTATAATGTCGCGCTTCTCCTGCCATTTATGAATGAAGAGGTGGACAGTTTGAACATGAGCAAGTTGCTCGAAGGAGTCCAGCAATTTCCACTGCTCTCGCAGATTTCATGCGATTTTTATGAGGGTGCGCGGTTTGCGCTTGATTCTGCGGCTAAAGAAGGTGTGAAGGCAAACCTTTATGTATTTAATATTCCTTCTGACAGCTCCGACAATAAAATAGATTCATTGCTGAAGAGCAAATTATTCGATACTATGAACCTTATAATCGGACCGCCCTCGCCTATCAATTTCAGGCAGGTTGCCGCCTTTGCGTTAAAACGTAATATACCGATAGTTTCGCCTCTGTCGCCCGAGTCGGATGTAATACAGAATAATAAGGTAGTGAGTAAAACAGTGCCTTCGCCTGAAACGGAGATGGAACAGATGGCGGATTATATAGTTTCGCATTCGCAGTCGACACATATAATTATTGTGCATAATCCGGATGCCGCGAACGATAAATATTTCGAAACGTTTAAGAAACGTATCACGGCAGCGGTGTCGATAAACGAACCGCGAACCGACTCGCTCTATATTGTAAACTATACTGATGATTTAAAGTCCTTTGGAGAAAAATTAGACGATAAAAAATGCAACATCATTATAGTTCCCTATCAGGACGCTTCTTTCGTAACCAAATTTCTAAATCAGCTATCTAATTCAAAGTATGCCGATCACGATTCAATATCTGTCTTTGGGATGCAGAACTGGTGCACTATGGATGTGCTTGATGCGAATAATCTCGATACCCTGCATTTTCATTATCCCACCAACGAATTTATTGATTACTCCAATCCTCTTACAGTGCGATTTTTTCAAAAATTCCATAATCAATATTTTACCGAACCGAACTTTTACACTCTTCAGGGCTTTGATATTTTATATTACTACCTCTCCATGCTTAAAAAGTTCGGTACGGCGTTACAGGATAACCTTACAACTAATCCCTATTCCGGATTACATACCTCATTCTATTTTTACCGTCCATATCCATCGGGCGGGCTTGAGAACAAAGCAATAATCATGATGGAATACAGGAATTTTAACCGGCAAAGGGATAAATAATTGACGGGTAGTACAGTAGGATGATAGATACCTTACGGCAAACATCGGGTCAGGCAACAGTGAAGAAGAGAATGTTCCTTCTCTGTTTTTTTGCGGTGAATCTATTGCTGGCTTCATTCTTTATTGATACATGGTGTACGCCTAACCCCGTATCGCATGCGTTGCCGGTTCTTACCCTTGTTGATAGCGGTACATTCAGAATAGACGCCTATCAGAACTTTACCGGCGATAAAAGCAAAGTAGGCGCTCATTATTATTCCGATAAAGCACCGCTGCCTTCCTTACTGGCTGTACCATTCTACTGGTTGATGCAGAAAACAGGACTTGCCAAAACCACGGCAAATACCGGCAAAGAAGAACCCATTTATATCTGGAGTTATGTAAGCCAGACGGACGGACGCGCCTTTCAATTCCCGAAAATAATACCGCTGCTTGTAATGGGGGGATTAATTTTCAGCGCACTCCCGTTTGCTATAATGATTCTCCTTACCCTACTGAAAATTCTGGAAGTGGATGGGAACATTTCTCCGGTTCCGCTTGTAATGTTCTCCTTTTATGGTTCCTTCGTGTTTGTTTTTTCGGGAACTTTTTTCAACCATATACTCACTTCTTTCTTTTTGCTGTTAAGCTATATATTCATAAAAGACCGCAGATATATGCTAAGCGGCTTATTAGCGGGTATGAGCTTTGCCTGTGAGTCGCCTGTAGCTATTGTTATTCCCGTATGGGCTCTTGTATGCTGGCTGAATGAAAAGAAACTGAAATGCGTTTTCCTGTTCTGCATCGGCGCAGCGCCCGGAGTAGTGTTTATCATGTTGTATAATTATTTTATTTCCGGACATCCCTTCACGATGATAAACGCCTACAGCGCCGACCGAGTTTTTCAGAATATCCATTCCGGTTACGGATTTTCGTTACCTACCCTCGCCTCCTTGTGGGGACTTTCTTTCAGTATGTATATGGGTTTATTACCGCATATACCCATTCTGCTCCTATGCGGCTATTTTTTGATAAATGAGATGATAAAACGTAATCCGTTTAAATCGTTTTGGAAAAACTATCTTGTAATGTTTTCTGTGCCGTTTTTCCTTCTTATCGCTTCCTCATTCGCATGGTGGGGCGGCTGGAGCTATGGACCGAGATACCTGATGTGCCTCGCCTTTATACTCTTGTACGAAGGAATAATTTATTTGTCACGCAAAAAAGTAAACATGATTGCATTTCTTGCCTTCGCCGGCTTCGGCATCCTAACTACGTGGCTGGCTAAAGTAACGCTAATGTATATGATTCCAGACGGTACAAGCCAGAATGGACCGGCTCCGGGGGGCGATTCTTTCAGTAAGTTTATCATTCCGCAGTTCAAAGAAGGGCATTTTAATGCAAGTAACATACTTACCCTCGGCTTTGATGTACCGGCTTCAGCCGCCGCTTATATATGGTTGATGCTTTTCATAACCGTAACCCTATTTTTTTCATTCTGGTACAGGCGTTTATATCCTAAAACTATTGCCATAGCCAAGGTTACGCCATTACGAAAAACAACGAGGCAATCCCGCCCGAAAGCCAACCAAAAAAACAACAGGAAATAAATATCCGCGTCATCCGACGGTGAACAGGCAATAATTCCTAATCAGTTACCGTGGAAAAAGAAGAAAAAGTAGGCGGTTCCTGCCCATTTCTTGCCTATATTCTGCACCGAACCTATTTTGCTGCCGCTCGCATCGTCTATCTCGCCATCGCTGCTTACTGACCCTATTTTACTGCCGCTCGAATTGTCCACCTCGCCGTCGCTGCCGATAGAGCCGATTTTGCTTCCGCTGGCATCATCTACTTCACCATCGCTGCTTATCGAACCGATTTTACTTCCGCTCGCATCGTCCACTTCGCCATCGCTGCTAAAGGAGCCGATTTTACTTCCGCTCGCGTTATCTACTTCGCCATCGCTGCCGATAGAACCGATTTTGCTTCCGCTTGCATCATCCACTTCCTGGGCTTTAACCTTCGTACCGGAGGTTACAATACATAAGAGGCATATTAAGATTCCAATTGCAAGGCGTTTAATTTTCATAGCGGTTGATTTTAATATTTTAATTTATGATGGGGCATTATGGCTCCCCATATTGAGCAAACTTATAAGAAATTTCCTAATGCCCGGCAGTTGCCCTCAAACTGGCCAGGTATGCGGTGGTTCTTGCCCCTGCAATCAGCAATGCGCCGAGAACAAGTAAAATACCTGCCGCCCAGAGATACCACAGAAGCATGGAGCTTCCGGTAACCATAATAGTACCGAAACCCTGTATCAGAAGGAGGGTTTCATTCACAATTATCCCAACGGTAAAGACCAATAAGGCAATTCGGGTAAAGGAATTTTCTGTTTTAAGCAGTCCGATCTGGGCGTAGTAGGCGATGATAAAGAGAGAAACAAAACCAAGAAAAACCAAATGAAGGAAGCCCATAATGATAGACCGGTTGCCGAAAACCATAATATTGAGAGTGTCAGACACTGTAAGGCATTGCAGCAGCAGTTTGGTCGAAAACGCAAGCATTGAAAATACAATCATATAGCGTATTGGCTTGCGCACCTTATTTAATTCGTTACGCAAAGATGACGCACTTAATACGAACCAAATTAAGCTTAATGCCAGTAATGCGGCTCCTATGAGGGATACTATATGTAAACTAAGGGTTGCCTGATGCCACAGGAAAGTAAGGAACATGGACGGTAAAACGGAAAGAGTCAGCAGCAAGGCAAAACGGTAAACCGACTTTTCAGCATGCGGCGTAATATTCCCTCCAATCTTATTAAATATCAGAGCGAATACAGCGAGGGTGAAAAAACCGTTGTATTGCAAATGCAGATAACCGAACATGGCATCGCGGTATAAAATGGAATTAAAGGAATGCACCGCAAAAAGGTAGTTAAGTATCCACACGCCTGCCGATGAAAGAACAAGTGATGAAAGCGCCGAAATGGAAAGTAGTTTAACTGTTCTGCCGGCATCGGTTTTTAATACATCACGGCTAAATAAAATGGCAAAAATATAGGTAATAACGATGTATGCTATGGATATATAATCAGCTATTTTCCTTAAACTTTGAAATGGGTTGGTGAACAGTGTAGTCCAGCTGCAAAGAAAAATAAGACCTAACAATACCTTGTAAATTCTCTTCTTATAAAATTCACCTCTTATCTCAAAGACAAAGAGCGAAAGCAGTGATAACGCAGCCCACCCGGAAAAGGCGAACTTACCATGAGTATCAATCAAGCGGTTATAATCAATCCAAGGCATATCAAATATAACTTTGCTCCTCATGAGCAGCCCCAAACTTGCCACAATACAAAGGTTAAGAATAGTCAGATTGGCGTATATATTTTTGCCCGGTTGCACAGAATCTATCTTATTTTCGGGCGGCAAAACTACAATATCTTAATTAATGGTTTGTTAAAAATAAAATTAATGCTACCAATTCATAAATTTTCAACACTTTTGCATAGCCGGTAAATAGAATAGTGATATAAAACAACTAAATTTATGACAAATATCAGTCGGTTAGAGCCGGTAATCGACTAATCTTACGCTTTGAATTGATAGCGAATATCATCTTGAGTTCTAAAACAAACAACAAAAAGACACCGAAAGCTATGAGAATTACAATTTTAAAAAGAGCAGCCGCAGTACTATGTCTTGCAGGTGGAAGCGCCATGTTAATGTCATCTACTAGCGATTATGCAATTAAAGCGCCCGGTCCGTGGGTAGCGCCCAAAGCGGCGGACACAATTAAAAATCCGTTTAAAGTGAAGGGAAACGCCGAAGCGATTGCGGCAGGCAAAAAAATTTATGAATCATATTGCGTACCGTGCCATGGACCCAAGGGCAAGGGTAACGGTGTTGCCGCAGCAGGATTGAATCCAAGGCCGGCTGACCACACCTCGGCAAAATTCCAAAGCCAGTCAGATGGGGCAATTTACTGGAAACTTACTACCGGCAGACCGCCCATGGCAAGCTATGCTACTACTCTTACAGTTACCCAGCGCTGGCAGGTTGTCAACTTTATGAGAACCTTAGCCGTTGATTACCATAAAAAGTAAAATTTCTTCCAATACAAAACTTCGCTTAAAACCATTTAGACATGAAACGCATCTTATCAATTGTTACCGCGTCAATAGTGATAGCATCCTTTGTTGAATGCAACTCCGGTAACCAGCAGGAAAACTCAAACGCCAATACAAATCAGCCCGCAACAGCTGCACCGGCCGCCTCTACGCCGACTGCTTCAGCAACATCAGGCGATAAAGGTATCGGGAAATTTACGAATATTCGCCTTACGCATCCTTTAGATGACAGTATGGTGGCGCGCGGCAATGCAATTTATACTTCCAAATGCTTTGCCTGTCACAAACTTACCTCTGAAAAACTTGTCGGACCCGGCTGGAAGGGAATTACCGACATTAGGACCCCGGAATGGATTATGAACTTTATTACCAATACCAACATAATGCTCGACAGTGACCTTGTGGCGCAGCAGTTACTTGTGGTATGTACTGCCCGCATGCCTAATCAAAATTTAAGTGACGACCAGGCGCGGTCAGTACTTGAATTTATGCGCAAGAACGACGGTAAGAATTAATCAGAATAAATTATAATTACAAACCGATTGCCGAATTACCCGCGAAAATACGCGGGTAATTCGCTTTTTAGCAGCATTTCTCCCAATTATGGGCGTTAGTTATTTCGAAATTCCGTCAGGGACTGCCCGAATCATCATGGCGGCACAGCCGAATTATTGCTCTTATAAATGTCTACTGATTATTCAGCAACTTTAATATCTCGTTTATTTTTGGAGTGAGGATAATATCTGTTCTGCGGTTTTTCTGCCGCGCCTCTGCACTTGTACCAAGGTCTATGGGGTCGTACTGACTCACCCCGGATGCCATTAACCGGTGAGGATCAATTTTCCCATCTTCTAATATAATTTTTACGATTGATGTTGCACGCATCACGCTTAAATCCCAATTATCTTTTATTTGTCCTACTCCTTTCATCGGTACGTCATCGGTATGCCCTTCCACCATTATCCCTATATCCGGATTACTCTCCAGCGCTTTACTCAATTGCTTTACGGCATCAATACCGCCCTGTTCCACAACAATGCTCCCGCTGGGGAAAAGAAGTTTTTCCGACATAGAAACGTAAACCCTGCCGTTTTTGGTATATACCGATATACCATTGGCAAAGCCGGTCAGGGCAGCTTGTATAGAGTTGCGCAGGGAATCGGCGGCGGCATCTTTTTGCTTTAAAATATTTTCCAGTTGCGATACTCTTGCTTCTCGGTCTTTTAGCATAGAACTTACCGAATCAAGGTGCATTTTTTCTCTGTTTAATTGCGTTTGCAATGAGATAAGCTGGTCTTGCTTTTGCAACAGTTGGTCCTGTGTCATTTGCAACTGACCTGACATCTTCTGCGTGTTTTCTTCATTGCCCTTTAACAACGAATTATAACGGTCGAGCAATTCCTCGTTCAGCTCGTTCAGTTTATCATATTTTGTCGTCAGGTCGCGATAGCTTGTACCGGATATTGTGGAGTCCTGCCGTAATCCGGCAAGGTCCTTTTCGTCTTTATCGTATTTTGACTGTAATTCTGAAAGTTTGGTCTGGCAGTCCTGACCGGACATTTTGGCTGCATCAAGCTGCTCCTGTAAATCCTTATTTTTATTCTGTTCAGCGGTTAGTTTATTGGCAGGCACGCAGGATGAGTAATAAATCAACGTTCCTGCAGCGGCGAGAATAACGACTACTCTTTTCATCAGCTATATTTAAATTGTTAAGTTTACTATTTTGAACTGCACCTTAAAGACATGCGACGCCTCTATGGATATGACGCATTCGGATTATGATTGAATCGTATTCACCGCAGACGTTCCTCTGGGCGGTTTCTTATTGCTTTGTTCCGTTACCCTTGGTTGTATCAACTGCCTTTGCTTGAGCCGCTTTTAGGGAATCCTGGGTATGCTGCTGTTTTTGCACCATCATCAGGGAATCGGTGTGGTGCGCTGCGGTAGCGGAATCGTTGGCAGAGCTATCCTGACCTGCTTTTTTGTCGGCAGCTGAATTACAGGCGGTAATACATACAATACCCGTAAGGGTAGTAGCGAACAAAAGTTTTTTCATGGCGGTTTTCCAATATGTTTATTTGTACAAAGGTAGAGCGTATTAATGCGGCATCGTAATGCAAAAATCTTGTATTTATGAACACAGAGGCGTTAATTGCCGGAGTACCCACTGAATAGCTTAAGCGCAGCATCTTCTTTTTTCCTCATACTGCTTTTTTCTGTTCTGGTTTTATCTTTATTCCCGCACAGGTGTAAGGCGCCGTGAACGATGGTGCGCAAAAGTTCCTGCCGGAAGGTTTGGTTATAGGCAACGGCATTTTCTTTCACACGCTCTATGCTAATATATATTTCGCCATTGATTATTTTGCCTTCTGTATAGTCGAAGGTAAGTATATCGGTATAGTAGTTGTGATTAAGGAATTTTCTGTTCAACTCAAGCAGATAATCATCACTACAGAAAACATAAGAAAGTCGCCCCAACTCTTTTTTTTCGCCGCTAATAACGGTATCCAGCCATCTCTTCAGGGCTGATTTCGCAGGTAACCGGAAGGAAAGTCCCTTTTGTCGGCTGAACGTAATTTCAGAAGTTTTGTTCATTCTCCGAAAATCTCAATTAATACCCATGTCAGTTTTATGATATAGAAAGCCGAAATAATTTGGAAGCGAAATTAACATGCTATTGCAAATGGAGTGAGGATTAATCAATAATGTCTATATTTGTTTTACATCATGCCTCTTCCTACATGAAAAAGAAAATAGCTATTTCGTCCGGTGTTATAGTGTTCGCAGCTATTTTAATCGCATTTTTCTGCCTTTATTTAGCCCATTTTTATCTTGATGAAGGGCAAAGGGAAGAACAGTACAGAATGCTTCTGTATGCGATGTTTCTGGTTAGTGGGGGATTAATATGCAGTTATATTTTTCTTCTGTTCACCCAGTCGAAAATGTCAGTATTAAGCGTTTTAATGGCGCACATCACCGGATTAGCCGCCCTATATTATTCCGGCAGTATTATGTATCTGTCGATTCCTTACATAATGTTGCCGTTCATGGCATTAATGGTTCGGGGTATCTGGGGTGAAAAACTTACATATACAGGCGGTATCTGGATAGAACCGGTAATTTATCTGGCAGCCATACCATTTTATATCCTTGAGTTGAAAATAAATCATCAGTTAGCCCTGGGGGCGGGGTTTCTTCCGCTCGCTTATTTCCTTGTAACCGGATTTATTATCGGCGATATGTTTATAGACGGAATGAAGATGAAAAGCAGGGTAAAACAGGGTGCCGGAATAGCGGCGGGAACGCTTGCTCCTGCTTTCTGTCTGCCTAATGAGAATAATGAGAACATTTGTCTTTCTGATTTCAAGGGCGTGCATAACGTATTGCTTATTTTTGTTCGCGGCGAGTGGTGCCCTATGTGCCATATTATGTTACGGGCATATATGAAAGAGAGTGCTCAATTCCGTGAAAAGAATGTATTTCTACTTGTTATAGGACCTGACCCCACGGGAGTAAATAAAAAAATGGCGCAGGAACTGAAACTCGATTTCCATATCCTATCGGATACCGGTTTGAAAACCATAGAGGCATACCGGCTAAAGATAACAGCAAGGCATCTGATGCACGCCGGTAAATATAACGATGAAAAGGAGATACCGTTACCAGCATCCTTTCTTATTGACAAAAACGGTATAATACGTTACTGTTCAAATCCCGATAAAATTGGCGAAGTGATAAAACTGCCCGACATATTTCCTGTGCTTCAATCGTTAGACAAAAGCACATAACACCCCTGATGAACGCCATTCTATATATTATAATAGGATTTCTTTCAGGTAACGCTTCACCTCCCATGTCAACCGGAACTATAGATTTGATAGGAATTGCCGCGGTTCTGGCAGGTATTATCATCTGGCTGTTGCGTAAGTATATTAAGATGAACAAGAGAATTATAGGTTTTCAGCATATATTTAACCATACCAACGATGCCTTGATACTTATTGATATAGTGGATGGTAAAATAGTTTATGCAAATGAGGGTTCGGTAAAATTATTGGGTTATAAGGTCGACCAATTGTATAAAAAAACAATTTTCGACTTGCATGAACGCGACCAATTGGCACGCAGTTCTGAAATCATTGCGCGGGTTTATGAGGAAAAAGGACTAATTTATTCAGACCTGCCCTTTGTGAACGCAGCTGGAGAAAAAATTGCCGTGGAGTGTAGCGCCAGAGTGGAGGACTTTGATGGTAAGCCCGTAATATTCGTATCCGCGCGCGATATTCGCGAACGACTGAAAATGCAGCAACAGATACAGATGCAAAACGCAATAATAGAACAAAAGAACAAGGACCTTATAGACAGCATTACCTACGCAGAAAATATCCAGCATGCCATATTGCCGTCAGATGCCGCTATGCAGAAAGATTTCGGCGATTTATTCGTTCTCTATCTGCCCAAAGACATTGTAAGCGGTGATTTTTTTTGGATAGCGCCTCCTTTAACACCCGGCGGCGGGTCAATCATTGCGGCAGTAGATTGCACCGGACATGGCGTTCCCGGCGCTTTTATGAGTTTAGTCGGCTCAACCATACTTAATCAGATGACAAATATGCCGGGTATTAACACACCCGCGGATATTATTAACTGCTTGCACCGCGAAATAATCGGCACGCTAAATAAAAAGAAGGATGAGATTGTTATCAATGACGGCATGGATATATCCGTATGCGCAATTAACAGGGAGAGCAGGAAAATCATATTTGCAGGCGCCAATCACGAACTTTACCTCATAAGAAACGGCGAAGTTGAAATAGTGAAGGGTGATAAGCAGGCAATAGGTATTCAGAGCGCAGAAAATTTTAAGCCCTATAACAACCGAGATATCCAGGCAGAAAAGGGAGATGTTATTTATATGTTCACCGACGGATTTGAAGACCAGTTCGGCGGCGAAAAGAACAAAAAGTACAGGGCTTCGAGGTTCAGAGAGTTCCTCCTCACTATCCGGAATAAGCCGATGACTTTACAGAAGGATATGTTACAAAAAGAATTTGTCAGCTGGAAGGGCGCCAATGAGCAGGTGGACGACGTACTCATTATCGGTATAAGAATGTAAGTTCTATTTGCTTTTTATCACTAGACATTATCTTGCCACAACTTTAACTTTGCCAGCAATCTCCTTCTAACCTCCTCCTTTAATGCCGGAATATCAGTAATGGTCATGCCTTTAGTAACTACAGGTTCACACCACTCCGCTTTTAAAACTCCCGGTTGAAGTTGAAGTTTGTTCGCCGGGTTTAATTGCCCTGAATTATAAATTGCTAATGCCGCCACGGGCAGTTGTGTCTCTATGGCGAGCAGAAAGGCGCCGTCTTTAAATTTAAGCAGCGACTCCGGAGTGCGATTACGGGTTCCTTCCGGGTAAATTGCAACCGATATTTTTTCTTTCAACAGCGAATCTTTCATTGTCGTTATGCTTCTCATACCATCCATACTGTTCTTCCTGTCAACCACTATATAGAGCTTCCTGACTATATAGCCAAGCAGTGGTATGCGCCCCACTTCCGCCTTTGACAGGAAACGAAAAGTATGGCGGCAAGCAATAGCATAAAGAGGTATGTCAAGTTGCGAGCGGTGGTTACTTACAAATACATACACCTGTTCGGGGTCTATCAATTCCCTGCCTTTAACATCGGTGCGGATAAAGAAAAAAGTAAAAAGCAGTTTTGCCCAAAAACGGGATACTTTATGTGCTGCCGCCGGCGCATGCTTCTGGCTCATAAAGTTAAATATTGTGAGGTAGCAAGGCATTACAATAAGAAGAGACAGGATAAATACTATGATGGCATAAACGCCAAACATGGTTTTTAAAGCCGTAATTAGGATATTCTCTTTTTTCATCTGAACCTTAAAAAAGACCAATTTCAACTGCAAAGGTAAACCATCCGACGGTTGTAAGTAATTAATGAAATAATGAACCCCCCTGACTCAAGTATCGTGGCATTCTTGGGATTAAACCGAACTCAATAAGGCGAATTTAAATAATGGACGTAATAAAATAATACTAAAATAACGTGAGTTCGGGTTAAGCGGCGAGCAAAAGTTGAGAGGATTGTTGGAATTTGATATTGAGCGAAGGTTTTTTGGGGAAGAAGCTGTAAGC
>JAKAOA010000167.1 GCA_021823405.1 Bacteroidota bacterium | reverse complement strand
TATTAAACTCTCCTGTCCAGGCATGCTGCGCACTACATGGGGCGACCACGAAAGATGTCGTACTACATATTTTAACACTTTTAAGAATCTATATGAAACCGGAGACGGCGCTAAAAGGAATAAGGACGGATATTACCGTATTACAGGCAGGGTGGACGATGTAATGAAAGTAAGCGGGCATCGTCTCGGTACTGCTGACATTGAAGATGCCATTGATGAACACCCGGATGTAGTGGAATCGGCTGTGGTGGGCTTTCCTCACCCCATTAAAGGACAAGGCATTTATGCCTATGTGGTTAGCAGGAACAAAAGAGACGATGTAGCAAAATTGCGCACCGAAATAACGGATATTGTTAATAAATTAGTGGGACCCATTGCTAAGCCGGACAAAATTCAGATTGTGGGGGGATTGCCCAAAACTAGGTCGGGTAAAATAATGCGAAGGATATTGCGAAAGGTAGCCGAAGGGGAGATGAACGACCTTGGCGATACATCTACTTTGCTTGATCCATCGGTGGTTGACGATATCAAGAAGGGGGCAGTATAGATCTACCCCCAGAACTCTGATAAATCATGAAAAAAAAAATATACTTCGCCTCCGACTTTCATCTGGGTATTCCGGACAGGGAAATGAGTTTGAAAAGGGAGAAACTGGTTGTTAAATGGCTCGATGAGATAAAAAGGGATGCTGCGGAGGTATATTTGATGGGCGATATGTTCGATTTTTGGTTTGAGTACAGAACAGTTGTTCCTAAAGGGTATACCAGATTACTCGGTAAGATTGCAGAGTTATGCGACAGTGGCATTCCGGTCACCCTTTTTACCGGTAACCACGATATGTGGATGTTCGATTACCTTGAGAATGAACTCGGGGTAAGGATATTCAGAAAACCGGTTACCAGAGAATTTAGTGGTAAAAAGTTCTTCCTTGCTCACGGCGATGGTCTCGGTCCCGGCGACCATGGGTATAAATTCATTAAAAAAGTTTTTGCCAGCCCCGTCTGTCAATGGCTATTTGCCAGAATACACCCCAACCTTGGTATCGGTATTGCGAATTACTGGTCGCGCCGCAGCCGAACGGCAAACGGTGAAAAGGAAACGTTTAAAGGTGAGGAGAATGAATATCTGGTTCAATTTGTAAAGCATACCCTTAAAAAGGAATACTTCGACTATTTCATTTTCGGACACAGGCATCTTCCCTTACAAATTCAGATTAACCGTTCCTGGTACATCAACCTTGGCGAATGGGTAAACTACTTCACCTATGCTGTATTCGACGGAGAGAAATTGGAACTTAAAAAATATGAACCGGCGGCAGATTAGAGTTTACCCAGTTTCTCAACTAGGTCAACCAGACGGTTGGAATAACCTGTTTCGTTATCGTACCAGCCGCTAATTTTAACTAGATTTCCTATTACAGCCGTAAGTCCGGAATCGAAGATACAGGAATGCGGGTTACCCACAATATCCTGCGACACCAATGGCTCATCCGAGAATTCGAGTATGCCTTTTAAGCTGGTATCCGCGGCTTTCTTAAAAGCGGCGTTAATGGAGGCGGTATCGGCAGTTTTCTTTACAATACAAGCAATATCGGTTATTGAACCATCTGGAACGGGTACGCGAATGGAATCACCGGATAATTTTCCTTTCAGTTCGGGGAATATGGCAGTAATGGCTTTAGCCGCTCCTGTCGAAGTAGGTACCATTGAAACAGCCGCAGCTCTTGCCCTGCGAAGGTCCTTATGGGGGGCGTCATGCAGGCGCTGGTCGCTTGTATAGGCGTGAATAGTGGTAAGAAATCCTACCTCTATTCCAAAATGTTCATTAATTACTTTTACCATTGGCGCTGCGCAGTTGGTGGTGCACGATGCGTTAGAGACAACTCTATCGGCCGCTGTAAGCATAGAATCGTTGATACCCATAACTATCGCTTTTATATCGCTGTCTTTAGGCGGAGCGGAGAGTACCGTCTTTTTAGCTCCGGCTGCAAGATGTTTTTCGGCATTTGCCCTATCCAGAAATAATCCTGTGGATTCAATGACAACATCAATACCCAGTTCTTTCCAAGGCAGAGCGGCAGGATCTTTCTGGGCGGTTATGCGAATCTTATTTCCGTCAATTATTATGGAATCGGACTCGGTTTTAACAGTCCCTTTGTATTTGCCATGAATCGAATCATATTTAAACAGATGAGCAAGCGTTGCGCAGTCGGTTATATCGTTTATTGCAACTACACTTATGTCTTTTCTCTGTAGCAGAGCGCGTAAGGTAACTCTGCCAATCCTTCCGAAACCATTGATTGCAACTTTCATGTCTTTTAAAGTTTAGGATTATAATTTAATGAATTTTGGCGCAAATTTAACGTTACTTTGATATGAACGGGAATAAAATTTTAAAAGAATATTTATTTCTTTTTTTTAATAAAAATTTCCTGAAAATACTATTTTTACAACCCATCTGTTAAAATGAGAAATCAAGTTGCTATAGTTATTCTTTGGTGTTTGTTATTCGGCTTAAATTCTTCAAGTTCTTCTGCACAATCACCGACCATCGACTCGATAAGAGATGTGATAAAAAGGCAGGGAGAGGATACAAACAAAGTAAAGTCGCTGAATAATTTGTGTTGGCGCTTTTTTCAACTTGCCGATTATTCCTCCAGTGATTCTGTATCCTATCTTGCTATATCGCTCGCTGAAAAGTTGAAGTATAAAGCAGGTATTCGGCAAGCATACAGTCATATAGGAAATGTCTGTGAAAATAAAGGCAATTATTCCAATGCACTTAAATACTACAATCTGGCTCTGCAATTAGATATTGAAGTTGATAATAAAAAAGGGTTAGCTAATGATTATACAAACATTGGTAATATCTTTTCCAGGCAGGGAAATTATATGGAAGCTCTTAAAGAACAATTGCTTTCATTAAATATTTTTAAGGAAATTGGTGATAAAACCGGTATGAGCAATGCCTTCACGAACATTGGGGTGATATATTCTGACCAAGGTAATTATCCGCAGGCAATAACCATGCAGCTGGAAGCTTTGAAAATCGATCGGGAACTCGGACTTAAAGATGGTCTAATTTTCGACTACCAAAACTTAAGTTCCATTTACTCTGAACTTGGCAATTATACAAAAGCGCTTGAGTATCTTACTTTGGCGCTTGGAACAGAGCAGAAGATAGGAAATAAATATCTTATGGGGGGAATTTATTTGAATTTAGGTTCAATATATGCCAATACACATAAACCAACTTTAGCTCTCGAAAATTTTAAGCAATCTCTTAAAATGTTCCTCGAAATCGGTTATAAGGAAGGTTTAGGTACTGATTACCAACTTATGGGGGATATTTATGTAGAGGAGAACAAAGATTCCACTTGCTGACAATTCATATAAGGAAGCATTGAAAATCTTTCGTACAATGGGATACAAAAAGGGAATAGGGATTATATACGGAGATTTAGGCGACGATTATGCTAAAATAAGGAAATTTAAAGCGGCAAAAACTTGTCTCGACAGCGCTATGGCGTTAGGAAAAGATATTGGAATACGAGATTTAATACGAGACACCTATTGTTGCTATTATTATTATGACAGTTTGATACACGACTACAAAAAATCACTCGCCGACTACAAAATGTATATCGTTTACCGCGACAGTTTAATTAATAGTGAAACGGATAAGAAGATATTAAGTCAGCAGTTAGTATACGGATTCAAGCTTCAGCAGGATTCCATAAAGCATGACGAGGAATACAAAGAATCAATAGCGGCTAATAATAAAAGAAAGCAAGAATCAATTATCGCAACTGTAAGCATCGGTTTAGGACTTGTGCTTGTATTTACTGTTATTTTGTTTTACAGATTCAGAATAATAAAAAGACAAAAATATGTTATAGAGGAGCAAAAAAAACTGGTTGAAAAGCAGAAGGAAGCAGTGGAACAGCAGAATATACTTGTAGAACAGCAGAAAACGGAAGTGGAAAGGAAAAATGCGGTTATTGCTGAAAAAAATAAAGACATTCTTGACTCTATCAATTATGCAAAACGCTTACAGGATGCCATTTTGCCGTCAATGACTGATATCAGGCAATATTTTCCGGAATCATTTATTATATATAAACCTAAAGACATTGTGGCGGGTGATTTTTATTGGTTAGCCCCAATACCCGCTTAAGGCAGAATATTAATTGCCGCCTGTGATTGCACCGGGCATGGCGTACCGGGCGCCTTAGTATCTGTAGTTTGCAGTAATTCTTTGAACAGGGCTGTAAATGAATTTCATCTGACGGAGTCGGGAAAAATACTTGATAAGACAAGATCCCTTGTACTCGAAACCTTCGGCGTAACCGGCGATGTAAATGACGGTATGGATATTTCACTTTGCAGCTTAAAAGCTCCACCATACTCCAAAGGGCAAGATATTGAGCTGCAATGGAGCGGCGCCAATAATCCGCTTTGGTATATGTACAACAGAGAATTTAAGGAAATAACCGCCGATAAGCAGTCCATCGGCAGAACTGATAATCCCAAACCCTTTACTACGCACACCATTAATATCACCTTGCCGGATGGCGAAGG
>JAKAOA010000166.1 GCA_021823405.1 Bacteroidota bacterium | reverse complement strand
CATAGTTACCAATCCGTATTTTAATTTCCGGCGTCGCATTTCGCCGAAAAGCTGAACTGATAGTTTAGCTCCTGTACAGCCCAATGGATGTCCCAATGCTATGGCGCCGCCGTTTACATTCACTATCGCCGGGTTTATCTGTAGTTTGCGTATTACTGCGAGCGACTGTGATGCGAATGCCTCATTAAGTTCAACGAGCTGGATGTCGTTAAGTTTCATATCCGCCAGTTTGAGCGCTTTGGGTATCGCCTCAATCGGACCCACGCCCATAATACGCGGAGGTACGCCGGAAACGCTGTAGGCAACAAGTCGGGCAACAGGTTTCAACTTCAATTCGTTCATTTTTTTTTCCGACATCACAATTACAAATGCGGCGCCGTCGCTCATCTGCGAAGAGTTTCCCGCTGTTACACATCCTCCGGAGGCGAAAGCCGGTTTTAGTTTTGAAAGAACCTCCACTGAAGTATCTGCGCGTGGTCCCTCATCGGTATCTACAATATATTCTCTTGTTTTTCTTTTACCGTCGTCAATGTATTTTTCTGTAACTTTTACCGGAACAATTCCGTCCTCTTTGAATTTATTTTCCTTTATAGCAGCAATGGCTTTCCTGTGCGATTCAAAACTGAAAACATCCTGGTCTTCGCGTGATACGGAATATTCCTTAGCAACCGCTTCGGCTGTCAATCCCATATTTCGGTACCAGTCGGGATGCACTGCAGCCACTTCAGGATTGGGAACCACACGCCAGCCGCCCATCGGAATGAGTGACATGGATTCTGCACCGCCGGCAATAATACAGTCGGCCATACCTGCCTTTATTTTCGCCGTAGCAATGGCTATGGTCTCCAGTCCTGATGCGCAATAACGGTTTACCGTCATACCGGGAACCTTCTCCGTATCAAGCGCCATAAGAGAGATGAGCCGTCCCATATTCAGCCCCTGTTCGGCTTCGGGCATGGCATTACCGACAATAACATCGTCTACATCCTCATTTTTAAGTTGAGGCAACGACGCCATAAGGTGGCGTATTACAGTTACGGCGAGGTCGTCGGGGCGTGTAAAGCGGAATTTGCCGCGAGGGGCTTTGCCTACAGCTGTTCGGTATCCGGCGATGATGTATGCTTCCATTATTATTGATTAATTTTATACTGCCTTAGCATTTGTATTTTCATTGCTTCACTGCATTACTTACAACTTACCACTCATAACTTATCCCTAATTTCTCAACACCTTCCCGCCTGTCAAAATACTTTGCATTCGTTCCAGTGTTTTCTTTTCGGAACAGAGCGAAAGAAATGCCTCTCTTTCCAAGTCGAGTAAATATTGTTCGGAAACAAAGGACGGAGCAGAAAGGTCGCCGCCACAAATTACATAACCCAGTTTCCATGAAATTTTCTTATCAAATTCGCTTATGTAGTTGCCGCTTAACATGCTGTCGGCTCCCACGTATATAAGTCCGAGTCCCTGTTTTCCGAGCACTTTTATATCCTTGCGCAATTCAGGTTGGGTATAACCTTCGTCCGCCAGCCGGATAGCCGATGCTTTGGCATCGGCAAGCAGACGGGAGTAGTTCATGGTAATTTCATCCCGTCCCTTTTGTAAATATCCCAAGTCGAATGCCTCGTAAGCCGAAGTGGAGACCTTTGCCATGCCGATTGTCATAAATTTATCACGGAGCAGATTAAGTTCGATATCGCCTTCTTTCAATGAATCGGACAATCGTACCGCCATCTCCTTGGTGCCGCCGCCGCCGGGGATAATCCCGACGCCCACCTCTACCAGTCCGATGTATGTTTCGGCATGCGCCTGAACTTTGTCGGCGTGCATCGCCATTTCGCATGCTCCGCCAAGAGTGAGGTTATGAGGAGCGACAACCACAGGTATTGATGAATAGCGTACCCGCATATTGGCTCCCTGAAACAGGCGCACCGCTCTGTCTATCTCGTCCCAGTCCTGTTCCAATGCCATTGAAAATATAAGTGCGAGGTTGGCTCCGGCGGAGAAATTGTCTCCTTCGTTAGAGATTACGAGTCCTCTGAAATCTTTTTCAGCAATGTCTATTGCCTTGTTCAGCCCTTCAATTATCTCGCCGCCGATGGTATTCATCTTTGTATGAAATTCAAGATTTATAATGCCATCGCCTATGTCGGTAATTGTAGCCCCTGAATTTTTCCATACCGCTTTGTCCTGCCTGAAATTATCGAGTAATATAAACGCCTCGGTACCTGGAAGCGGGTTATATGCAGTGGCGGTTATATCGTAAAATGTTTTCTTGCCTTTTTCGGTCTTATAGAAGGCGGTATTTCTATCTGCAACCATATCATATACCCATTTTGCCGGCTTTTTGCCAGCCCGTTCCATCATTTTAATTCCTTCTGCAACGCCAAGCGCATCCCATAATTCAAAAGGACCCATCTGCCAGCCGAAGCCGGCGCGCATGGCATCATCTATTCTATATAGTTCATCCGAAATTTCGGGAATACGGTTGGATATATATGCAAAAAGACCGCTAAATATGGAACGATAGAATTCACCTGCTTTATCTTTTCCGGCTACCAATATTTTAACTCGTTCATGGAGCGAGTCAATGGTTTTGGTAAGTTCAAGGGTTGGGAACTTAACCTTTTGAACCGGCTTATATTCAAAAGTTTTTAGGTCTAACGCCATTATCTCACTTTTGCCGTCCTTCTTCGTTTTTTTGTAAAAACCTTGCCCGCTTTTGTCGCCATACCACTTGTTTGCGTTCATTTTTACAACATACTCCGGAAGTATAAACGTATCCTTCGCTTCATCGTTGGGCGCCGCGGTTTTTAATCCCATTGCCACATGAATCAGGGTATCAAGGCCAACTACATCGCAGGTTCTGAAGGTAGCAGATTTTGGTCTGCCAAGTACAGGACCGGTTAATTTGTCGGTTTCTTCTACCGTCAGCCCTAGTTTTTCGATGGTATGAAACAGGTCTAAAATGCCGAACACCCCTATTCTGTTGGCTATAAATGCAGGAGTATCTTTACAAAGAGCTATGGTTTTGCCAAGGAACAGGTCGCCGTAATGAGTTAAAAACTCAATTACTTCGGGACTGGTGCCGGAAGTCGGTATAATCTCAAGGAGTTTCAGGTAACGGGGCGGATTAAAAAAGTGCGTACCGCAGAAATGTTTTCTGAAATCATCGTCCCTGCCATTAGCCAAAATATTCAGTGGTATACCCGAAGTATTACTTGTGATAAGCGTTCCGGGCTTTCGCGCTTTTTCCAGTTGGTCAAAAACAATTTTTTTTATAGCCGCGTTTTCGGTAACTACTTCAATTATCCAGTCGCAGCCGGCTACCTTAGTAATATCGTCCTCCAGATTTCCCGTTTCAATGCGTGAGATAAATGAAGAATGGTATAAAGGTGCGGGTTTCAGTTTAATGGCATTTGCAAGCGATTCATTTGCTATCCGGTTTCGCACCGTTTTATCTTGAAGAGACAGAGCTTTTTGTTTTTCACCAGCGTTGAGTTCTTTTGGAACAATATCCAACAGCAATACTTGTACACCTATATTTGCAAAATGACATGCAATTTGCGAACCCATTACGCCGGAGCCGATAACAGCTACTTTTCTAATCGTGCGATTCATAAAACAGGAAATAAGTAGTAATGAAAGAAACTATCCTTAATTATTAAGTTACAAAGGTAAGGGTTTAAAGAACTCCATACAAACATACTTTGAACCGTCGGTTATACAGATGCTTTGAATTTGTGCATTTTAACAACCCGATAGCTATCGGGTTCAAGTGTAGTCGGAATAATTAGGTAAGAAATCCGATAAATAATTATCGATTTGATTGATGGTTTTACGTCGCTTAGTATCAAATTCTTATTCCTATCATGCATACATCGTCGGTCTGCTCCAGTCCACCCTTCCACTTATTAAATTCCTGCTCTAAAATATTCTTTTGTTCCTCCATCGGTTTGTCAGCGTGAGACAGCAGTAACTCCTTCAACTGTTTATACTTATATTTCTTGCCCTTTGGTCCGCCAAACTGGTCGGCATAGCCATCGGTGAATAAGTATAAACAACAGAGGGTGTTACTCCGAAGTGGTGAAAAGGTGATTACGTTGTTATTAAAGGGTGTTATGTTAGGGAAATATCCGATGGGCTGTTTATCAGGCATTACCTCGTGCAGTTCAGCTTTTTGACCCCATATAGGCGGGGGTATAATAAGGAGTGGGTTATTTGCCCCGCTCCAGCTAATTGTCTTCTCTAAGCTGCCGTCAGCGCCTACTTTTACAGCTGCCAGTGAAATGTCCATTCCATCGCTTATTTTGTCACTTGCCGAGAACGTTTCTAATACAAGTTCCCTGGTTTTATCAAGTATTTTGGCAGGTTCGTAAAGGTTAAACTCTCTCACAGCTCTGTTCAAGGAATTGCTGCAAACCACACTTACTATAGCGCCCGGTACGCCGTGTCCGGTGCAGTCACAGGCGGCGATGAGTATAATATCATCCAGCTTTTCTACCCAGTAGAAATCACCTGCCACTATATCTTTGGGCTTATAGAGAACGAATGATTCCGGAAAGTATTGCTTTATTTGTGAAACG
>JAKAOA010000002.1 GCA_021823405.1 Bacteroidota bacterium | reverse complement strand
CCGATCTAATAGTAGATGAACAGACAGGACGTATTCTGGAAGGCAGGCGCTACTCCGATGGACTGCATCAGGCGATAGAAGCCAAAGAAAACGTTAAGATAGAAGCCGAAACGCAAACTTACGCAACAATAACCCTGCAAAACTATTTCCGCATGTATTCCAAACTGGCGGGCATGACCGGTACCGCCGAGACGGAAGCGGGAGAGTTCTGGAGCATTTACAAGTTGGAAGTAGTGAACATTCCGACAAACCGCGCTATGGTGCGCGATGACAGAGAAGACCTTGTTTATAAGACCAAACGTGAAAAATATAATGCCGTAATAGACGAAATACAGGCATGTGTTAAAGCCGGCAGACCGGTATTGGTAGGAACCACATCGGTAGAAGTGTCGGAATTGCTTAGCCGCATGCTCAAGCTTCGAGGATTGAAGCATAATGTATTGAACGCAAAACAACACCAGCGGGAAGCGGAAATAGTAGCCGAAGCAGGCAACCCAGGCGTTATTACAATAGCCACCAATATGGCAGGCAGGGGAACGGATATTAAACTTGGAGCGGGAGTGGCTGAAGCAGGAGGACTTGCCATTATAGGAACGGAACGTCATGAATCGCGGCGGGTGGACAGGCAGTTGCGAGGCCGCTCCGGCAGGCAGGGCGATCCCGGAACTTCGCAATTCTTCGTATCGCTCGAAGATGATCTGATGCGCCTTTTTGGCTCGGAACGCATAGCAAGAATGATGGACAGAATGGGCATAAAGGAAGGCGAGGTAATACAGCACTCCATAATTACCAAAAGCATAGAGCGCGCCCAAAAAAAGGTGGAAGAAAATAATTTCGGCACAAGAAAGCGGCTGATAGATTACGACGATGTAATGAACCAGCAGCGCGAGGTGATATATACCCGGCGCCGTCATGCCCTGTTCGGCGAACGCCTTTCGATAGACATAGCCAACACCCTGCAAGATGTGAGCGAATCCATTGGAACGGAATATCACGGTGAAGAAACCGATTATGAAGGATTTAAGCTGGAGTTATTCAAAACAATGGGAATGGAAAGCCCCTATAACGATAAAGAATTTGAAAACGCCTCCGCTGCAGATATCGGACATTCGCTCGGTGAAACGGCTTTGGCTCATTATCAGAAAAAATGTGAAAAAACGGCACAGGAGATTTTCCCATTTATAAAAAATGTACACGAAGATCAGACCAACGAATATGCCAACATACAGATACCGTTTACAGACGGGCTGCGCGTGATACCTGTGATGGCAAACATCGAAACATCGTTCGCAAGTAAAGGAAAAGAGGTTATTAAGGAACTTGAAAAAACGGTCATCCTCGCCGTGATGGACGACGAGTGGAAGGAACACCTTAGGGAGATGGACGACTTGAGACAGTCGGTTCAAAATGCAGTGTACGAACAGAAGGACCCCTTGCTGGTATATAAGTTTGAGTCCTTCAACCTGTTCAGCCAGATGCTGGTGAGGATGAATAAAAACATGGCTTCCTTTCTGCTGAAAAATGCCGTTTTCTCGCAGGCGCCTCAATCTGTTCAGGAAGTAAGGACAAGGGAATTAGAACCCGAACTGCAAACCAACCGCACCGGCGACGAACAGTCAGGCGGCGCTCCGGGCGCTTCGCCGAAACAACAGCAGCCGGCAAAAGCCGAAAAAAAAGTGGGGCGCAACGACCCTTGCCCATGCGGCTCGGGGAAAAAATATAAGAACTGCCACGGTAAGTAACTAACACAAAGTAGTTTTATACTAATTTTATAGTAAACCCCAATAAAGCCCTTTAATAGAGGGCTTTTTTATTGCTCATATTTAATACCTGTTTTGTTCCAATAGTTGCTTATTTTGTTTACTTTTGTACCCTATTTGTACCTCATAATTATTTTTTGTACCTCGTTTGTACCTCAATAACACTTTAAGCCATGACAAAAGTTAAACTAAGAACAAAAGACATTTCAGGCAACCGTAAAAGCCTGTATTTAGATTTCTACCCACCTATAACTCATCCTGACACGGGAGAACTTACACGAAGGGAGTTTTTAGGGCTTCATTTGTATGATAAGCCAAAGACACCCTTTGACAAACAGCATAACATAGATACAAAAGCCCTTGCAGAAAATATACGGGCAACCCGACAAATTGAAATTCAAAACGGTCAGTATGGGTTTCTTTCTACGAATGACCTTAACGCTAATTTTGTTGACTACTTTAAAGAATTAGCTGATAAACATAACCAGCGAAACCGTGAAATATGGCTTTGCGCCCTGCATTACTTAAAAGAATTTAGCGGGGGTACTATACGGTTTACAGACATTACCCCGAAATTCTGCAATGACTTCAAAGCATACCTTCTAAAAGAACCACGAATAAGAAGTAAGCTACCTATATCGCAGAATACGGCCTTTTCATACTTTAACAAATTAAAAGCGGCTTTAAAGCAAGCCTACAAAGACGGGCGGATAAAATCTGATATTAGTGCAAAAGTCGAAAGAATAAAGGAGGCTGAAACTGAAAGACAGTTTCTTACAATGGAAGAATTGAACACTTTGGCAAAAACCGAATGTAGTTTACCATTACTTAAACAGGCCGCCTTATTTGCTTCGCTTACAGGGTTAAGATTTTCAGATATTCAAAAGCTTACTTGGGCAGAGGTACAGCATAGCAAGGCCGAAGGTTATTATTTGCGTTTCAGGCAAAAGAAAACAAAGGGGGTTGAGGTATTACCAATTTCAGAACAGGCGTATAATATATTGGGCAAACCTGGGCTACCTGATGAAAGCGTTTTTGAGGGGCTACAATACTCTGCATTTATGAATTTTCATTTAAAACGCTGGGTACTTAAAGCGGGCATTACAAAAAATATAACCTTTCATAGCTTTAGGCACACCTACGCAACATTACAGCTTAGTAAGGGAACTGATATATTTACGGTATCAAAATTACTGGGACACCGTGAACTAAAAACAACTATGATTTACGCTAAGATTATTGACCAAACGAAACGGGAAGCGGCTGATAAAATAAAACTGGACTTGTAAAGAACATTGCAATGGACAAACCCTTTGTTGAAATTGATGCTGCAAACTTTTTTATTCAAGCATTTGAGGTAAAGCCTCCCGCAGGTTATGAACCCCCCGCCAATCCCGAAACAAAAGAGCAGTTACCTAATTGCTGTCCGTTTCATAAAGGCGT
The DNA here is from genome assembly GCA_021823405.1 of Bacteroidota bacterium. Classification (GTDB taxonomy): domain Bacteria; phylum Bacteroidota; class Bacteroidia; order JABEUT01; family JABEUT01; genus JABEUT01. The sequence goes on along the minus strand of JAKAOA010000002.1, from coordinate 74,474 downwards.
TTATGATGAGGCAGTAAAATGGTTTGAGAAATTCCCAAATTGCTGCGCAATACATAAAGAATACGATGGTAAGTGGTGGTTTCTGAAAGATAACTATAATGGTATTGCTGACAAGATTATTAAGCAGCTTTCATATACTGAATACCATATTTCTAAACAGATAGATTCACCTAATTGGTATAAAGAAATAACGGACTATATTGAGTATAATGTTACAAGTTTTGGGCAGCCAGCCGTAGGGCTGCACTTGTATTTAGATAAAGTAAAAAAGCTTATTAAAAAGCCCAAAGGCGACTTAACTCAGGGTGAATTGTCTAAAGTGAAAAAATTGACTGAATTTATTGACAAGTACTCTATCACAGAAGAAACCGTAACAGAGGCCAATCAGCCTTCAAAGACGCTATTTCAAAGCGAGCTACCACATAGAATAGATATTTCAGAACCGACTGCAACATCAACTGATTTGAATGTTTTATACAAGGTTTATCAGGACTGGCTTAGGATATTCCCCTTTGAATTAAGCTTTTTCAGCCCCCTTAAACAGCATTTTGAAAATCAATTACCTATATTGAACAGTGTGCCAGAGGTAAACAAGTATAGTGGATTTGCAAAAGCAAAGCTGCATACAAAAGGCAGCCTATTTGAAGCATTAATAAGCTTAACTGATAATCTTTTAACGCAGATAAACGGGTTGAAATTATACGAAAAGGGGCTTATTACGGATGCAAATAAAATCAAACTGGAACTCATAATAAACAATAGGAAATTGGAACTTCAACAAGGGTATAAAAATAGTTCACCCAATGAGGAACACCGATACAGGAAAATGTTAAAGAAATGGTATGCTGATGAAAAAAGGTTTATTGATGAACTTATTCCCATATTAAAACCCGCACCGCCCAAGCAAACAGAAACGAAAGCGGATAAATTAAAGATTGTATTTGGTAAATATGGCTTCTTTGATTTACCAATGGTCAAGCAATTAACGGCAGAAAATAAAGAAAAGTTGGTAGAATTGATAAGCTCAAATGAACTACCTTACTGTATAGCAATGTTTGATTATTTGGGCTTTTTAAAGCATTTAGAGAAAAACCATTTGCAGACAAAATATAAACTGAACAAGGAAATTGGCAAGTGGCTTAACTCTGATAAAGATGGCAGGGCAGTAAAGGGTAATATCAGTTCATTGCTTAAAAACACTACGGAAAATAAGGAACGCTATACGGCACACCTGCATAAAGAAACGGTACAAAACGACTACCAAAAACTAAAATAGGGCGTACGCCCCTATTGTTGCCCCTAAAAGCCCCCTATACTGTTGCACTATCAAATTTAAAACTGATAGTACAATGGAAATCACATTTGAAAATTTACCCCAAGCCGTTACCCAGCTTACTAATGAAGTAAGTGAGATAAAGCGGTTATTACTTGAAAGGAGTGGTGAGCCTCAGCCCGAAGCCGATGAGCTTTTAACCATTGAGCAGGCCGCAGAGTTTCTAAAACTTTCTAAAGCTACCCTGTACACCAAAGTACACAAAGCTGAAATCCCAGTATGTAAGCGTTCCCACCGATTGTATTTCTCAAGGCAAGATTTGATGGAATATATAAAGGCTGGGCGTAAAAAAACGGTTACAGAAATAGCCGCCGAAGCAAAGGACTATGTAAAGGGTAAAAGAAGGTAGCTGTGAGAATAGAGCGAAAACGAAACCCTTTGGGGAAGGAAATCTATACATTAGCAGTTCACCGTACACCTCTATATGTCAAACCTTCCCGAAACCCTGTAATAATAGTTAAGGGGAAAGGAAAAGATATTGCCGACAATACAGGGTTACAAAAGTTGGCTAAAAGGAGAATGATTAGTAACGCCTTAGTGCTAAAACTTATTGACGTGGCAAAAGAATACAGGGATTATGATTTCATTAAACAGTGTTGGAACGCTTACCATTGTTTAGGTAAAATCTATACAACTGGGGGAAAGCTACACGGGAAATATTGTAAGCTGCGATTTTGTCCGTTATGTTGCGGTAACCGCAAAGCTGACTTATTGAACCGATACTATCCCTATTTTCAAAACGAATGGGGAAACGCTTATTTTGTAACACTAACAGTAAAAGCGCAAAAAGTCAAAAACTTAAAAAAATATATTGACGGTATGTGTCGGGCTATTGCTGTAATCATTGACAAATATGACAGAGGTTATAAAAAAGGAAAATGTAAAAAGTTAATAGGGATAAGGACGTTAGAGTGTGGATTTAACCCTGAAAAGCATACTTACAACCCACATTTCCATATCATAGTTAAGAATAAGGAAATAGGCGACACTCTTAAAAAGGAATGGTGTAAACTATGGACTTTGAAATATGCAAACCCAGGAGCACAAAAGGTAAAGCCAGTATGGAATATGCAAGGAGCGTTAATTGAATTAATTAAGTATTGCGGAAAAATATTCACCGAGCCGGATAATGATAAAAAATTGCAAGGAATGGCAGCCCCTACAATATACGCCCACGCACTTTATAATATTTTAAAAGCACTGGATAAAAAGCACGTTTTTGAAGGTTTTGGTTTTACTCTACCTGAACAGCCCAAAAAAGTAACATTCACACCTGTAGGGGATTATAAAATATGGCACTTAGACCCGAAAACGGGCGACTATATTAATGATGACTTAGATTTTCCGCTTATTGGCTTTTCAAAGCCGCCGGAACTGGAATCCCTGTTAGAAAACTGTATTGACACGGTTTTAAATTAATCAAAGACCTTGTGAAAAAGAATTACTACCCAAACCGTACAGGGCGGGGCAGGGTATTTTTTTGATAAGGGCGGGGTGGAATAATCGGAGGATATTATTGCACCTTCTATTTTCGGGAAAAAGAATTATTATTTTCATTTGGCGGCAGATTTACGTTTGGAAAATGTGCAATATTATGAAGGGGGGCGGGTTAATGCTTAGTTCATAGGTATATTTATTAACAGAAAGAAATTATTTTGGATAAATTTTGCTTACTTTGTGAAAAATATTTACACGATGAAGGCAAATATTCAAGGTATTTTTAAAGAAAAAGAGACCATATTAAAAATTCAAAATACACTTCCAAAATTATTTCATATTGCCGAACTTGAAAGTTCAAGAGCTGGTAAAATTGGAATGGAAGTTGGAACAATTAGAGAAAGGATAATAGTTGCATTTCTTTTATATAAATTTGGTACTACAAATGTTGAAACTGAAATACCAACCACCGAAACAGAAATGGACGTTAAGGTATTTGGTTGCCCTATTTCAATAAAGACAATTACAGGAGCGGTAAATGGAGTAAAGTTGGTTTGGACTGTTGATGCTGCAAAAGCAAAGGAGTTTAGCGCAAAATATAATCCTGGATGCGACATGATTTTTATTCAAATTAACTGGAGTAACGGCGGCGGGTTTTATTACATTCCAAAAGAAACGCAAATTAAAGCTCTTGAAACAATAGGACGTAAGGAATACATAAAATTACCAAAGGAAGGGACAAACCCTCGTGGTGTGGAAATGACCGGAAAAGCAATGAAATATTTATTGTCGCAACCTGAAACATTAAAAATTGCAATTAATTGGCATAAAGAAGCTATTGAATATAAACCTTTCAAAAGATGGATTGAATTATGGGAACAAGAATAGCAGGCACAAAGACCAGTTCATTCGGAACAGGGGGACGTATAAACCATGATAGCTCTAAGTTTTACAATTCTAAACTGTATTCTGTAATAAATGGAGAAAAGAAAATTAACACAAACGAAAATTCAGTTCCAAAAGAATACTTAAATACATTTATTTTAGGAACGGCGGAAAACATGAAAGAGTTACCCGACAATTCTATTCATTTAATGATTACCTCACCTCCTTATAACGTTACAAAAGAATATGACAATAATTTGACTTTGCAAGAATATTTAACCCTGCTTAAAAATTCTTTTACTGAAACTTTCAGGGTTTTAGTCAATGGGGGAAGAGTATGTATTAATGTCGCCAATCTTGGACGCAAACCATATATTCCACTTTCAGACCATATATCTAAAATGATGAATGATATTGGCTTTAAAATGAGGGGCGAAATAATTTGGGTTAAAGGTGCAGGTGCAGGTGTTTCAATGGCTTGGGGTAGTTGGAAAAGTGCTACTAATCCGGTATTAAGAGATACACACGAATATATTTTAGTATTTTCAAAAGGCGATTATCAAAGAAAAGCCAATGGGAAGAAGGATACTATTACCAAAGAGCAATTCATGGAATGGACAAAATCAATATGGAGCATGAATACGGAAAGTGCAAGGAAAATTGGACACCCTGCACCGTTTCCTGAAGAATTACCTTATCGTCTTATACAGCTATATTCATTGAAAGGAGATAATATTCTTGATATTTTTATGGGTAGTGGGACGACTGCTATTTCTGCACTAAAATCTGAAAGAAATTTTGTCGGTTACGATATTAGTCCTGACTATGTAAAACTCGCTAAAAACAGGATAGAACCTTATTTGATTCAGAATAAAATCAAATTTTATTAAATATGGAAAAGCAAAAAATTCCAATTGGAAAATTGTATCTCGGATTTAATGATGCTGAGAATTACAAAAAAAAAGAAAATAGAGAGATATTCAATAAAATATTTATAGAGAATGAATTTTTATATAAAATAAAGAAACAATCTACGTATTTTATTATTGGTGATAAGGGTACAGGTAAAACAGCGTATGCGGTATATTTCACTAACAATAATATAGACAACACCATCGGTATATTAAATTATATTAGGGAAACTGATTATCAAAAATTTATACAATTAAAAAGGGAAAAACATCTTAAACTTTCAGATTTTGAAAGCATTTGGAAAGTAATAGTTTACTTAATTATAGCTGAAAAAATATATGCTTATGAAAAAGACAAACAACTTTTTACTATTACAAGTGGTTGAAAAGAATTATTCATCCCCATCAGCCATTAGGTCTTTTGGTAAGATAATGGGAAAATTAATACCAAAAGAAAACACGGATTCTCAAAAGGTAAATATTTCAAAGCAAATTGAATTTCAAACTAATGAAATACTCTATGCAACATTTTCCCAATGATATTTTTGAGTTATTTTGTACCCTATTTGTACCTCAAAACGCTACAATCCAATAGAATTAGGTATAAATAGTTTTTGCCACGGTAAGTAACTGCCGCAAACTAAAGATATACTGATTTTATACTGAACTGCACTAAAGCCCTGTAAATAGGGCTTTTTTGTTGGGTAAATTTTGCAAAGCACACATTGAAAATGCTTTTTTCACTAATTTCCCCGCCGTAAATTCAACACAGATATAATTAATCATGACCGAACTTATTTGGGAAGGGAAGTATAAAGACGGCAAAAAGGTTACGCCTATTCGTATTGCATTGCCGTTTCAGACAATTGAAACCGTCAATGAAAGCGGGCAACAAAGAATTACGATGAAAACGGCAATGAAATAAAATGAAGCCTGCTTTACTAATATTATTTTCTTTCATTTCGCTTTTGGCTTTTGGGCAGCAGCAGGATTCATTGGGCGTTGAAAAAAAGAATGATACAATATACCTAAAAAATAATTTAAAAGGCATCGGCAGGTTTAAACTGAATAAAGAAGACAGCTTATGGACTTACTATTTTTCTAACAATAAAATTCAATCGGTTGGTTGTTTTAAAAATGGGGCATTAATTGGTAAATGGAGCAACTGGTATCCAAATGGGGTGAAGCAGTCAGAAGGTTCTTATGAGAACAATAATAAGGAAGGTGAGTGGAAAGAATGGGATAGCGTAGGAAGACTTATACGACTCTCAATATGGCATGATGGGAAACGTAATGGTTTGATTGAAGAATATGATTATCAAAAGGAAGAGACTAGGTATGGTACTCTTAAAGATGATTCACTTAATGGTAATTTTATTTGGAGATCATTTGATGGTTGGAAAAAAATTGAAGGAGAGTATAAAATGGGCTTAAAGACTGGAATGTGGACTTGGTATTTTAAAAATGGTAACATTGAAAGTCAAGGTAGATTTATGAACGATAAGCTAGAAGGAGAGCATGTTTGGTATAATGAACGTGGAGAAAAAATAGGAGTTGTAGAATATAAGGACGGTAATCGAATAAAATGAAGCCTGCTTTTCTCATATTGTTCTCTTTCATTTCGGTTGTGGCTTTTGGGCAGGAAGTTCTGAAAACTCTGATAGAACCCCATGACAGCGGGAGAATCAGGGAAGCAAGATTTAAAGCTGAAGCTAAGAACAAACGAAAACTTTTTAGAAAAGAAGGGGAATGGATGGAATACCTAAATAATTGGGGAGAAATTTCAAAGGATACCAATTCACCATATTATATGCTTTGCAATTACCACAATGGTAAATTGAGCGGAATAGGAAGAATTTACGACGAATTCACAGGAAAATTATTCCTGGAGGTTCCTTACGATGAAAATGGAAAAGAAACCGGCACAGAAAGGCAATACTATGAAAGCGGCAAAATAGAATATGAAAGACAATATTTAAAAGGTAAAAGGAATGGAACATTAAAAGGATATTACGAAAATGGGAATCTGGAAGTAGAAGGACACTGGGCGAACGGTGAAGAGAATGGAATTGAGAAGGGTTATTACGAAAATGGTAATTTAAAAATAGAAAGTCCAGTAGTGAACAGCAAAAAAGATGGGGTTGAAAAAGAGTACTTTGAAAACGGAAAATTAAAGAGTGAAAAACTTTTCAGGAATGATACTCTACAGGAACAAAAAAATTACGATGAAAACGGCAATGAAATAAAATGAAGCCTGCTTTTCTCATATTGTTCTCTTTCATTTCGGTTGTGGCTTTTGGGCAACCTCATCTAATTGGTGGTTTTAAAAATATGACCAATGGTGATTTTTCTTCGAGGTGGAAAGCTGATTCATTGGGAAAGAACCTTTTCAGAGACAGTGCTTTGATAGAGGACACAATAACAAGGAAAATAGTATCGGTTAATGGGATAAATATTAAACAATATACGAATAAAGAAATATTTGCATTTCTCGGAGAACCCAATAAAATAATTCACAATGGCGGGAACTATACATTTGATTACTTTCTTGCCCCGTATTATGCTTTTAGCGAGGCGGGAAAATATAAATATGTTCTTGAAGTTAGTTTTGAAAATAATATGGTGGTGGATTTCTATACCTCATTTATTGACGATAGTAATGATGCTATTGATGTTGATACTAATGGTAAACCAATTAAAAAGCAATGACGTTAGACATATTAAATGATTGAAGACTTAACAAATGAAAGATTAATTCATTTTGGATTTAGTGAGACCCAAATAGAAAGATTATTTAGCTGGGAAAACTATTCTTGCACTGTGATTGGTAACCACGGCTATGTATGGGCTTCAAACATTGAGAAAAAGATTTATTCAGGAAAAGAAGGCAGGGAAAAACATTTTTCAAAATCAATACTACCGGAGCATCATAAGGAACCGAAGGAAAAGTTTGAAACTTTTGAAGAACTTTTCCGGTACGCTGTAACACTAAAGCCCTGTAAATAGGGCTTTTTTGTTGGGTAAGTCAACCCTATCGTTGCTAATCTATCTTCCAAAGATGATTGGATTTGTTTAATACTTTTTTCAATAAATAAACATATTATATATTATGTGCCATTAAATGTATATATTTGCGTCATCATTAACATTTAAAATCATACCATCATGGAAACAAATCAAGCCATCAGCCAACAAATTCAAACCGTATCAGGTAAAACAGCCGCGCCCGGCTCCAATGCCTCCGAGCCTGCAACCGTCAATCCTCCGGTAAAGGACATCTGTCCCGCCCTATTCGCGAAAGCAGACGCCCTATACGAGCAGGAAAAGATAACAAGGAAGGACTTCCTGCAACTGAACGACGAAGAGAAGGATTATTTAATTAATAAAATAAACCGTGACGCAAACCGACTGAAAGGAGAGGAACAGGAAGAATTTCTGGAAAGGGTTGCTCCCGTTCTGCACGCCGGCTTCCAGGACGATATTTGGGAAACAAACCATGCCAATATAGTTCAGGCGATAAATAAGTATATTGCCAAACACGGCATTATGCCAAGGAAATCGGACCTGCTTGAGATGACGGGGGTAAGCAGAAGAACCCTTTACAAACATTTAAAGGAATACGAACATAATCCCAACTATTTGGAACAAAAGGACCGTTATAAACTGGTAAGCGGGAAAATACTTGCCATATTATACCGTGAAGCATCGGGAGGCGACATGAAAGCCATAAAACTATTCCTTGAAGCAACCGGTGCCATAAATTCAGGGAGTAGTTCAAGTAAAAATTACGTAGAAAACCAACACAACTACATACAGATTAATCAAACGCGCTTGAGCCAGGAAGAGATAAAGAAATTAAGACCCGACCAGCTAAAGAAAATTGAACAGATTTTGCTCGCGACGGCAGAGGATACAGCCCGATAGGGTATACTAATGGTATACAAATGTATACCCTGTGTATACCATTAACATACTGTATATCAAGTTTTTAACTAAAAAATACCCCCAAAAGTGTATACCCAAAGATACGCGGCTTAATTAAAATATCTGCCAGTAAAATCGAAAATTGCCTGACTTTTTCCATATCTGGCATTCCCGGATTTGTCCTACTTTTACATGCCGTTCATGAAAAAAGTCCTGATTATAACATATTACTGGCCTCCCGCCGGCGGAACAAGCGTGCAGCGCTGCCTTCGATTCGTTAAGTATCTGCGCAACTACGGCTGGGAACCGATGGTATATACGGCGGATAACCCGAACTATGCCTTGTACGACGAAGCCCTTATCCGTGAAATACCTGAAGGCATTGAAACGATAAAATATAAAATATATGAGCCCAACAATTTTTTCCCGCGGGCGGTAAAGTCGGGCAAGCCGCAAAACGGTAAGGTACTCGATAACCTGGAAGGCAAAAAACGGCTCGTGACTAAAATTCTGTGGTTCATCCGCGGCAACTTCTTCATACCGGACGCCCGTGCACTATGGGTAAAGCCATCGGTGCGATATCTTAAAAAGGTTTTATCCGCCCGAAAGGTAGATTTAATCTTTTCGTCCGGCCCGCCGCATTCCATGCACCTTATAGCGCAACGGTTGAGCAAAGATTTACACATTCCATGGGTAGCCGATTTTAGAGACCCCTGGACTACAATGGATTACCTTGGCGAGATGTTTCTTTCGCCATGGGCTAAGCGTAAACACGAACGGCTGGAACGTATGGTGATTGAAAACGCAAGCGCGGTTACGGTTGTCGGGCGCACCATGTATAACGAATTCAAGGACAGGTACAACCGCGATTCGGCAGTAATATACAACAGCTATAACGAAACCGAAGGATTCAAGTCGGCTGCGCCCCTATCCGAGATCTATCCGCCCGATAAGAAATTCACCGTCGTTCACGTCGGCAGCTTTAAGAATAACCGCAACTGTGACGATTTGTGGGAAACCCTTGCGGAAATGGTAAAGAAGGATAGCAACTTCGCCGCCCGTCTGGAGATAAAACTGATAGGCAGCGTAGCATCCGATGTATTGGCTTCCATAGAACGTTATAAGCTGGGCGCCAATTTGAAGAAAATAGATTTTATACCTTACCGCGAAACCATTGCGCACCTGTGTTCGGCGCAGGCGCTGTTGCTCCCCATCGACAGGATACCTAACAGCGAATTTGTACTGACGGGAAAGTTGTTCGATTACCTGAAAGCGCAGCGACCTATCCTGCTTATAGGTCCCGAAAAAGGCGATGCGGCTTATGTTATTCAGAATTGCCATGCAGGTTATTGTTGTAATTTTGGCGACAAGGAAAAAATGAAAAGTACGGTGAAGATGTTATACCAACTCTACCTTGAAGGCAGGAATACTATCCGGTCGGTAAATGTTGAGCAATATTCGGCGTCCGAACTGACTAAACAACTGGCGGCGCTGTTCGATACGCTTACCCCCGAAAAGAGAACGGAATTATGATAAAACTTGTAACGGTAATAGGAGCCCGTCCCCAATTCATAAAAGCTGCCGCCATCAGCAGGGCTATCCGTAAGCATTTCAGCAAACATATCCGCGAAGTCATCGTTCATACAGGGCAGCACTATGACGAAAATATGGCGAAAGTATTTTTTGAAGAACTGGAAATACCGAAGGAAAAGTATAACCTCGGTATCGGTTCAGGGAGCCATGCCGCACAAACCGCTAATATGATGATTGCGATAGAGGAGGTAGTTCTGAAAGAGAACCCCGATGCCATGCTCCTTTACGGCGACACAAATTCCACCCTGGCGGCCTGTCTTGTGGCAATAAAACTGTTCATCCCCATCATCCATGTTGAAGCCGGGGTGCGAAGCTACAACAAGATATACCCCGAAGAGGTGAACCGGCTTATCTGCGACCACTTTTCTTCGTTGTTGTTCGTTCCGTCCGATGCAGGAATGCGCTCTTTGCAGAAAGAAGGGTTCATTCTGGAGAATAGAACCGGACATCCTGTAACTCCAGACAATCCGAGAGTGTTCAGGTGCGGCGACATAATGTATGATAATACCCTTTTCTTTCTCAATAAAGTTAAGAAGGCGGATGTATTCCGGAAATATAAGATTAGCGGAAGCAGTTATATATTGGCAACCATGCACCGCCCGAGCAATGTGGACAAGGCGGAAACGCTTGAAAACATTTTGAAGGCACTTGCGTCGATAGCTGAAAAACACAGCAGGAATATAGTTCTTCCGCTTCACCCTCGCACTAAACAAAAGTTGTCCGAAATGCCAGCGCTGCACAATATCCTCTCTAGTAAAAGAATACAGATTACCGAGCCTGCGTCATTCCTGGATATGATAGCATTCGAGAGATATGCCGACCTGGTGATTACCGATTCGGGAGGCGTTCAAAAAGAGGCGTATTTTGTAAGGAAACCATGTCTTATCATGCTCGATGAAACGCCCTGGCCCGAACTTGTGGAAAGCAAAAACGCTCTGCTGGTTGGGTCCGATTATAATAAGATTTGCCAAGGAGCCGACCACTTCCTCAACGGAAATAAAGAATTGCAGTTCCCATTGCTATATGGCGATGGCAGCGCCTCGGAATTTATCTGCGAACAAATCATTGAGACCTTTGATGGCGCACGCCGTTCATGATTCTTAACGGTACTGCCCGTTTAAATAAAAGAAAGCCGCCTTTCGAGCGGCTTTCCGGTTTTATAAACTCTGTTCTATCTTACTGTCTCCGCTTCCACGGCTTCCTTCTCCTGCTTGCTTTCCATCAGGCGTTGGTATTCTTCCATAGAGCCGACAATCAGTTTCTCATACTCCCGTAAGCCGGTTCCGGCAGGTATCAGGTGACCTACGATAACGTTTTCCTTCAAACCTTGCAGGTAGTCCACTTTTCCGCCGATGGCGGCTTCGTTGAGCACCCTTACCGTTTCCTGGAACGACGCAGCGGAAATAAAGCTTTCCGTTTGGAGTGAGGCGCGTGTAATACCCTGCAGAACAGGATTTGAAGTTGCCGGCACCGCTTCACGGTGTTGTATCAGCTTCTTGCCTTCGCGCTTCAGCCGGATGTTTTCGTCGCGTAGTTTACGCGCGCTTACAAGCTGGCTTACCTTATAGGCAGCCGAATCGCCGGCATCGGTTATTACCTTCTTGCCATATAGCTCATCGTTAGCCGCCATGAACTCGCTCTTAGGTACAAGTTGTTTTTCAAGAAAGTTGGTATCTCCAGCTTCCTCAATCTCAACCTTTCGCATCATTTGGCGAACGATAACTTCAAAATGTTTGTCATTTATCTTTTCACCCTGCAAGCGGTATACCTCCTGAATTTCGTTTACCAGATATTCCTGCACTGCTGTAGGACCTTTAATGGATAGAATGTCGGCTGGAGTTACTGCCCCGTCAGAAAGGGGTTCTCCCGTTTTCACAAAGTCGTTTTCCTGAACGAGTATATGCTTGCTTAACGGAACAAGATAGGTCATTTTGGCTCCTGTTTTCGATTCCACCATCACTTCCCGATTTCCTCTCTTCACTTTGCCGAAGGTTACTACGCCGTCTATCTCTGATACAACTGCCGGATTGGAAGGGTTCCGCGCCTCGAATAATTCGGTTACACGCGGCAGACCACCCGTAATATCGCCCGATTTACCGGCGATACGCGGTATTTTAACCAATATCTGACCGGTCTCTACGCTGGCGCCATGATTTACCATGATGTGAGCGCCTACAGGGATGTTGTAGGTCTTCATCACTTCCTTGCCCTTCACAATCTTAATCATCGGGTTCTTGGTCTTATCCCTTGTTTCAATAATAACCTTCTCCTTGAAACCTGTCTGTTCGTCTGATTCTTCCCGGAAAGTTACACCCTCTTCGATATATTCAAATTCCGTTTTACCGGCAAATTCGGAGATAATGACAGCATTGTATGGATCCCAGTCACACAGTAACTCTCCTGCTTTTACAAAGGCGCCGTTTTTCGTATAGAGTTGGGAACCATAAGGTATATTGCCGGTAGTTAACACCAATCCGGTGTTCCTGTCCAGTATTTTCAATTCGGCATAGCGAGATATCACCACCTGCACTTTTTCACCTTCAGGGTTGTTACGCATAATGGTTCTTATCTCATCTATTTCCACCTTTCCATCATATTTGGCTTCTATCTTAGATGATGCGGAGATATTCGATGCCGTACCTCCTACGTGGAATGTACGCAGTGTAAGCTGGGTTCCCGGCTGCCCAATAGATTGCGCCGCGATAACACCTACCGTTTCGCCTTTTTGCACCATTCTGCCTGTAGCCAAGTTTCTGCCATAACATTTTGCGCAAACGCCACTTCTCATCTCGCAGGTAAGAACGGAGCGGATTTCAACGCTTTCTATCGGTGATTGCTTTATTTTTTCTACATGGGCTTCTGTTATCTCCTCATTGGCGGCAACAATCAATTCACCGGTGGCAGGGTCGTGTACATCGTGCAAACTTACCCTTCCAAGTATCTTGTCATAGAGCGTTTCTACCACCTCATCGTTTTTGCGTAATGTGGTTGCCGTTAATCCGCGCAGTGTTCCGCAATCTTCGCTGTTTATAATAACGTCTTGTGAAACATCCACAAGGCGGCGCGTCAAATAGCCGGCGTCCGCTGTTTTGAGGGCTGTATCAGCCAACCCTTTACGTGCGCCGTGTGTAGAAATGAAGTATTCTAATATTGAAAGCCCTTCTTTAAAGTTAGAAATAACCGGGTTTTCAACTATTTCCTGCATGGTGGCTCCCGATTTCTGGGGCTTTGCCATCAAACCTCTCATGCCTGAAAGCTGCCGTATCTGTTCTTTCGAACCCCTTGCCCCGGAATCAAGCATCATGTAAATTGCATTGAATCCCTGGCGGTCGGCGGAAAGTTGGTCAAGCACCTTTTTTGTTATCTTGGAATTGGTATGCGTCCAAATGTCTATAATCTGATTATACCTTTCGTTGTTGGTAATGAACCCCATGTTATAGGTATTCATAACCTCTTCTATCTGGTCGCGGGCTGCATCTATCATTTTTTCTTTGTCCTGCGGTACTATCACGTCGTCTATACGGAAAGAGAGTCCGCCTTTAAAGGCGTAATAGTATCCCATGTCCTTTATGTCGTCCAGGAACTTGGCGGTTTTTGCCATACCGGCAACCTTCAAAATTTCGGCAATTATATCGCGGAGGTTCTTTTTAGTGAGCAGTTCGTTTATGAAGCCCATTTCCTTAGGCACTGCCTGGTTGAAGAGTATTCTTCCGAGAGTGGTTTCTATTAGTTTGTCTGTCAGTTTACCTTTTTCCTTCACTGTTGTTTTCACCCTTACCTTAGCATGCAGGTCAACTTTCTTTTCGTTGTAGGCGATAATGGCTTCTTCGGCTGAATAAAATGACAAACCTTCCCCCTTAACCTTTTCGGCTTTCGAGCTGGCTTTCATTTTGGTGATATAATATAATCCGAGCACCATATCCTGCGACGGTACCGTTATAGGAGCTCCGTTGGCAGGGTTTAATACGTTATGCGAAGCGAGCATTAACAATTGTGCTTCGAGAACAGCGGCATTGCCCAGCGGCAGGTGTACAGCCATCTGGTCGCCATCAAAGTCGGCGTTGAATGCGGTACAGGTAAGAGGGTGAAGCTGTATTGCCTTGCCTTCAATCAGCTTTGGCTGAAACGCCTGTATTGATAACCGGTGTAATGTAGGTGCGCGGTTAAGCAATACCGGATGTCCTTTTATTACGTTTTCAAGTATATCCCATACGGCGGCTACTTTGCGGTCGACAAGTTTACGGGCTGATTTTACGGTTTTAACAATACCCCTTTCAATAATTTTACAAACTACAAATGGTTTGTAAAGCTCCAAAGCAATGTCTTTCGGTAATCCGCATTCGTGCAGTTTCATTTCAGGTCCTACAACAATCACCGAGCGCGCTGAATAGTCCACACGTTTACCAAGCAGGTTCTGGCGGAAGCGTCCTTGCTTACCTTTAAGGCTATCGGCTAACGATTTAAGGGAGCGGTTTGATTCGGTTTTTGTAGCGGTTGATTTCCTTGAATTATCCAATAAAGCATCTACTGATTCCTGTAACATTCGTTTTTCATTACGCAGGATTATTTCAGGCGCTTTTATTTCAATAAGCCGTTTCAGACGGTTATTTCTAATTATCACACGGCGATAGAGGTCGTTCAGGTCGGATGTTGCAAACCTTCCGCCATCGAGCAGCACAAGAGGACGCAATTCCGGCGGAATAACAGGAAGTACCTTCAGCACCATCCATTCGGGGCGGTTTTCCACGCGGGTATTTGCCCGACGGAACGATTCGACAACCTGCAAACGCTTTAGGGCTTCATTTTTACGTTGTTGGGCAGTTTCGGTGTTGGCTTTATGGCGCAGTTCGTAGGCGAGGGAGTCAAGGTCGATGCGCTTTAAAAGGTCGTATAGCGCTTCGCCTCCCATCTTTGCTATGAATTTATTCGGGTCGTTATCGTCAAGGTGCTGGTTCTCCTTCGGCAATGATTCGAGTATTTTAAGGTATTCGTCTTCGCTAAGGAAATCATACTTTTTCACTCCGGCGGCAGCTTGTACACCCGGTTCTATTACAATATATTTTTCATAATAAACCACCATTTCGAGTTTCTTGGTGGAAAGTCCGAGCAGATATCCTATTTTACTTGGCAACGAACGTACGTACCAGATATGGGCTACCGGCACTACGAGGGAGATATGTCCCATGCGTTCGCGCCGTACTTTCTTCTCGGTAACTTCTACCCCGCAACGGTCGCAAATTATTCCTTTATAGCGGATGCGCTTATACTTTCCGCAGTGGCATTCCCAATCCTTAGTAGGACCGAAAATGCGTTCGCAGAAAAGACCGTCTCTTTCCGGCTTGTAGGTGCGGTAATTAATAGTTTCCGGCTTTAATACTTCGCCATGCGACCTTCCCAAAATTTTTTCGGGAGATGCCAAACTGATGGTTACCTTGGTAAAATTACTTCTCTGTTTTTGTTCCCTTGAAGAAGCCATATTTTAATTTTATGAGTTATTAATTATAATTCAGGCAGTTCACTTCTACTATTCAAGCCGCATAGCCGCTTTATTAATCCATTTTCATTTCGAGACCCAGACCATGCAATTCATGAAGCAAGACATTGAACGATTCGGGTATACCGGGTATCGGAAGGTTGTCTCCCTTTACTATCGATTCATAAGTTTTTGCTCTTCCTATCACGTCATCCGCTTTTACAGTAAGCATTTCCTGAAGTACGTGCGATGCGCCGAATGCCTCCAGCGCCCATACTTCCATTTCGCCGAAACGTTGTCCGCCGAACTGTGCTTTACCGCCGAGCGGTTGTTGGGTAATGAGCGAATATGGTCCGATGGAGCGTGCGTGCATTTTATCGTCCACCATGTGCGCCAGCTTAAGCATATATATTACTCCTACCGTTGCCGGCTGGTCGAAACGTTCACCTGTGCCGCCGTCGCAGAGGTAGGTTGCTCCGAAGGTCGGAACCCCTGCTTTTTCTGTCAATTCTTTAATCTGGTCAATGGAAGCGCCGTCGAATATCGGGGTTGAAAAATTCACGCCCAATTTAAGTCCAGCCCATCCGAGTACGGTTTCATAAATCTGACCGAGGTTCATACGCGATGGCACGCCTAAGGGATTGAGTACAATATCCACAGGTGTTCCATCATCGAGGAATGGCATATCTTCCTCTCTTACAATACGGGCAACTACGCCTTTATTACCGTGTCGTCCTGCCATTTTGTCGCCTACCTTCAGTTTTCTCTTTTGTGCAAGATATACTTTCGATATTTGGTTAACGCCTGATGGTAGTTCGTCTCCGACTGTAATGGCAAACTTTTTGCGTTTGTTTATTCCAAGCAGCTCATTGTTTGCAAGGTTGAAGTTGTGAATGATTTGCTCAATCAAGGCGTTTTTATCCTTATCGTGGGTCCAGCGTTTGGGGTTCACTTGGAGAAAATCTACCTTTTCGAGTAATTTCTGTGTGTATTTCGTTCCTTTCTCAATCAATTCCTCTTTAAGGTTATTATATACTCCGTTTGATACTTTTCCGTTCAGTATGGCGAAGAGTTTTTCAACCAGTTCAGCTTTCAGTTTTTCAATATCTCTGGCGTATTCCTTATCTATTTTATCCAATTCGGTTTTCTCATCTGCCTTCGCTTTTTTATCTTTCAGGTATTTCATGAACAGCTTGCAGTCGATTACCATTCCTTCAACGCCTGATGGAACGCGCAGGGATGCATCTTTCACATCGCCCGCCTTATCGCCGAATATGGCGCGCAGGAGTTTTTCTTCGGGTGAGGGGTCGCTTTCGCCTTTGGGAGTGATTTTACCTATCAATATATCGCCTTCTTTTACTTCAACACCAACCCGAATAATGCCCCTTTCATCCAGATTTTTAGTGGCTTCTTCGCTTACATTCGGTATATCGGGGGTTAGTTCTTCAGGTCCGCGGCGAGTGTCGCGCACTTCAAGGGAATACTCGTCAATATGTATAGATGTGAAGAGGTCTTCTCTTACCACACGTTCCGAAATAACTATAGCATCTTCAAAATTGTATCCCTTCCAAGGCATAAATGCCACTTTCAGGTTTCTGCCGAGTGCAAGTTCGCCGTCGGAGGTGGCATAGCCCTCGCACAGTATCTGTCCTTTGGCAACCTTTTCGCCTTTTTTCACAATGGGGCGAAGGGTTATAGAGGTACTTTGGTTTGTCTTTCTGAATTTGGTGAGGGGGTAAGTTTTTATATCGCCCTCGAAACTTAAGAGTTTTTCCTCTTCGTTCCTATTATAACGTATAACAATTTCTTTAGCATCAACCCTTTCCACCACTCCGGTTCCTTCGGCTGTTATAAGTACGCGCGAAAACTCGGCGACATTTCTTTCGAGTCCGGTTCCTACAATTGGCGCTTCCGGTCTCATAAGAGGTACTGCCTGGCGTTGCATATTAGAGCCCATAAGCGCGCGGTTAGCGTCGTCGTGTTCCAGAAATGGAATTAATGAGGCGGCTATTGAAGCAATTTGATTGGGAGCCACATCCATCAAGTCAACTTTGTTCTTCTCTACAATCGGGAAGTCGCCTTTGAAGCGGACTTTAACCTGTGATTCTTCAAATGTACCTTCGCCTGCCACAGGTGTATTGCTTGGAGCTATTACCTTATTATCTTCTTCTTCCGCCGACAGGTAAATGGGTTCTTTGGATGTTGCTACTTTCCCTTTTTCTACCTCATGGTAAGGGGTTTCGATGAAGCCCAAGGGATTTATTTTTGCAAACACGCACAATGATGAAATAAGACCGATGTTTGGTCCTTCCGGCGTTTCTATGGGGCAGAGCCGTCCATAGTGGGTGTAGTGTACGTCCCGTACTTCAAAACCTGCTCTTTCGCGCGACAAGCCACCGGGTCCAATCGCCGATAATCTGCGTTTGTGCGTTATTTCAGAGAGAGGGTTGGTCTGGTCCATGAATTGCGAGAGCTGGTTGGTACCGAAGAAAGAGTTGATTACCGAGGTGAGCGACTTGGCATTTATAAGGTCAAGTGGAGTGAACACTTCATTATCGCGTACATTCATCCTTTCGCGGATGGTTCTTGCCATACGCGCTAATCCTACACTGAACTGGGCATAGAGTTGTTCGCCAACAGTCCTTACACGCCTGTTGCTCAAGTGGTCAATATCATCCACATCGGCATTTGAATTGATGAGGGCTATAAGATATTTTACAATGGCTATTATATCTTCGCGGGTCAATACTCTTGTGGTTTCGGGAGTTTGCATTCCCAATTTTTTATTAATTCGGAACCGACCTACTTCGCCAAGATCGTAACGTTTATCGGAGAAGAAAAGTTTGTCGATTATACCCCGGGCGGTTTCTTCATCAGGGGGTTCGGTGCTACGTAAGAGGTGGTAGATAAAATGCACCGCTTCTTTTGTGGAGTTAGTGGTATCTTTTTGCAGGGTGCTGTATATTATGGCATAATCGGCAGTTTTCTTATCTTCCTTGTGGAGGATGATAGATTCGGTCTTGGATTTAAGGATACGGTCAATATGGGCTTCTTCGAGGATAGTTTCACGCTCCACAATTATTTCATTACGCTCTATTGATACCACTTCACCGGTATCTTCGTCTACAAAGTCCTCTACCCAGGTGCGCAGCACTCTTGCCGCCAGTTTCCTGCCTACCGATTTTTCAAGCGATTCTTTGGTAACTTTTATTTCATCAGCCAGTCCGAAAAGTTCAAGTATCTGCTTATCTGTTTCAAATCCGATGGCGCGGAACAGGGTGGTAACGGGTAGTTTCTTTTTGCGGTCTATATAGGCGTATAATACATTATTTATGTCGGTGGCGAATTCCATCCATGCGCCTTTGAAGGGAATGATGCGAGCTGAATAGAGCTTTGTTCCGTTAGGGTGGCGACTCTGTCCGAAAAATACACCCGGAGATCGGTGTAATTGTGATACAACTACCCTCTCGGCACCGTTAATGATAAATGTTCCTCGAGGCGTCATATAGGGTATGGTGCCGAGGTAAACATCTTGTATTATTGTTTCAAAATCAACGTGATTGGGGTCGTTACAATATAGTTTCATTTTGCTTTTGAGGGGTACGCTGTAAGTAAGCCCTCTTTCAATACATTCCTCCATGGTATAGCGTGGAGGGTCAACAAAATAATCTAAAAATTCGAGTACGAATACGTTACGTGCGTCGCTGATGGGGAAGTTTTCCATGAATGCCTTATAAAGACCTTCATTTTTCCTGTTCTCCTGGGTTGTTTCCAGTTGGAAAAAGTCCTTGAAGGACTGCACCTGAATATCCAAAAAGTCGGGGTAATCGGTATGGAATTTAGCGGATGAGAAGTTGATGCGCTGTTTTTTCTTGCTGGTTGGTGACATAGCCATATTTATTAAGGTCGGTGGATTAAAAAAATGAACTGGCGAATACGAATACCTGATTCAGAAACTAACGAATAACGAACTGACAAAAACAGACCTAACCAAGACATAACTGCCTGAATTCCGGCAATATATCCTGGTTAATGGTAGTTGTAATATGCGGGGTTCTGCCCTTATTTAACCTCAACTTCGGCTCCTGCTTCGGTTAATTTTGCTTTAATAGTTTCTGCTTCTTCTTTTGATACGCCTTCCTTTACCGGTTTGGGCGCTCCGTCTACAAGGTCTTTCGATTCTTTGAGTCCAAGTCCGGTTAGTTCTTTTACAACTTTTACTACCTGAAGTTTTGCCTGACCTCCGTTCTTAAGAATTACATCGAAGGAGGTTTTGGCTGCGGCTGCTGCGCCTGCTCCGGGAGCGCCGGGGGCGGCAACTGCTACTGCGGCGGCAGCGGCGGGTTCAATACCGTATTCGTCTTTTAATATTTTAGCTAATTCGTTGACTTCTTTTACAGACAAGCCAACCAACTGTTCTGCGAATGATTTTAAATCTGCCATGGGGTTTTTTTGTTTTTTGGGATTGTATTATTTTTAAAAGGGGCGCAAAGATAGTACTTATTTAATTACAAAATAAATTTTTGTTGAAAATTTTTGAAGATTTTTTTTCGTGCAGATTTTCCAAATTCTATTAATGCGGGTTTCGAATGCTGCAAAGATAACATAAATATAAATTCCCTTCGCCAAAAATGGGTACAGCCCCATAAATATTTCCTTGGCTCTCTTGAGAGCCATCTTTCTTTAATAAAGGGTGGTTATCCGTTCAATGCCGAAAATATTATAAATAGTCCGGAAATTACATTTTTACTTTATCCTGGCGGAGATAATGATGCCGTATTGCAAACCAACGCCATTCATAGGCGCACCGTTCAGGTTTCCGCGAAAATCGAAGACGCCTGCCTCGGGAATGATGCTTGTATAATCATTTATTTTAAATCCAAGGTTAAAGCTGCCGCCTGCCGCCGTAAGATTGTTCTTTAACGAGCCGCCTTCGGCGCTTGGTATGGCAGTATAGACGTATCTGGCATTTATGCTTGCAATTACCCTTTTGGATAAAGAATGGCTAAGAATAAGTGCTACGCCGGGCGCCCATGCGTTGCGCGAGCGGCCTGCAAGCGCTAAATAAGAGTAAGCCCCGCCGCCAACTACTGCAACTTGCCATTTGCTGCTATCGGGCGTTACCCGTACTTTAAAATCCGTTTCGGCGCCTAAGGTAGGACCCGCACTCGAATAGGGCATGGCTACCGTACAGAGCCGATATCCCCAGTCGATTCTCTTAGCTATCCCAACGCGAATGCCCGCATGAGCAAGGAAGGGAGTATAACTCCATAACGCCGGCGCTCCCACCCCCGTTAATTGACCTCCGGTGCCGCCAATGAAGCCGATAGAGCCCGGCGACAGGGTAAAAGCATTTGAAAAGCCAAGCAGCCAAAATGCTTTTGCGGGCATTACGAAAGAAAAGCTAAAGAAAAGAAGAAAAATTGTAAAACGTAATACTGATTTTCTCATAAATAGAATGTTGAAATTTATCGGGAACGGTTAATTTCCGGATTGATTTATTGAATACACATTACCCTATTGAGAGCTATATAGCCGGGTAGTGGTATAGTTTTCCGACTATTGAAAATCCAAATTTAAATAATTTTTAAAATGAGCTGCCTAAAAAATTAAGGCGCTAAAGAGCGACCGGGTAAGTCGCAAACTGAATCCACGAAAAGCAATGGTTACTTGCCATAAGTAGATTTGTTATCTTTACCGCCTTTTTACATCATATAAGATATTGAGGGCTGATGAATAAATTTAGAATTTTAAATTCCATACTAGTTTTAACCCTTGGCATAACCCTATTATCTGCAACCGGTTACGCACAGACCGGAACCATCAGGGGCTTCGTCTATCTTAAAAAAACGGGCGAGCCGTCGCTCTTCACCACCGTATTCCTGAAAGGAACTACCTACGGTTCGGTTACCGACGTGAACGGCTACTATTCAATAACCCATCTGCCGCCGGGCAACTACACAATAATGATAACCAGCATGGGCTACGACACTCTTTCAGAGGATGTTACAGTAGGCAAGGGGCAGATCATAGCGCGCAAACTATATCTGAAAGAATCGGGAATAAACCTGAAGGAGGTGCACATCTCCGCCCAACAACAGGCGCGCCAGACCGAAACACAGGTCTCCACTTATGTAATAACGCCTAAGGATATGGAGCAGATACCCACCATAGGCGGACAGCCCGAAATAGCGCAATATTTGCAGATACTGCCCGGAGTGGTATCAACGGGCGACCAGGGCGGTCAAATATATATAGAAGGCGGGCAGCCGGTGCAGAATAAGGTGCTGCTCGACGGAATGACCATTTTTGAGCCGTTTCATTCCATTGGATTGTTCTCGGTGTTTGATGGCGATATAATAAGCGATGCCACCGTATATGCAGGCGGTTTCAATGCCGAATTCGGCGACAGGATTTCCTCCATAATGGACATACACACGCGCGACGGCAATAAAAAAGAAGTTACGGGCGAGGTTGACGCAAGCCCATTCGGCGCACATGCATTGGTAGAAGGACCAATTGCGAAAAATTCCGATGACGACCCCAATAAAGCATCTGCCTCATTCATTATCTCCGCGAAGAACTCCTACCTCGAGCAAACATCAAAAACACTCTTCCCATGGGTTGATTCAGGGCATGGCATACCATTCAACTATTCCGACTACTATGGCAAAGTTTCAATCAATACCGCCAACGGAAGTAAAATTAATTTCTTCGGATTTAACTATAACGATAATGTGGATTATCCGAACCTTTACATAGGCGGATGGAACCAAGCCGGATTAGGCGCTAACTTCATCCTTGTACCTGCGTCCACTACCTCGCTTATGGAAGGCAATATTGATTATTCCAACTATAAAATTTACCAGCAGGGCGGCGATACAAGCTCCATAGGCACTTTCAGTATGGGTTTGAAATTCACGCAATTTCTTGGCAATATCGACCTGATGTATGGTTTTGAACTTTCGAGCACCACAACCCATTATGATTTTACGAATGCCGAAAACCTCTACATATCGGAGATATACAACTCGCAGGAGATAAACGGCTACGTGAAGATGAAGTTTACAAGTGACAACAAGAAGCTGATACTGGAACCCGGTTTCAGGATGCAGTATTATGGCTCTCTCGGCGAATTTTCTCCCGAACCTCGTTTTGACATGAAGTATAATTTTACCTCAAAATTCAGGTTCAAGGGCGCTGCCGGATTATATTCCCAAAACCTGTTAGCCGCGATTAACGAGCAAGAGGTGGTTGACCTGTTTTATGCCCAGCTTACCTGTCCGCCAACCTCCGAAACGCCTTCAACCTTTACCCAGCAGAACGGCGCACAATTTACGGTGAACAACCCCCTTCAGCGCGCCTATCACCTTACGGCGGGGTTTGAATACGACCCCTCTCCATATATTCAGATGGATATGCAGGCATATTACAAAGATTTTTTGCAGACCACCACCCTGAATTATAATCAGATTTATGCCGAAGGAACGCCCGGTGTACCTGACACTTTGTCGAAGCCCTTTCTTATTCAGTCGGGCAAGGCATACGGTGCCGATATGAGTATCAAGTATAACTACAAGCGTATTATGATTTACACGGTCTATTCACTTGGCTACGTTAATTATTGGTCGGGCACCTATTCATTCCCGCCACCTTTCGACCGGAGGAATAATGTGAATGTAGTTGTTTCATATAAGGCGGGTAAAGACCTAAGCTGGATGTTCGATGTTCGGTATAACTATGGCTCCGGATTTCCCTTTACCCCTACCCAGGGCTATTATCCGATGGTTCCGTTTAATAACATTACAACCAATTATACCACTTCAAACGGCAACCTCGGTATTGTATATAGCGGTTTCGACAGCCAGAGGTTACCTGACTATTCGCGGCTTGACGTGGGAGTTGACAAGTCGTATCAGATTTCGCAAAGCGTAGGGCTGCATTTTAATTTAAGCGTAATAAATGTAATGAATACCAAAAATATATTCTACATTAACCGTATTGCCGACCAGGTGGTGTACCAGCTTCCTATCATGCCCTCACTAAGCGTGGGGATGACCTTCTGAAATGGGTAAATTCTTTTTATACGCCTACCTTATACTCCTGTTGAGGTATGTTGCAATAGCCGGCGGGTTCTTTTTTATTTTTTATATTATTAAGCCGGTAAGGTTTCTGAAACTTCGGCTACAGAGCGACTTTCCGCAAAAGAAGGATTACCTGCGCGAGATAGGTTACTCCATCCTCACATTTGTATTTATTGCTCTCTATGTGTTTATTATTCTCCGGTCTCCGGTAAAGAAATATACGCTGATGTATGACCGCATCAGCGATTATGGTTGGATCTATTTCGCCGCAAGCATTGTTTTTGCGCTTATCGTTCACGATTTTTATTTCTACTGGACGCACCGGTTTATGCACCATCCGCGTATCTTCAAGATATTTCATCGGGTGCATCATCTGTCAACCAACCCCTCGCCATGGGCTGCCTTCGCTTTTCATCCTCTTGAGGCGCTGGTGGAGGCAGGCATATTACCCGTGCTTGTTTTTATAATGCCCATGAACCGTTTTGCCGTGCTAATCTTTTTTGTGATAAGCACCGTTATAAATGTTTACGGACACCTGGGATACGAAATATACCCGGAATGGCTCATAAAAAGCAGTGCGGGCAAATGGCTCAACACGTCGGTAAGCCATAACATGCACCACAAATATTTTAAAGGCAATTACGGTTTTTATACCCGTGTCTGGGATGTTGTCTTCGGCACGGTGAACCCCGATTACGACAGAAAAGTGAATGAGTTGTTCGGGAAGCGGGTAGGTACCTGATTCACTTTTGTAGAACCGGCTGTACGGTTGCATACTGAACGTATCGTTTTACTGATGTTTCTCTATCGGATGTAGAAGCAAATTAAGAAGGCAAGCATCATTTTAATCCGATTTTAATCTTTGCCTGTAGGATATTTTATACATTGGGAAAATGGATATGTGCATTGCATTCCCGGCAAATGATAACCTATTATGAGATATTTATAGGTATAATGCCGTGTCACAATTTAATAAAATTATACCCTGGAATTGAATCAAATGCGTAAAATTTTACTTCCTGATAAATTTTATCGACCGCAGTTGAACCCGATAGCTATAGGGTTGTTAAAATTCAAAGATGCAAAGCATTGGTATAATTGCTTGTACAGGTATATTCTTTTCGCAAAATCACTTACGGGCAGTATAAAAACAACGGAAGTTACCCTTAGAGTATGGCTTCAATATTTAGGTTTAATATTTTTCGTTTGGATTTTATTTACCGGATGTAATAACGATTCGCTTTTAAAGAAATACCAGGCGCTGCATATTCAGGATTCCACAATTATAATGCAAACACAGCAGGATGATTCAGCCATTAGGAGCTATGTAAACTCGTTCAATAAAATACAGGAAACCCTGGAGCAGATTAAGTCGAGGGAGCATGTAATAACCCTTAATGGGGAAAATAAAACCAGTTACAATCCGATTGTCGACATAAAGGCGATAGATAACCTGATAATCAAAAATCACCGGGAGTTCAATAATCTGCAGGTGTCGCTTAAGAAAAGCACCATGGCGATTACCGGCTTCGAAGCCATGGTAAAGAACCTGAAGCACCAGATTAATGAACAGGATGCAGAAATAAGCGCGTTGCAGAACAGGTTAACCAAAATAAACGCCGCTTACGAAGAGATTACCGAACAGTTTAATGACAGCATAGCCCTGTTGCGCGATGAGAGCAAGACAATAAAATCTTTAACCAATAATATAAATACGGTATATTACATAATAGGAACGCTGAAATATTTAAAAGATAAAGGCGTTATTACCGGTAACGCAGGCGTGGTAGGCATTGGAAGAAATATACAGTTAAAGTCAGGGCTTGATAAAACCGCGTTCATTAAAACAGACCTGAATAACATAAACATGCTGCCGCTAGGGGCAAGGTATAAGAAATTGTTCACCATTCACCCTCCCGCTTCTTATAAAATTAGAGGAAATGATTCGGGTGATACCCTTTACATTGGAAACAAGGGCTCCTTCTGGAGTGAGAGCAGATACCTTGTTATAGCTGTTAAATAGTTAAAATACCAATTTTAATACGGCTTTAATTTTATCATACCCTTGCCGATTTAATTTCGCATCATAATAACCAATTAATATTAACAATTATGAAAATCGAAAAGTTTATTGCCGCAGGTGCAGTTATCGCAGTTATCGCTTTAACTCCAACTATTGCGAACGCCCAGAGTAATACCGGCGCCCAAACCGGAAACGGCACTGCAGTAAAGCAAGACCAACATAATCTTAACCAGGCGGAAGATAAGATGGCAGCAGATAAGGCGCAAAGAGATAAGGATGAGAAGAACGGACATCCCAATCAGGCCGTTGCCGCGGAAAAGAACGTTCAAAAGGACAATAGCGACGTAAAGGCGGATAAAAAGGATTTAAGTAAGGACAAGGCAGCAAGCCAGAAGTAAAGGGGGTAGTCCATTCCTATCATCACAACGGCGTTCATTGTAAGATGGGCGCCGTTTCTTATTTAAGTAAAGGCAGGAAGTGTAATGGTTACTTCGGTAAATGAATTAACCTCGGAGGCAATTTTCATCGTTCCTTTATGAAGTTGTATAATCTTATAGGTTAATGGCAGGCCGATGCCGTATCCGCCAAAATTCTGAACATTGCTTGCCCGGTAGAA
The DNA here is from genome assembly GCA_021823405.1 of Bacteroidota bacterium. Lineage (GTDB taxonomy): Bacteria > Bacteroidota > Bacteroidia > JABEUT01 > JABEUT01 > JABEUT01. The sequence goes on along the minus strand of JAKAOA010000002.1, from coordinate 48,195 downwards.
CGGCTGGAAAATATTTATTAAATCTTCTTCAGGTATGCCAACGCCCTTATCGGCGAACACCAATTTCATCCGTTCATCGGTTACATCAAAAGTTACATTAACCTGTTTATCGGCAGAGAACTTGCAGCCATTATCCATTAGGTTGAGAATAGCCGTTTTAAGGAACGGGCTGCCCTGTATGGTTAGTTTCTTCTCATCGTCTGGAAAGGAGCCGATACTTATAAAAACCTTGTATTCCGGATGACGTTTCAATAAGTCGCTCCTCGATTGCCACAATAACTCATCTACCCTGATGCCTTGTTTTCTGAAGTTAGAGGCGTCCATACTTGCCCTGTTCAGCTCTATCAAACCATTTGTGAGGTTATTAAGTTCTCTTACATCATCCAGAACCGAAGACATGATTTCCTTGTATTCCTTAGCGTTGTTATCGCTTAGCAGGGCTACTTCCAGCTGACCTGTCATGGCTGTAAGCGGGGTTCTTAATTCGTGCGCCGCATTGGAAACAAAACTTTTTTGCATCTCGAACGCTTGTTCTATGCGGGTAAGCATCTGATTGAAGTTTGTGGCGAGCCGTGCAATTTCATCTGTCTTGTTCCCCATTCTTACACGGGTGTTCAAGTTGGTTGCCGATATATTTTCAACCTGCGACACCATTTCTTTTAATGGCTTTAACGCCTGTTTAGAAAAAAAGAAGCCAATCAGTCCGATGATATTAATGGTTATAATGCAGCTAAGGATTAGTGTTTTGGACAAGAATGACAAACTGTCTTCACCGTACTTATTAAATCCCGATGCCATAACAATTAACCGGTCATCTTTGCTTTTGTAGAGAAGTCCAATTACAGCATTACCGTTTTGTTTGAAGCGTATTTCCGAGTTCAATTTAATTTTACTAAGCAGTTCGGGCGGCAGAAAGGTGATGGCGCTGTCGTCCGGGCTGCTATATACTTTCATGCCCAAAATATTATAAACCACTATCTTCTCCTCGGGGAAGGAATTCACGCTATTTTTATCAATAACTTTAAGTAATTTCGAGTTTATTTCTTTAACATCTTTTGAATAAAGTTTAGCTGTAGTAAGAGCATGCGCCCTTAAGCGACTATAAAATTCCTTTTCCTGGTCGTTATAGGATAGGTAATAGATTATAACGGAGAAGGTAACTACGATGGATGTCGCTATTAATATGAACAGCAGCGCGAATTTGGTCCGTATCTGCATTACACATCCTCTTTTAGCGTATAGCCAATACCAATGTAAGTATGTATCAGTTTTTTTTCGTAATCCTTGTCTATTTTTTTACGCAAGAAATTAATATAAACATCAATTACATTTGTGCCGCTGTCGAAGCTGATACCCCAAATCTTTTCAGCCAGTTCGGCGCGCGAAATAACCTTGCCTGCATTTTTAGCCAAATATTCCAGCAAATAATACTCTTTGGCGGAAAGGTCTATTCTGTTATTCATGCGTTTCACCTCTTTCCTTTCGCTGTCAATTGCAAGGTCGGCTATATTTATCGAATTGGCGCCCCTGACTACACCCGACACGCGTTTCAGCAGAGATTTAAGTCGTGCAAGCAGCTCGCTGAATTCAAATGGTTTTACCAAATAATCATCTGCGCCGATGTCGAATCCCAGAAGTTTATCGTCTATGCTATCCAGCGCGCTAAGTATCAGTATCGGCACTTCCGGTTTTTTCTGCCTTATTAATTTACATAAATCATAGCCGTTCATTTTCGGCAAGTTAATATCTACTATAATCGCATGATAATTATTCTTTAACGCCATTTTATTACCCATCATTCCGTCATTGGCGACTTCTGTGGTAAAAGAACTTTTTTCAAGCCCTTTTTTTATGAAAGTCGCCACCTTGGGCTCGTCTTCTACCACAAGGATACTCTGTTTAATGCCCATACTCCTCTGTATTAATTTCTTATGGTTCGTCAGTCATCGGGCGGAACGTGAATGTTTTGAGGTAATTATAATCTCTACTCCAATTTCTTCAATGTTTCTTTAAAGTTCTTACGTATCAGGTCCGTTCCTAAGTTGTGGACGCTTCCGGTGTGGGTATGTTTTAGTCCGCCGGACGGTGAGAATTTCCCGTTCTTAATGTCCAAACCGATTTTTCTATACGCATCGCGGAACGGTATACCTTTTGATACAAGTTCGTTCACCGCTTCCACACTGTAAAGATACTCATATCGTTTGTCTTTCAGTATCTCCTTATTCACTATCATTTGTGGCAACGCATAAATAGTTATGCCGAGACAATCCTTCAGCTGGGCAATAGCCGGGAACAGCGTCTCTTTGGTAAGCTGCATATCGCGGTGGTACCCGCTCGGCAGGTTGGATGTAAGCAAGGTAAGCCGGTAAGGCGCCGCCTGTATCAGGTTGCATCTGGCTCTCACAAGTTCAAAAATATCGGGATTCTTTTTATGCGGCATAATGCTGCTGCCTGTTGTCAACTCTTCGGGGAAGGAGATAAAGCCGAAGTTTTGCGACATATAGAGGCATACGTCGTATGAGAATCTGGCGAGGGTGCGGGCTATTGCTGACATGGCGACGGCAGCAGCCATTTCCGCCTTGCCTCTGGTCATTTGGGCATATACCGAGTTTACGTTCATACCCCCGAAGCCGAGAAGTTTTGTAGTAAGCTCCCTGTCGATTGGGAACGAGGAGCCATAACCCGCCGCACTGCCCAGAGGGTTCTTGTTTACGGTATGGTATGCCGCCACAATCATTTCCATATCATCGCACAAACTTTCGGCATAAGCCCCCAGCCATAACCCGAACGACGAAGGCATGGCAATCTGCAAGTGGGTATAACCCGGTAACAGTATCTTCTTGTGCTTCTCGCTTAATCCAAGATAAAGGTTGAATAGTTGCTCTACCATTGCCGTAACCTCTCTTAACTCTGCCTTCAGGTATAGTTTAAGTGCGGTAAGCACCTGGTCGTTGCGCGACCTGCCGATATGTATCTTTTTCCCTGCCTCACCTGCCTTTGCCGTAAGCTCTATTTCAATTTGCGAGTGTACATCTTCCACTCCCTGTTCAATCCTGAACTTACCTTTTTCTATCTCTGTTTCAATTTCAAAAAGGGCTGTAAGTAGTTTTTTCAAATCGTCTTTGTTCAGCAAGCCGCATTTATTAAGCATGGCTGCGTGGGCTTTTGATGCCTGTACATCGTAAGGTGCAAGCAACAGGTCGAATTCAGTATCGCTGCCGACAGTAAACTGTTCAACCAACTTATTGAGTTCTGTATCCTTTTGCCAAAGTTTTTTTGTCATAAAGGTCTTCAGGGGATGTAACGACAGATTGCTTTCTTAATTAAGAAATCATGAAACATAAAAAGCGGTCAGAGAAAAAATTCCGGGACATTAGTTTTTTGTTGTATCACCATCTTCTTCATATCTACTACATATCCATTGATTACCAAATGGTAGGAATAATTTAAGAATTATAGTTTATTGAAAAATAAAAATGTCCAATTAAGCAATATTACGAAATAATATAGTATGCCTTTAAAAAATCCTCACCCAAAACTTCTGCACCTCTTGAAGGGGCAAAAAGTTGAATTTTGATTAATTCCTCCAAAAACAGAACTTGTTGAACATCGCTTTAAAGATACCGGGAGTGACAATTGTTACTACCTTTGGGGTTTTATGAAAACGACACTACCAATTGTACATACCATAAAGGAAAATGAAAACAAACAGTAAAACATTTCAGGGCATCATGGTTGACGACGAAGATGAACCGAATGGCTATATAAAGATAGATAAATACAATAAAACCCTTACCAAACACCTTGCCGGGCTATATACCCAAATGCTGAAAGGGATAGGTGAAAACACCGAACGCGACGGCTTGAAGAAAACGCCCGAAAGGGTAGCTAAGGCGTTGCAGTTCCTTACCCATGGATACAACATCGACCCCGAAAGTATAATACGTTCTGCAATGTTCAACGAAAAACACAGTCAGATGGTTATAGTAAAGGACATTGAAATTTATTCCCTCTGCGAGCACCATATTCTGCCCTTTTTCGGAAAAGCGCATATCGCCTATATTCCTAATGGTAAGGTTGTGGGATTAAGTAAGATACCACGCGTGGTGGATGCTTTCGCGCGCCGCCTTCAGCTACAGGAACGCCTTACTGACCAGATACGCGATTGCTTGCAGAACACGCTTCAGCCCTTTGGCGTAGCAGTAGTGATAGAAGCGCAGCACCTGTGCATGCAGATGCGCGGCGTTCAGAAACAGAACTCCGTTACTACAACATCGGCGTTTACCGGCGGTTTTCTGAATAATGAAAAGACACGCGAGGAGTTTATCAGCTTGATTCGTTCCAAACTCCATTAATTATGGCGAAAGAGGCGCAGATACCCTTTTATTCATTTAAGAAAATAATGATTTAACAATAAATCATTAATAATTAGGTTAATATATAGCTTTCACAACCCCACATTTCTAAATCCGGACTTTAAAATCCACCATGAAAAGGATTATACTTGCAGCCGCTTTATCTATAACCATCGCTCCCGTATTCGGGCAGATAGCCCCGGTTTACAGCAACGATTTTATGGATATAGGCGTTGGCGCCCGAGCGCTTGGCATGGCTAATTCAGTTACCGCTTCGGTAAATGATGTTACTGCGGGCTACTGGAATCCCGCAGGACTTACAGGTGTGCCCGGTAATATAGAAATATCTCTTATGCATGACGATTTCTTTGCCGGCATAGGCGCTTACGACTATGCCGCGCTGGCAGCACGGATAGACAGTGTAAGTAATTTTGGCGTTACCTTCCTTCGTTTCGGGGTGGACAATATACCGAACACCACACAACTGATTGACGCCAATGGCAATGTAAATTATAACAACATCACATCCTTCTCTGTAGCCGACTACGCATTTCTCTTCTCTTACGCCCGCAAATTCGGGATACCGGGATTATCGCTGGGCGCCAATGTAAAGGTTATTCACAGCATAGTGGGGAGCTTTGCCAGTTCTTGGGGGTTCGGCTTTGATGTAGGCGGACAGTATCAGTATAAGGACTGGCAGTTCGGGGCGGTGGGACGCGATGTAACCTCTACATTCAACGCTTGGTCTTACACGCTTGACCAGGCAACAGAACAGATTTTTCAGGAAACAGGAAATATAATACCTACCAACGGACTGGAAATTACACTACCCAGATTATTACTTGGGGCGGGAAGGAATTTCCACTTTTTCAAAAATAAAGTATCTCTGCTCGCCGAGGTGGACGCTGACCTAACCTTCGATGGTTTAAGAAATACCCTGATAACCAGCAATACCGTAAGCGTTGACCCCCATTGCGGATTTGAAGTGGGATACAGAAACATCGTCTTTTTAAGAATGGGTTTAGGGAATATACAGCAAACCACCGACCCAACGGGACAACCGGTAACCACTTTTCAACCTGATTTCGGAGTTGGGTTGAAAATCAAGTCATTCTATCTCGATTATACGCTAACTAACCTCGGCGGCGCCGCTGTTGCACCATATTCCAACATCTTCTCACTCAAGTTCGATATCTACCGTAAGGAAAAGAAATAAATAAGCGCGCCCGCCTATTGCTGATGTTGCAACACCCTATTCGCAAGTTGCCCGCAAGCGGCATCAATGTCTTTTCCCCGGCTTCGCCGCACATTAGTTATTATCCCTTTGTTTTTCATAAACTTTAAGAAGATATTCAATTTGTCGGGTGCGGTTTGCCTGTAGCCCCCTTCGCCAATGGGGTTATATTCAATAAGATTCACCTTTGACGGGACTTGCTTACAGAACTCTGCGAGCCGGTATGCGTCTTCGGGCGTATCATTAAAGTCGTTGAATACGATATATTCAAATGAAATCTGGGAATGGGTTTTATTATAAAAATATCGCAACGATTCTTTAAGTTCCTTCAATGGAATAGCTCTGTTTACGGGCATTATCTTGTCACGCTTCTCATCCGTAGCGGCATGGAGCGAAACAGCAAGGTTAAATTTAACCCCGTCATCGCCCAGCTTCTTAATCATTTTGGCAATGCCGGCAGTGCTTAATGTTATTCGTTTAGCCGAGAGGTTCAACCCTGCAGGTGAGGTAATTTTCTCAATGGAATCGAGCACATTGGCATAGTTAAGCAGCGGCTCGCCCATGCCCATATATACTATGTTGGTAAGCGGGGTATTGAATTTTTCCAACGCCTGCTTTTGAATAAAAACCACTTCGTCATAAATCTCATCGGAGGTCAGGTTACGTTCTCTTTTCAGTTTGGCAGTAGCGCAGAACCGGCAATCGAGGCTGCACCCCACCTGTGAAGAAACGCATGCGGTAATCCTTTTGCCGGCGGGGATAAGAACACACTCCACCTTTTTACCGTCAATCAACCGGACTGCGTTCTTAACCGTACCATCATTGCTCTCCTGTGAATAATCAATTATAGCGCCTTCCAATACAAAGGATTCTTTAAGGATTTCACGTATTTTTTTCGACAGATTGGTCATTTCATCGAACGAACGCGCTGATTTCTTCCAAAGCCAGTCATACACCTGAACGGCTCTGAATCCGGGTTCGCCTTTGGAATGAAAGAAAGATTCTAACTCCTTCAGATTAAGATGGCGTATGTTTCTTGTTTGCATTATTCTATCCTGTTTTCATACCTCTTATTCATGTATTCACCCTACATCTTCATAAAAAATTCATAGTACTAATATACCTTTAATTTCCAAAATGAGATACCACGGACTACCTGCACGACGGCAAAAAGAGCGGCGCCGGGTTTGCAAATTTCTGATAAATCATGCAAATAAACCTGTTTAACGTATATTTATGATAATTGGCAGCTTTTTACCATATATTCATATTTTTATTCATTTTGAGTAATTTGTAAACGAATTCTTATACATTTGTGTTTTAATATTCAACCAATTACAGAAAAACATGTCGGGAGTAAACAAAGTAATTCTGATAGGTAACTTAGGAAAAGACCCTGAAGTTCGCTATCTGGAAGGAGGAATAGCCGTAGCCAACTTTCCATTAGCCACTACTGAAGTTCATAAAAACAGAGCCGGCGAGAAAGTAGAGTCAACGGAATGGCACAATATCGTGCTATGGAGGGGACTTGCCGAAGTGGCGGAAAAATTGCTTAAAAAAGGTATGCAGGTTTACATAGAAGGACGCCTCCGAACGCGCTCATGGGAAGATAAGGACGGCTCGAAAAAAAGGGCTACTGAAGTGGTTGGAGAAAACCTGACGATATTAAGCCGTAAGAACATTTCCGGCGATGGCTCGGTAGAGGCGATTACCGCTACACCCGAGGACCTGGATATTACTCCGCCATCGGAACTTCCTTTTTAAGCAATACAGATGAACGATAGATTTGCGATGAGCGCTTCATCCATGTTTTGTGCTGTATTAAACCCTCATTTCTATAGTATAAAGCTATTAGCTGTTCTGCTGGAAATTTCGGTCGGTCCCTTTACGATTATCACCGCCGCTATAGTTGTGTTATTATTAATCGCCCTATCGGCATTGGTGTCGAGCGCCGAAACTGCTCTGTTCTCCATTTCGAGTACCGAAAAAAGCATTCTGAAGACATCGGAGAAGAAAAAAGATATGCAAATCCTGCATCTTTACGATAATTCAAATCACGTGCTCGCATCGCTCATTATTGCTAACAATTTCTTTAATATGAGCATAGTGATACTTACTGCATTTATAACGGAAAGCATCATCAACACTCATTCCTACCCCGTACTTTCTTTTCTCATTCAGGTAGTAGGTCTTACCTTGATAATACTGCTTCTCTGCGACACCATACCGAAAGGACTTGCGGCAAGTAATCCGCTAAAGGTTTCCGGAAATCTGGTGGCGTTCGTCTATATTATACGGTCGCTTTTCTATCCGTTCGCCTCTCTGCTTGTATTGTCAACTGCTTTTCTCGATAAATACATCCTTCGCAGAAGAGCCGGATTATCTACTGCTAACCTCTCCGAGGCGCTCGAAATTACCGCCCCTGCAATGCCGCAAGGACAGCGTAAAATACTTCGCGACATTATACAGTTCGGCAATAAGGATGTAAAGGAGATTATGCAGCCCCGCGTAGATATTGTCGCCTTTCAGGATAATATTCTTTTTACCGTACTACTCAAAAAAGCTGTCGACTGCGGATTTTCCAGAATACCTATTTACTCCTCATCGCCCGACTCAATTACCGGTATTCTTTATACCAAAGACCTAATCGCCTGCACAGACGAGGATGATTCCTTTAACTGGAAAACGCTTCTGCATCCTCCCTTTTTTGTGCCCGAAAGCAAAAAGATTAACGACCTTCTTGAAGAATTCAGGGAAAATAAAATTCACCTCGCCATAGTTGTTGACGAATTCGGAAGCACTTCGGGTATGGTAACACTTGAGGATATAGTGGAGGAAATACTTGGCGAAATACGCGACGAATTTGATGAAGATAAATTAATCTATTCAAAATTAGACGAACATAATTTTGTATTTGAAGGGAAAATATCGCTGGTTGATTTTTGCAGAATTACAGAACTCGACCCCTCTATATTCCAAGCACAGAAAGGCGGAGCCGATACCCTCGGCGGATTTGTGATAGAACTTGCTGGAAGAATACCTGAAAAGAAAGAACAGTTGCACTTTGCGAATATTACCTTTACCATTGAAGCGGCGGATAAGCGGACTGTACAGCGAATTAAAGCGTCCTTTTAGGCGTCTCATGCCTTTTCTGAAACCGATATTGCTTACCCGTCGTCACTGCTAAAGGCTCAACGGAAATTATTTCGTAGGTTACCATCAACGCCGTCATCCGGATGGTCAAGCTGCTCCTGTAAATCCTGATATTTCAGCTTCAACGAATCGAGGTTGTGTTGCGACAGCTCAAACCGTTGAGGATTGGTAAGAACCCCGTTCTTATATTTCAGGGTATCTGTTCCGCTGCCATCCATGCGGGTATATAACCAATCGCCGTCTTTCTCATTGTTTTTATAATACCCGTCAACTGTCGGTTCTTCAGGGCTGCCGTCGCCATAAGTTACAAATCTGCCTTCTTTCTTATTGTTTACCAGATTTAATTGCAACCGTAATTGCCCGTCGTCATAAAATGTTTGCCATAAACCATTTAACATGCCATCATGCCAGTTTCGCACATCCATTACGTTCCCGTCGGGAAAATATATTATTGATTTTCCTTCCTTCTTGCCCTTTTTATATAGCTCTGTAGTTACAAGTTTCGACGACTCGCTGTAGAAACTCCACAAGCTGTCCATCTGCTTATTTTCAAATTTGCCCGTAGCATAAATGCCTCCGCTCCTGTAAAACATCTGCGTATGCGTAACGGCGCCGTTGTCTGTGTAAACAGAAATATTCTGGATGCTGTCATTATCCCAGTAATATTTGAAAATGCCTGTCGGCATGCCATTCCTGAAATGACCTCTGTACCTTAACTTACCATTGGGGTACCGCTTTTCCCAAAGCCCTTCTTTCCTGCCCTGTTCATCGGTGCGATTCAGCGCAGCGCCGGTATCGGCATAAATGTAAATAGTTTTGAGGCTGTCTGCCGCCCTGATGAGCGATGCGGAGTCGCGTATTTGGGCTCCGGCAATGCCTGTAACCATCGATAAAAGGAAAAAGGTACCTGTTTTATTTCTCATAAGCATCTTTACACACATTTTACAGCTACCTGAAAATTTTATTTTTACGAATTATCTCTTCTGCAGGTTTCTTTTATTCCCAGCCGCTGGCAAGCACGTCAGCTATGTGCATCGGCTTAATATTGAAATTCTGTTTTTTAATGTAGCTTTCAATATGCAGGAGGCACGATGAATCGGTTGAGATGATATAATTCGCCCCGGTTTCAACGGCGTTTTTTACTTTGTCGGAAACCATACCTACCGCTATCGGCTCATATTTGGCTGCAAACGTGCCGCCGAATCCGCAGCAGGTTTCAGTATCTTTCATCTCCCGCAGTTCCAGCTTACGTACATTAGACAGTAAGGTGCGCGGTTCGTTCTTTATTGAGCACTCGCGCAATCCCGAACAGGAATCGTGGTAGGTGGCTATGCCTTCGAGCGAGGCGCCGAAATCGGTAATCTTCAGCACATTTACTAAAAACGAACTGAATTCAAATATATTCTTGGAAACCTGTTTTTGTTCGTTATGCAGCACAGAGTTGTTGAACAGGTCCGGATAGCTGTTTTTTACAAACCCGGTGCACGAAGCCGATGGGGAAACGATATAGCGGTCGTTCTGAAATTCATGAATGAATTTTGAGGCAACTTTCTTGGCATCGCTCCAGAATCCAGCATTAAAAGCGGGCTGACCGCAGCAGGTCTGTTCAGGGTTATAATTAACCCTGCAGCCGGCTTTCTCAAGCACCTTAACCATGTTCAATCCCGTTTGCGGATATAACTGGTCTATAAAACAGGGTATGAAAATATCCACTATCATTACTGCAAAAATACAAATTATGGGCTTACCGGATTTAGCGGTATATCGGTATAATAAGTTAACCATTATGAGGGCTGCTAATTGATATCGCGGTATAATCGCTCAACAGGTTAAAAATATTTAACATATAATATCCTATGTTCAGTAATATATATATATTTACGCTTTCTCACTGTCCCGGAAGTTATGATTAGCTCCATTAGCGTTAATCTGTGATTAGGTTGATTGTCTTAATTTTATAACTCATTACTTAAAGTATTACTTATGGTATCCATTAGTATACCCAGTGTATACAATCAACTATTAGATAATCAAGTTATTAACTAAAAAATACCTCAAAAAGTGGATACCCACCCATCACCTCCAAGTTCGAGCTAAAATCTATTTCTGATTCTGCATTTATACAGGTCACAAAATTGAACCCGATAGCTATCGGGTTGCGAAAATTCGCAACCCCCGTTCACCGTAGTTTAGTGAAAAGTGGGAGTTGGGCGTTCCGATAGCCATCGGGACGCGGTCGCAAAATCACTTACGGGCAGTGTATCATTTAGATAAGAATGTCACCGGGCATCACCAGAAACTGCATCACCGCCTCGAAGAAAAGTTTTGGTTGGTCGGCATGTACCCAATGCCCAGCTCCTGGAATAATTTCAAGCCGGGCAAGAGGAATTAAAGCCCGGATATATTCCATATCGCCGCGTGACAGATAGTCCGAATCCTCGCCTGCCACAAAAAGCACGGGCGTATGAACAAGGGTGGCAAGCGACGGCGTTGCCTCTCCAATGCTTTTAATATTACTCCTTATCGCTTCAAAGTTAAATCTCCAGTTTAATTTTCCGTCATCGGTCCAATAGAGGTTTTTGAGCAGGAATTGACGTGTAGGTTCGTCATCAAGATATTTTTTAAGAATTTCTTCCGCATCTTTTCTCGAAGACAGATTGCGGGTATCAATATGCCCCAAGGCATCTATTACATGCTGGTTTGTTGCCCTGTATTCTCTCGTCCCAATATCTACAACTACCAGTTTTTCTACCAATTCAGGTTTTAAAGCCGCAAAATACATAGCTGCTTTGCCGCCCATAGAATGACCGAGAATCGTCGTCTTTTCAATTCCTTCATCCTCCATGAGTTCACTTAAATCTTCGCTCATCAGCCGGTAGCTGAATTCATCACTATGAGGCGAACGACCGTGATTCCTTAAATCAATGAGAAAAACAGTGAAATTGCCGGCAAATTTCTTACCCAGCGTCTGCCAGTTGTCGGAGGAACCGAACAATCCGTGCAGTATGAATAATGGTCTGCCGTTGCCTATCTTCCTGAAAGCGAGTTTCATTAATGTTGAATTGTTTTTGCCGGGCCAATTTTCCTTTTAATCCAGAATGTTTGCAGTCACCGCAAATATAAGTAAACCCAATTATGCTAAATATAATGATGTAATAAGGGATTATTCAGACTTTTAAAAGGTAATTAATGGTATCATAATGGCGTTTTAGGAATTTTACCTTATTTTTGCGCTAAGTAACGAAGCCAAAATGCCACAAACAGAAATAGTGATGCCCCGGATGGGGGAAAGCGTAATAGAAGCAACCATTATCAAATGGGTTAAGAACGAGGGCGATAAGGTGAATGCCGACGAAACACTCGTAGAAATTGCAACCGATAAGGTAGATTCGGAGATTCCGGCGCCTTCGGGAGGGGTATTGCTTAAAAAACTTTGCAAAGAGGGTGATGTGGTGGCTGTCGGCAAGCCGATTGCCATTATATCGCAGGGCGATGTTCAGCCCGGAAACGGAACAAATCCCGCTGCCCCTGCCGCCATACAAACGGCAGTTAAAATGAATGCCGTTGAAACGAAAACCAGTCAGGAGAATTTAAAAACTGTTCAACCCGCTTATTCGGAACATTCATCATCGCACAGCCCCATAAGACATTCCTCGCCGTCAGGTAAATTCTATTCGCCGCTGGTAAGAAGCATAGCACAGAAGGAAGGGATAGGTATCGCCGAACTGGAGACCATAACTGGCAGCGGAAAAGAAGGCAGAGTTACAAAAAACGATATTCTCGCCTATCTGCCGGCAAGACAGAGCAATGGGAAAAGCACGCCACAGACGGTTCTATCTGCAAATACAGAACCGATAGGCGCTGCAACACCTCAATATAAAGCTACGGCAAGCGGCGATGATGAGATAATAGAAATGGACAGGATGCGTAAACTTATCTCCGACCACATGGTGATGAGCAAACGAACATCCGCACATGTGAGTTCCTTTGTGGAGACCGATGTTACCAGTATAGTTTTATGGCGTGAAAAAATAAAGGCGACTTTCGAGAAACGGGAAGGTGAGAAACTAACATTCACTCCTATTTTTATTGAAGCCATTGTAAAAGCGATAAAAGATTTTCCGCTCGTGAATGTGTCGGTTGACGGTACAAAGATTATCCGCCATAAAAGAATAAATATCGGCATGGCTGTTGCATTGCCGACCGGTAACCTGATAGTGCCTGTAATACGAGACGCCGACCGGATGAACCTGTTGGGCTTAACCCGGGCGGTGAATGACCTAGCCAACCGCGCCCGCAAAAACAAACTTATACCCGACGATACCCAAGGCGGAACATTTACGCTGACCAACGTAGGCACTTTCGGCAACATAATGGGCACTCCGGTTATTAACCAGCCCCAGGTCGCTATACTTGCCACAGGGGTAATTAAGAAAAAACCTGTAGTGCTCGAAACCCCGCAGGGCGATACAATAGGGATACGTCACATGACCTATCTCTCACTTTCATTCGACCATAGGGTGGTTGATGGAGCCATGGGAGGAAGTTTTTTGAAACGGGTATCTGATTATCTTGAATCTTTTGATATAAACCGAACCATCTGAACATGAAAAACAACCGATTCTTCATTTTACTGCTTTGCCTGTTACAGGCAAGTTTTCTTCTTTCCGCGCAGGATTTTAAAAAGGATTATGAAAAGGCGGAAGCGCTATTTAACACCAACCAATATGATCAGGCGTTGCCGCTCTTCCTAACCCTGCACCAAACGCAGGTGGATAACAACAATATTAATTTTCAGGTTGGGGTATGTTATATAAACGCTCCCACCCATCAGGAACTGGCTATTCCCTATCTTTTAACCGCAAGCAATGACATATCTGAAAAGTATAATCCGGGAAATTATAAGGAAACTCATGCCCCCGCCGATGCCTATCTCTATCTGGCAAAGGCGTGTCATCTTTCCTATAGGTTCGATTCCGCTATCGGATATTTTAACAAATTCCTTGGCATGATAGACACTGCTTCAGACAAGCAGCAGACGGCTTCCATCAGGCGTTCAATACAGATGTGTAATACGGGCAAGGAACTTGTCGCTCATCCGGTAAAAATGACAGTAGCGAATCTGGGCAGCAATATCAACAGCCCGTATCCCGATTATTCACCCGTGGTTACCGCCGATGAAGCGCAGATATTTTTTACTTCGCGCCGCGAAGGAGAAAAAGATGAGACAGGAAAATTCTTCGAGCAGATATACATGGCAAATATGAAAGGAAGCAGCTGGGACAAAGCATTCAATATTGGTCCGCCTGTAAACCAGCCCCGCATGCACTCTGCAACAGTAGGCATCTCGCCCGACGGGCAGACCATATACATTTATCGCGACGAGAACGGAGGCGATATTTTTACCACGCACCTGAACGGAACCCAGTGGTCGACTCCTGAAAAATTGGACGAAAACGTAGATTCTAAATATTGGGAACCAAGCGCCAGCGTCAGCGCGGATGGTCAAACCTTATATTTTACAAGTAACCGCCCAGGCGGCTTCGGAGGTCGCGATATATATATGAGCCGATTGTTGCCAAACGGACAGTGGGGAAAAGCCATGAACCTTGGACCAAACATCAATACGCAATATGAAGAAGACGCACCTTTTATCAGCGCCAACGACAGCACACTCTACTTCAGTTCCACAGGCCATAATACTATGGGCGGTTTTGATGTTTTCTCAAGCGCCAGAGACAGCAATGGTCACTGGAGTGCGCCGGTAAATATGGGCTACCCCGTGAACTCGCCCGGCGACGATATTTTCTTCTTCCCGACATCTGACGGCAAGGGAGCTTATTACTCCTCATTTAAGGATAACGGAGAGGGAGAAACGGATATTTACCGCATCACTTTTCCGGAAAAGAAAGCTGAAGCAATCACGGTTTACAGAGGTATTATAAAATCGGCGGTGGACAGCACCGTACCCCAAAATATTTCTATAACGGTTACAGATAATGAAACAGGCGAAATTATTGGCACTTACGTTCCGAACTCGGCAACCGGAAGGTATCTTATCATTCTGCCGTCAGGAAAGAATTATAATATTACCTATAGCGCGGAAGATTATTTGTTCGAGTCGGAGAATATAGACGTGCGTTTCAATACAGCGTATTCTATAATCGATAAGGCAGTCGATCTTAATCCGTTAAGAGTGGGTGAGAAAATAATTCTGAAAAATATTTTCTTCGCGAGCGGCAGCACCCAGTTATCGCCTGAATCTAAAGCGGAGTTATCGCATCTTTACGACATTATGACCAGATACAAAGGCATGAACGTAGAGATTTCAGGTTATACCGATGCGCAGGGCAGCGATCAGATGAATATGAAGCTGTCTTACGAAAGGGCGAAAGCCGTAGTAAATTCCCTCATAAAATTGGGTATAGATTCTACCCGACTCGTAGCAAAGGGGTATGGTCCGCAATTCCCTATAGCCAAAAATAAGAATACTGACGGGAGCTGGAACCCTGCAGGAATGAAACTAAACCGCCGCATCGAATTCAAAATTTTAAGTTCATCCATACCTCTTAAATTGGAACAGCCCAAAAATACAGTGCCGGATAATCTTAAACCGGATGGCAAGAACTAACATATCAACCTTGTAATAATATAGTCGAATATTCGACCGTGATTTATGAAGATAGTGGCAAGTATGAAACGGCTATCTTATTTTCAATTCTCTTGTATTCCTGCCGCACAATTGCATACCGACCACCATTGAATTTGCCAAAATTCGCAAATTCAAAGCATCGCATAAATTAAATACTTTTGCCAGCCCTTATTCAAACAGCGATGAAGATTTACGCCACTATTAAAGAAACGGAGGATGCGCTGTCACCCTACAGAAATGGCAAACGGAGTATTGGCTTTGTGCCAACTATGGGCGCCCTGCATCGCGGACATTTGTCGCTTGTAACGCGTTCAAAATCGGAAAACGACGTTACCGTATGCAGCATTTTCGTAAACCCTACCCAGTTCAACAGTCCTTCCGATTTGGAGAAATATCCAAGAACCATCGATGATGATATGCAGATGCTCGCTTCTGCGGGATGCGATATTCTGTTTGCGCCATCAGTGGATGAAATGTACCGCAAGGGCGATTACTCCACCATTAACGAAGATTTCGGAATTCTTGATAAGGTGATGGAAGGTAAATCGCGTCCGGGACATTTTGCGGGAATGCTGACCATAGTAAACAAACTTTTCTGCATTATTAAACCGGATAATGCCTATTTTGGGAAAAAGGACTTTCAGCAACTCGTGCTTATCAGGCATTTTGTACATACACATCACCTTCCGGTAATCATAAAGGCGTGCCCCATCGTGCGCGAGGACGATGGGCTGGCAATGAGTTCGCGTAACCGGCTGCTTTCGGCAGAAGAAAGAAGCAATGCCTCTATCATCCCTCAAACCCTCTTTAAGATAAAATCGATGTGGGGAGAAAAAACTTCAGCGGAACTGAAAGAATTTGTTAAAGACAGATTTAATATGGTTTCACCCCTAAAACTAGATTATTTCGAAATTGTGAACGCCGAAACGCTGGAACCGGTGAAAGATAAGGCGAGCGGTAAATCTGCTGTGGCATGCATAGCCGCTTTTAGCGGCGATGTTCGGCTTATCGATAATATCTCGCTGACTGAACAGGTATAGAGGAGATATCGTTATTTTCGGATATTTGTATTTTAATAAAGCAACCAATGAATATTGTAATTACCGGAGCCAGCCGTGGAATAGGATATGAACTCGCCAAAAGGTTTGCTACAGATATCAACCATAAAGTAGTAGTGATAGCAAGAAACCGACTTAAACTTGAACAGCTCCGGAGGGAATGCCACTCACAATATCCGGGCGCCCGCATTTATCCTTTAGTGCTCGACCTTAATCTGGATAAACTGCCTCTGTCCTTTGTTCCAGAATTATTGTCCTGTGTAAATTCGGTGGATATCCTGGTAAATAATGCCGGAATGCTAATAAATAAGCCATTCGACGAACTGACGCGTGAAGAGGTTGAGGCGATTTTCAGGGTTAATGTATTGTCTCTTTTCGATTTAATCCGTTTAATGCTGCCCTATATGGGGAAGGGAGAAAAACCCACTCATATTGTTAATATAAGCAGTATGGGCGGCTTTCAGGGGAGCAAAAAATATGGGGGGTTGAGCGCCTACAGCGCGAGTAAGGCAGCTCTTGGCTGTCTTACAGAATGTCTGGCGGAAGAAGTAACCGGGAGAAATATAGCTGTGAACTGCCTTTGCCTTGGAGCAGTGCAGACCGAAATGTTCGCGCAGGCATTTCCCGGAGAACGCGCCCTTATGACTCCTGCAAAGATGGCTCATTTTATAAGGGACTTTGCGCTTAACGGCGTCGCCAATTTCAATGGTAAAATCATTCCTGTATCGGCTACACTGCCCTGAAGATGGGTTAAATGGCACCAGTTTCTATCAATCCTATTATGTTTTCAATATCGCGGTCCTCTTCATCGGCATCGTAGGTAGATTTAAGGTTATCGCCGAAGAGGCGGGCGACCGTCTGCCACATAAACGCCGAGAATGAGCCCTTCAAATCCTTAACCATCTCGTAGGACGAGTTTCCGGTCTCACGATCAATCAGTTTAATCAGAATCTTTCCCTGATTTACAGTAAGCGCTTTCAGTTCATCCGAATATTGTTTCATTAACTGCTTTTCGACTGTCTTAACAAAATGCTTTTTCTCCGACTCGTCCGACATCGTTTTTAGCGTTTCCTCGCACTGCCTGAAAGTGGCGCCGGCAAGCACTGCATAAGGATAGGCGATTTCCACATCATGCTGTAACGTATAGTAGCGCAGCGCATCGTTATAATTTTTAAATATTCTTGCGGCTATAATCGCTACATCAGGTAACTGTGCCTGCGGTAATGTATCTCCATTCACTATAATTGCAGGCAGTTCCGTTTGCAATACAGGTGAGTTCCGCTTTGCTGCGGTATCGCGCGGCAGCGCTGATGCCAATGCGCTTTGACAATAGCATGGGAATGGTAGTACCGCCATTATCGTAACTATGAATAATCTCGGTTTCATATTAAAATTGCAATACTGTCCTTGAAAATCTCATTATCCGCTCTTTTGCTCCTAATAATAACGTATTTTGAATGAAAATGTTCTATAAACAACCTGAAAATGACGCTAAATTACACAGATTAAGATGAGCTTGGCAATAAAACAGTTCTTTTTCAGTAATATGCCATTTAATTTTTGTAATTTTATTCATAACCTGTTAAAATATCCCTACGAGCCGCCAATTACAATCGGGGCTGATAGTTATGCCGATGCCATGAATTTTAACAAATACAACTTAGCCAGTATAATCTACTTATTTTTCCCCTGATTCATTATAAAGCACCTGACCGAATCTGTTTATCGGACACTTTGTTTGTGATATTTATCACTATATCTCTGGGGAAATATTACTAAATTTGCTTTCGTTAATCCTTCATCTCATGCCGATATATCATAAATTGGGTAAAGTACCGCACAAAAGGCACACCGTTTTTGCAAAAGAGAAATCGGGATACCATTACGAAGAGCTTTTTGGAACAGAGGGGTTCTCGGGGATGTCGTCATTGTTATATCATTTGCACCGTCCTACGCAGGTTAAATCGATAAATAAAAGTAAAGATATAACACCCGAAATTGCTGTAACGCATAATATACGCTCCATGTTGCTTAATGGTTTCGACGTACCTGTCGCAAGCGATTTTTTGGATAGCCGCAAAACGTTACTGCTGAACAACGATTTATGGCTCGGACTTGCAGCCCCGGTTCAATCTATGAAAAATTATTTTTATAAAAATGCCGATGCCGACGAACTCTTATTCATTCACAAGGGGAGTGGCACGCTGCATACCTTCATGGGACAAATACCTTTCGGCTATGGCGACTATCTTATTATCCCGCGTGGCATGATCTATCAAATAGAATTCAGCACAAAGGAAAATCGGCTGCTCTTTCTTGAATCATTCAGCCCTATTTATACGCCTTCGAGATATAGAAATGAATTCGGACAATTGTTGGAACATTCGCCGTTTTGCGAACGCGATTTGCGCGTGCCCTCTAAACTTGAAACCATAGACGAAAAAGGTGATTTTCTGGTGAAGATAAAAAAGGAAAACCATCTTCATGAGCTCGTATATGCCTATCACCCATTTGACGTAGCCGGTTGGGACGGCTATAATTATCCTTATGCCTTTTCCATTCATGACTTTGAACCGATTACCGGGCGCGTTCATCAGCCGCCGCCCGTACATCAGAATTTCGAAGCGCGCAATTACGTTGTTTGTTCATTTTGTCCGCGCCTATACGATTATCATCCGAAAGCGATACCCGCCCCCTATAACCATAGTAACATTGATTCTGATGAAGTTCTTTATTATGTAGATGGCGATTTTATGAGCCGCAACAATATAAAGGAGGGCAATATTACGCTTCATCCAAAAGGCATACCCCACGGACCGGCTCCCGGCGCTATGGAACGAAGCATTGGTCAGAAGGAAACCAAAGAACTCGCAGTAATGATAGACACCTTCCGCCCGCTTATGGTTACCAAAGATGCCATTAAAATTGATGATGGAAAATACTATAAGAGCTGGGTGGAATAAGCCACGAACGGATTAAGATTGAACCTTTAAAATTAAAAAATAAGATATGGAAACAGCAGTAGAAAATAAACTGAAGGAGTTGCATAAAAACGCCAGTCCCGATTTTTTGCCTATCAACGGCACCGATTATATTGAATTTTATGTAGGTAATGCAAAACAAGCCGCCTATTACTACCAATCCGCTTGGGGATATGAGCTGGTTGCCTATTCAGGATTGGAAACAGGCGTAAAGGACAAGACATCTTACGTATTAAAACAGGGTAAAGTTCGGCTTGTGCTAACCACCGCACTTACCCCAAAGCATCCGGCGGCGGAACATGTTCAAAAACATGGTGACGGGGTTAAAGTTCTCGCATTATGGGTTGATGATGCCGAGAAATCATTTAATGAAACGGTAAGAAGAGGCGCAAAACCTGCTATTCTTCCTCAAACGATGAGAGATGAATCCGGCGAAGTTAAAACCGCTTCCATCTTTACTTACGGAGAAACCATACACACCTTTGTAGAACGCAAAAACTACAAAGGCGAATTTCTTCCGGGATACCAGAAGGCGAATTCCCTTTTTAAAATCAAACCGGTAGGGCTGAAACATGTAGATCACTGCGTTGGAAATGTTCCGCTTGGCGAAATGAATAAATGGGTTAAATTTTACGAAGAGGTAATGGGCTTCAAACTACTTCTTACCTTCGACGACAAACAAATATCTACCGAGTACTCCGCCCTTATGAGCAAAGTGGTAAGCAACGGCAACGGCTACATTAAATTCCCTATAAACGAACCTGCCAAAGGCAAAAAGAAATCGCAGATTGAAGAGTACCTCGACTTTTATCACACTGCCGGAGTGCAGCACATAGCTCTTGAAACGAATGATATACTTACCACAGTAACCGAACTGAATGCCAGGGGCGTGGAATTTCTGCCTACCCCTGATACCTATTACGAGGATTTGTACAGCAGAGTGGGTAAGATTGACGAAAAAATAGAAGATTTAAGGCGTCTAAAAATCCTTGTTGACCGGGATGAAGAGGGCTATCTGCTTCAGATATTCACGAAACCTGTAGAAGACCGCCCTACTCTATTCTATGAAGTGATACAGCGTAAAGGCGCCAAGTCGTTTGGAGCCGGTAACTTTAAAGCGCTCTTCGAATCCATCGAAAGAGAACAAGCGCGCAGAGGAACACTTTAAGCCCTACCGCCTGTAATTCCGGGCAAACGGCTTTAGAGATGGAGTTTCTGCGCCTGTAATACCATATAATCGTATGGCTTACCGCTTGGCGTCTGCTGATATACAAAAGCTACAATATACATGTGCGCCATATTCCAGAAACGGGTAGGTATTTTGGGTGGAAGAGATATCGGCATCGAATTATTTAACATTAACGTATCGTTGGTAAAAGTGTAGTACTTTGTCTGCGGCGAAGTGGTATGCGTTAAGCTATCGCCCCAACCGCTGCCATTGCCGTTAATTACTTTTCGCAAGGTCATTCTTTTTAGGTAATACTGCCTGTTTACATTCAAACTGTCCTGCCAATCATAGATGCTGTCTTCAGCAAGGCATACTACCAGCCAATAGGTATTGCCGCTCTGTGGATTGTGCAATTTTGTGGTAATGTTCATTGCCAGGAAGCTTGTCGGCGGCGCCCACATACTGTCGATAATGTGTATGGATGCAGTTGGACTTGTAGCAGTCAATGAATCAAAGGGAGTTGAAACATTTTTCACGTTCAGGTATAAGTCGTTCCCGCCGCCCGCACCCGCGGATGGAGAATAATATAACCTGTCCACCATGGTGCCGGGCAGCCCATTGTTATCACCATTAATGAAAGTATTGTTCCAGTTATTTCCGGCGGTAATTCTGTAATCTATTCCGTATGCAGTATCGGGCAAACCCACAAAGCTGTTTTTAGGGAATCCCTGACCGAATGTCAAGGTACAGTTTACCTGTAACAGTACTATATTCGCTGCCTTAACCCCTGTAAGTAACGGGTCGATTTGTATAGCTGCCGCGGGGCAATTTTCGCAGCGGTGCCCTGTATAATCTTCCACCAGCGCTTTTGTCAAAGCGTCGTCGGTGGCAGATGTGCTATCTACACGTGTGGGAGGACTTGTAGGCAGAGCTGAATTACCGCTATGGGTTACAACTGGGTTGGTGATATAATCGCAGCCGCTGCTGAACAGGATAGCCAGCGCCATGACGTACGAAAATATCCCTCCGATGTTGGCTGAAAGTATCTGCTTGTTGTTCATATTGCAATAAGATTGATGATTCATTAAAAACTTTCTGTGAGTGATAAGGTGAATCCGTCGGCGGCGGGTATTTCCCTGCATACGCCTCCTATACAAAGGATACCTGCGCGCGTTTTGCCGTAGCCGAGTGTAATCCGGAAGAAACCCTTGGTATAACCGCCGGTAAAGGTTGCATAGTGTATGCGTTCCAATGGATTTGGGTTGCCATAATTGTATTCGTCAAGCGCACCGATGAACCAGCTAGGTCCAAAGTTGAATTCGGCAAGACCTACTGCCCAGCTTCCCTGATATTCTGTGGCGTAGAATTCCTGCGCTTCTATGTGAAGGGTGTTACTTTCGGTAACCCTCCAGTAGCTGTCGAGCACTCCCATATTTGCATGAATAGTAGGAAAACCCACTTCATCCTGAATAATGTCTGTATTGTAGGTCTCATAATCATATTGCGCTATCATTCTGAATTTGGGTGAGAATTTGTGCTGTAATTCTATTGTAAGGTTATCCCAGTAATTGGTCTGCCCTATGCCGAAAAATTTAGATGTATATCCTTGTCTGGTAGTGTTCAGGTCGTTCAGGGTGGTTGTGTCAAGCGAATTGATGGCAGAAAACTCCACATCGACTGATGTACCGTAATGCCCTCCGAAAAGTGTTCCTTTAGGTATGGTAAATTGCGTTTCGCCGTCCAGTCCTTCTTCGCCGTTTGGCTGTGTGGCATAAGGGAAAAATGTTGCTACCTGATATGTTTCATCTCTTGGCAGGAAGGGCAGGTAATTCATATCAAGGTCATTTTTCACAGCTGCATTATCCGATTTAAAGCTCATATTCTGAATCCGCTCTGCCGAAAATGAGAGGGAAATTCCTTTTTGGGCGTAGGTTGCCTTGGAAAACAATCCTTGTCCGGGGCAGAAAAGATATCCATTTACCGCCGAAGGGTCATTTATTTTGTAGGCGTATTCTGTGTAAAAACTGAACCCGCCGTTTGTAATGTTAATTCTGCCGGCGGTAGCTCCCACGTTGGCAGGCATATTATAGCTCGGGTTATCCGGCGCCTGGTATTTGCTTACAAAACTGCCGCCGAGTATCACATTGGTTTTATGCTGTTCCCAGTTTGGTATGAGTTCGTTCATATTTATTTCGCCGTCAACTCCGCGTACTATTCCCACGCCTTCTGTCCAGTAGTAGCGCTGATGTCCGGTAACGGCTTTAATGTAAATACCTTTATGGGGCGTTAACCGTAATCTTACTCCGTCGAGCGAGTTATCTACGCCAAGGGGGTAGCTCCAGTAGGTACGGAATATCATCCCGCTGCCGAACTGTTCATAAAAATTACCTACGGTTATATCCACTACTGAATCGGTATAACGTGCATAGCGGTAAGCAATTCCGCTTCCGTTATAGCGAGGGTCGTAACCCAGTAAGGCATTGTCGTAGGTTTCATAGCGCACTCCTGCCGATATTCGTCCGTTGGTATAATCCAGTTCTGTAAAATTCTGCACGTCCATCTTTTCAGGAACCAGTGGCGCCCCAATAAGTGAATCCGCTGTATAGGTTGCGGCATCTACCTCCATGCTTCCATGTATCTGACCTGCTCCATTCAGAATCTGCGCTCCGGATTGTAGAAATGATAATGACAAGATACCCATGATAAGAATGTTTAACGGATATGGGTTAATTTTAGTTTTTCCCATGGGCAGGGTATTGTTTATAATTTGTAATTGTTCGCTTTATTGCACAAAGCTAAAAAAACCTTTCAAATCAGTGATAACGCAAGTCATTATCGCCTAATGCGCTGATGAAATGCCGACTACTTTATCGAGCGCCTCAAATAGTCCGTTCTCGTCGCCCTCAAGGTAGGAAGTATGTTCCCAAACCACAATTCCTTTGCCGTTGATGATATATGTTTCGGGGGTATCGGTAACATTCATGGCTTTCTGAAAATCGCCTGCCGAATCAAGATAAACCTCATATCTCCATCCCTTGCTTCTGATAAATTTGGCAACCTTGCCGCTCTTAAAAGAAGCTGAATCTACCGAGATAATAATTACCTTCACTCCGGTTCGCTTTTGCTCATAATCATACATATCGGCTATGGCATTCAATTCCATAATACAGGGTCGGCACCATGTAGCGAAAAAATCGATTATAACGGGCTTACCGCCGTTTGAGAAGGTTGCGGTATTTACTGCGTCTCCGTTCAAATTTCGTACCATGATTCCGGGTAGTTTGAACCCCGTGTCTTGAGCATTAAGTTGAATTATGGCGGACGCTGTGAATATGAAAATGAAGATTGCCTTTCTCATGGTCATCTCCGACGTTTCGTTTTGAATAAAATAGCGCCGTTCTCTTTATAGTTAAGCGGCGTGTATACAGCCGTCTTACGGTTATTTATGCACTACTTTTTTAAGTGCGGAGTACAGGTTGTCTTCGTCACCTTCTATATATGAGTTATGCACCCATACAATTTTACCTGTTCCGTCCACAATAAATGTACAGGGGCAATTAATAACCTGCATTGCCCTTTGGAAATCCTGATTTGGGTCGAGATATACGTCGTATGTCCAGCCCTTTTGCCGCACAAATGATGGCACCTTAGAACTGGTGCGCTGGTCGTCAACCGAGATGGCGATAACCTTTACGCCTGTTTCCTTCTTCCAGTCGGGATAGTTTTCGGCTATGGCATCCAGTTCGGCAATGCAGGGTTTGCACCATGTAGCCCAAAAGTCCACAATCATCGGCTTTCCGCCGTTTGAAAGCTTGCTGGTATTGAAATTGGCTCCGTTCAGGGTTCTTACATCTACGGAGGGAATCTTGGTATTATTCAACCCTTGCCCCGAGCAAATGTATAATGAAGAAGTAAGGAGTGCGAGCGCTACAATTATCTTTTTCATAAAATGTTTGCATTTGTGTTGCAGCAAAGATAGAGAAATAAAAATGAAGGCAGAATGAAGCGTTGAACCTGCAAGATGTTCAAATGTTTCAACAAACAGTAACCAATTTTCAATTAAGGATTCCGGTAATTAATGCGCTACCACTAATTTCTGGAACACCGGTTGGGATGTACCGTCATATAATTCACAGAAATAAATTCCGGAAGGCATACCCGAAACATCCAGATTGAATCTGTTGCCGGAAGGGTTTAATACAGCATCATTAACTTTCTGACCGATAGAGTTATAAAGGGTTAAATGTGAGGTAGTATTGATGTTGTAATTGAAGCTTGCATATTTGTTCGCAGGGTTGGGGTAAGGAGCGGAAATATGCAATTGGTTGGCTGATACATTGGCTACTCCTGCATCACTGTTTATTACATAATTTACCAGCACCCAGGATGAATCGGATGGGTTGGTAGAATTATAAAATATGTAGTAGATTGATTCTGTGGCCACTTTTGACGAGTCGTTATAATAACCCACAAAGGTTATATTAGTATCGGTACCGCCGCCTTGTTTTGACATGGCTTGCGTACTGGGGGCAGTATAGTCAAGGGATGAGTTCGCACCAAAGCATAATCCCCAGCAAATGGCATTCGATGTATGGGCAACAGCAGTTTTAATTTCCCATTTACATTTTACATTTAAAGTTGAAATTCCGGTATTCACCACATAAAAATTTACAGTGTATTGGGGCATGCCATTGTTACCCACAACAGTAATGGTTGAATCATTAATGGAGTGATTGCCATTGGCGCGCATAATTTCAATAAACTGCGCCTTCGCCTGAAAAAGGGAGAAGATTGCAACACCAATTATTAGTAATGACTTTTTCATATTGTAAATTTTATTCAAAGATAGTAAGTTTTTCTAAATTAGGGAAAGTATATTTAGCTTATTTAACACTTTAATAACTGAAACCACCCTTGACTTTTTATTGTCAAGGGTGGTTCTATGAAGCTAAATTGCCTTTTATTGCTGAATAACTAACCGCTTTGTAACTGATGACTTATCGGTGGTAATTCTAACAAAATAAACGCCTGATTGGAATGTGGCGCAATTTATGTTTACCAGATGATCGCCCGCCGACATGGTTCCAAAGTCATTGGAATAAACCTGTTCGCCAAGCATATTGTACATCTGTACGCTTAGATGTTGCTCCTGATCAAGGGTGAAGTAGAGATTAGTCATTTTGCTGGTCGGATTTGGGTAGAGATTGAAATCTACGCCATCGGTCAAATCCTGAACTCCATTTACAATACTAATCTGCTTGGAAGCCGACTGCAGAACATACTTATTAGGTATCCCCACCGTTGCAATTCCGGCATCTGCCTGAATGAATACGGTAAGATGTTCCGAGGCGGAAGAATCGTATGGATACAAGCTACGGTCATAAGAATCCGGATGGTTTCTCTTCCAGCTAAGGTTAAGCGTTTGGTTTGCATTTGGGGTGAATGCGCCTAACGAAGTGCCACTTGTGCTTGGCATTTCATCCAATGCTACCGATGCAAACCTTGTTACAAACTGCCAATAATAATCGGATGTTCCGCTTGGATTGGTTCCATCTGGCGGCTGAAAGCTGCTTGGCGGATCATCCGCACTGTAGTCCTGTGTATAAACAACCGTATCACCGGTAATTACCGCTCTCGCTATTAAGCCCGATGAAAACGTACCATAGGAAGTTACCGTAACATTGGCATTGTACATTAATGTACTCGGATTATAGGTAACGCTGTTAATCTTTATTTTAAAGGGCGCGCCCATTGCATTCTCACTTTCAACATAAGGCGTTGAAAAATCATTCGGAGCTAAAAGAGCGCCGGGATATAAACTCTGTCCGTCTAACTCGCCATCGGGCGTACCTGCCACGCTATAATAGGTTTCGTAAAAGGTGCCTATGCCTGTATTTGCAGAATACATATAATCCGGCGGACCGGGATAGGGTACGTGGTAATGAATGATATTAACATTTCCAGCTTGGTTGTAACCCACTGAATCTACATTTGGACCAGCCAACATACAGTAATAGCAAGATTGTCCTACTGTTTCTTCAAATAGTGCGGTACGTGGCTGTAAACTGTCAACTGCCATGAAGGTAGCTTTTAAGGTGTCGGAATTAAGATTGGCATTCGCGCCATTAAGGGCGGTAGCCCAGTACTTAATAGTATATAATCCCACAGCCGGAGGTGTGAATGGTATAGAACCTAAACTCCAGTTAGGGCTTAAACTTGTAAGTGCGCTGAAACCCGAAATACCGGATATATTCTGCGATTGGGTAGCGCCGCCATTTACACTGTAATTCATGGTCATGGATGTAATTGTTGCGCTGCCAGAATCGAAGGCGGTTCCTGACATGGTGTAAGCTTTACCAACCTGAAGGAATGCCGACTGGGTTTGACTCGTTACCTGTACATCGTATGCTTTGGGTACATAAACATTTAAGTTATCTATTGCCATTCCCCAACCCGGATAATGTTTGCCGTAATATCCATATACCCCGGCGCTATCGTTCCAATAGCAGAAGGCAAGCATTACACTTGATTGACTGCCTGCTTGAGCCGAAATATCAAATACTTGTCCGTTGTGCCAGGTTATGTCATTTACTTGAGGCAAGGTAACCGCAGTAGTCCATGTAGCTCCTCCATCGGTTGATATGGCAACCGTTCCAACCTCAAAGCCCGTATAATTATTGAAGTTATAGTCGAACTGGAGAAAAACATTGGCGGATGCCGAACAATTAAAGGAACTTGTCCGTAATGTATCATAACAGTTAACTCCTGAAGTATTATTATAAGCCCCGGTGTAATCGTAATCAATATCATCAACAAACGTACAATACGTGTGTGTTGCAACATTTCCTTTCCATAAGCTATTTCCATGGGTTGGCCATACGTCATTAAATTGCCATCCCGGCGCTATTCCTTTATGATACTTATAATAACCGGTATCCCAACCAACAGGCATATTCGTCATGGAGGTTTGGAAGTTTTGCGCGTATGGCAATTGCGCCTTTGCAGCGAATATCAAACTGAATATTGCGCATGCTGTAATTAATAATTTTTTCATATTTTTTTTGGTTTAAGAGTTCAAATATATATATTAATTCTTACAAAATGCCTTTACGCATATTTATTTTCATACTAAATCCTTTTAGAAGTGTTTATATAATTGATTTTCAGCATATTATTTTACTAACATTTTCCCTTATCACTTTGATACGTATGCGACTTTCTCCCTTATTATGACCAAACTGACTTCCCTGCTACACAGTCAGCATTCTTATCTGCGTAATTTGGTTACATAATCAGGCGTGTGCGCCTTCATCCAATTCGCCCGGCTCTATCGGAACGGTTTGAGGTACATAGTCCTGTTCCTTACCTGGCTTGCTGTAATCGTAAGCCCAGCGGTGAACTACCGGCAGAGGTCCTTCCCAATTGCCATGACCGGGTACAAGCTTTGTAGTCCATTCCAAGGTGTTGGCGTGCCATGGATTTTGTTCGGCAACCTGACCTTTTCTCATACTGTAAAAGAAGTTGACAAAGAAAATTA
The DNA here is from genome assembly GCA_021823405.1 of Bacteroidota bacterium. Taxonomy (GTDB): domain Bacteria; phylum Bacteroidota; class Bacteroidia; order JABEUT01; family JABEUT01; genus JABEUT01. The sequence continues at coordinate 20,057 of JAKAOA010000002.1, read as the reverse complement.
TCTGCGAGAGAACGCCGATTATCGCGAAAACGGTTACAATCTGATTAATGCTCTGCAGTTTTTCAAATACGGGGAAGAATTCGTTCGTGTAATACCTGCGCGGAACGCCTGCCAAGCCCAAAAAGTGCATAGGCAGGAAGACACCGTATGCGCATATAAAGGTAAGCCAGAAATGCCAGTAGCCCAATTTTTTGTTCATCAGCCGTCCGAACATTTTGGGGAACCAGTGATATACGCCGCCGAACATCGCCAGTACGGCAGACAAACCCATTACAATGTGAAAATGCGCCACCACAAAATAGGTTCCGTGAACCGATACGTCCAGTGCGGAATCTGCCAGAATAATGCCGGTAAGACCGCCGGAGATAAAGGTGGATACGGCGCCGATTACAAAAAGCACCTGCGGATTAAAATGTATTGTCCCTTTCCATAGTGTTGTTATATAGTTAAACGCCTTTACGGCGGACGGAATAGCTATAAGCAGGGTGGTAAATACGAACACCGAACCGAGGAACGGATTCATGCCGCTTACAAACATGTGATGCCCCCATACGATAAAGGCAAGAAAGGCGATGGAGAGCATGGAGCCAATCATAGCGCGGTAGCCAAAAATGGGTTTCCGTGCGCTTATGGAAATAATTTCGCTCATTATCCCGAAGGCGGGCATAATTACTATATACACTTCGGGGTGACCGAGGAACCAGAAGAGGTGCTCAAAAAGGATGGGGCTGCCTCCTGTCTGCGATAATGCCTGACCGCCGATAAAAATATCGGACAGGAAGAAGCTGGTGTCGAAGGTTCTGTCGAATATAAGCAATATGGCGGCGCCGAATAATACCGGGAACGACAGAACACCGAGAATGGCTGTTATCAGCAATGCCCATATTGTTAATGGGAGTCGGGTCATTTTCATGCCTTTTGTGCGCAGGTTAATAACAGTAACAATGTAATTTAGACCGCCAAGTAAGGAAGAAACGATGAACAGGGCGATGCTAATGAGCCATAGGGTCATCCCCAGCTTTGAGCCGTCCATTGCCTGGGGCAGTGCGCTCAACGGCGGATATATCGTCCAGCCGGCGGATGCAGGTCCTGTTTGCACAAAAAGCGAAATGAACATTATTAGGGATGAAACAAGGAAGAACCAGTAGGAAAGCATATTCAGAAAGGGCGATGCCATATCGCGCGCTCCCACTTGCAGTGGAATAAGCAGGTTTGCAAATGTCCCGCTTAGTCCGCCTGTGAGCAGGAAGAATACCATGATGGTTCCGTGAATGGTTACTAAACCAAGGTAAATGTTGGGGTCCATTACGCCTGCTTTGCCGTTATAGCTGCCCCATTTGTCGCCAAGCAGATAATGGATTATTCCGAAAGGATGTCCCTGCCAGCCCAACTGCAATCTGAACAGCATGCTCATTATGGCTGCTGCAAATGCCATGAACATGGCGGTGAAAAGGAACTGTTTGCTTATAATTTTATGGTCCATGCTGAACACGTACTTCCTGATAAAAGGTAGTTCGTGGTGCTCTTCGTGATGATGATGCTCCGCAGCTTGGTGGTTGTGAGTTTCCATTTAATTATTATTAAGATTATATAATTTTCTCTATTCTGATTTCAACTTTTATTTGGCGGCAATGCCCGAACGGAATGTTTTCTGTTTGGCGAGCCACTCATTAAATTGTTCAGGGCTGTCCACCACTATTTTCATCTGCATATTATAGTGACCTGCACCGCATACTCTGTTGCATAACAGCATGTAATCGAAGGTGGTATCGTGCACCATCTGCCGCATCTGGGCTGTGGTGATGGTAGGGATAAAGTGCATATCGGTAGTTAATCCGGGCGCACAGTTTATCTGTTCCCGGAAATAGGGCATATACATGCCATGCATTACATCTCTTGAATTGCATTTGAAATCAACGGGATGATTTACCGGTACATGGAGTTCTCCCTTTACTATAATGTCATCCCAACCTTTGCTATCAGTGGTATCCAAACCAAGCGGATTGGTTGCATCATCTATCAGTTTGTAGTCGGTTTTACCAAGTACATTATCTTGTCCGGCATAGCGCGCGGTAAAATCAAATTGTTTGGCATAAATCTGAACGATAATGGAATCTTTATCGGGCTTACCCGTCATTTTTCCCCATAAACTTAATCCATAAATAATAATTACTGCAAGCACAATTGACGGTACTACGGTCCATATCAATTCAAGTTTATCCTGGTGGGGGAAATAAAAAGCTTTTGCATTGGTTTTGCTCTTCTTATACTTATTGGCAAAATAAAACAGCATTGCTTCTGTGATGAAGAACACTATGAATATAATAACCCAGTTGAAGTTCATCAGGTGGTCGGCTTCTCTGCCTACATCCGAAGCGGCTTCAGGGAGCATTTTATCCTTATAGATGAAAATCAGGGATATGAGGAATATAAAAAATCCTGCAACAAACAGGAGCATGCCTATTCCCTGCGAGTGGTTGTCACGGTCGTTTGCCAGCCCGGTGTTTTCGCCTTTAAGTTCAGATGCAAGTTGGTACACGTTCATCAACTGAAATACAAGTACCAGCGCCAATACAACAGCAAGATATGATAGGAAGGTTATCATTTAACTTCTAATTTAATTTGATTAATTGGTCGTAAAATTACATAAAAAGCGTGTGCGGATAAACTTTAATTTTTTCTTATCGGTTTAAAAATGGTGGTGCAAACTTTCTTCAAGATAGGGATGATTTTTTACCTGTATCGGAGCTTTCGCCAGCGAGCTAAGAACTACGAAGAGGAACAAACCTGTAAAGCCGGCTAATAAGCCGATTTCAAGGAAGCCGATATGCCATCCGGTGCCTACCGAACCGGGCATTACCCATATATAGGCGTCTATCCAATGGGTTACCATTATTGTGCTGCCTATTATTGCAAGGAACATAGGATTGCGCTTTGTATCGCGGGTCATTAACCCGATGAGCGGGAACAGGAGGTTCACCATCATCATGATCCAGAAAAGCCACCTGTAATGGTCAATACGGGGCTGAAAGAATACCACTTCGTCAGGTATGTTGGTGTACCAATAGAGCATGAACTGCCAAAACCAGAGGTAAGTCCATAATACGCTTAATGCAAACATCCATAAACCGAGATTGTGAATATGGTCTGAATTTACATTTTGCAAAAGCCCCTTTCTTTTTAGATAGAGAGTAAGTAATATGGTTACTACTACGCTGGTAAGCCACATATCGTCGAACAGATACCAGCCGAAGAGGGTGCTGTGCCAATTATAATCTATCGCCATTACCCAATCCCACGCCATAAACTGTTCGGTTATTCCGAAGAAAACAATATAAACGGCTGCGGTCATCATGTTTTTATAATGAAGCGGCAGGAAATCATTAGTAAGGTCCATTTCTATGGAACGCTTGCGCATTACCATTCCCATATAAATCCATACCGAGGTAATAACAATGGTTCGTATCAGTACAAAGGGAATGTTAAGCCACATCGATTTTTTCACTACCATCTCATCATAAACAGGGCTTGAGGGGTCGGTTACTCCTTTCTGCATCCAACGATATACAATATCATTATGCCCTGCCATGCCGCCAATAATACTGGCTACAAGAACAATAAAAATAGCGAGCAATCCGAAAGGCATAAATGTTCCTATCGCCTCATACACGCGTTTTACGAGTACCGACCAGCCCGCCTGCGCTACATATTGCAGCGACATGAAGAATACCGCGCCGAGAGCAATAAAGCTAAAAAACAGTCCTTCCAGAAGAATATTAGCCCAGAACCGGGCGCCGCTTATTTCTCCGTTGAATAATCCGTAGAGGAGCGCAATTACTCCAATTCCCATTAGTGCAAAGGTGAAATTTTTAGTCCTGCCTGAAAAAGTGTAATAATTCATATTAAGATAAGAGTTAAGAACTATAAATTATGAGTTTGGAGTGGAAGGTACTGTATTTTTAACTGTATCAGTGGCGGTGGTTGCCTTCGTGGAATCCGACTGCCCCAGGTTTTGAAGCACTTGTATATAACGTATCAGTTTCCATCTTTCATCAACGGTAAGTTGGGAGGCGTGCGACCCCATCAGGTTGTTTCCATAAGCCCCTCCGTATTCAAGCACCTGATATATTTCTCCCTCCGAATATGCCCTGATTTGCGGACTGGAGTAAGGCGGCGGAGGACCGGGCAGCTTTTGGGCGACGGGACCATCGCCTTTGCCCTCTTTTCCGTGGCAGTGTATGCAGTAAATCTCGAATATTGCTTTGCCATCGGCTTGCACTTCCGGTGAAGCAGGGTAAGGATCTTTCAGATATTGCTTCGCATCCGCCCAGCCATCGGGGGTGTTCGGAAACGGGTCGGGCCAAAAACCTACGGGTACAGTACCTGTAACCGGACGGCGGTCGGTCATGCTGTCGGCATAAAAGCCATTCACCGAATTATCTTCATAGGAGGGCGACCGGTACATATCGGGCATGTATTCAACTCCCGAACTGTCGGGATTGTTCCGTGTACAGGAACTGAAAAGCAATGAAAAATAAACTCCCGCCCCAAGCATTGGAATTATTTTCATCAGCATCTTTTGCATTTTATTTTTCATAATGGTAATTCGCAGTTTACTATTTATATCCTGTTACTTAATATAATTCTGACAGTTGCTCTATTACAAATGCACTTTTTTTACTTCCACTGCGCCTGTTGCGTTGGCGGTAGCTATGAGTTTAAGTTCGTCTTCCTCGCTGTGAGCAGGTAATACCATCAGGAAGTGATCGTCGGTGGTACGCGGGTCGGGGTTTTTTGGGGTAACGCCCGGGAAAAGCCAACTTCTGAATAACAACGTGAGCGCCATACCGTGTGCGGAACAAAATATAGTTGCTTCGAACAAAACGGGAATCCACGATGGTATGTTATGATACCATGTAAAGTTTGGTTTCCCGCCTATATCTATAGGCCAATCTTTAATGAGCATATACCATATCATCCAGAAGGCGAGGGAAAAGCCGGTGCATCCGTATATAAAGCAGCATATAGAAATGCGGGTGCGTTTAAGCCCCATCACCTTATCGATGCCGTGTACTGGGAACGGAGAGAAAACTTCTTTGATTGAAAAGCCCTGTTCGCGAACCTTTTTCGCTCCGTCAATCAGGCGGTCGTCGTCGTTGTAGAGGGCATGAATGTATGTAGCCATGATAGAAAAAAATTATGAGTTTTGAGGTACGAGCGCTTCTTCATTATGGGTGAGGCGGCGGGGCGGATTGTGATAAAGGTCGCCTGTCGCTTTCAGGGTTGTTTTAAGTTCCGCCTGTGCAATGAACGGGAACCAGCGGGCGAAAATCAGGAAAAAGGTGAAGAACATGCCAAGCGTTCCAACATAAGTGCCTACTTCTACAAAAGTAGGGCGGTAATAGGTCCAGTCGGAAGGAATGTAATCGCGGTAGAGGTCGGTAACGATGATACAAAACCGTTCGAACCACATTCCGATATTTATTACTATGGATAGGATGAAGGTTATATAAAGATTTCTGCGATATTTTTTTACCCACAAAATTTGAGGCAACAGGATGTTGCAGATAATAAGCGACCAGAATGCCCAGCCATAAACTCCTTTTGCGTTGTTCCAGGAGAGATAAATAAAACTTTCGTTGGGATCGCCGGAGTACCATGCCATAAAGAATTCTACAAAGTATGCTATGCCAACTACGGCGCCCATGGTAAGCATTACCCTGTTCATGGTATCTACGTGCTGTATGGTAATATATTCCTCAAGGTTAAGCACTTTTCTTCCTATTATGACAAGGGTAAGCACCATTGCCATACCGGAAAAAATGGCTCCTGCAACAAAGTAGGGCGGGTAGATGGTGGAGTGCCAGCCGCGCACCACGCCGGTCGCAAAGTCGGAACTTACTATTGAGTGAACCGAGAACACAAGCGGTGTGGCTATGCCTGCCAGTACCAGCGACACTTCTTCGTAACGTTGCCAGTCCTTGGCGCGTCCGCTCCAGCCGAAACTTAAAAGGGTATAAAATAGCTTTCTACCTTTATCTATCGCCCTGTCGCGTATCATGGCAAAATCGGGGATAAGACCAAGGTACCAGAAAACAAGAGATACGGTAAAATAGGTCGATATGGCGAACACGTCCCACAATAGCGGCGAGTTAAAGTTAACCCACAAGGAACCGAACTGGTTCGGCAGCGGGAAAACGAAGTATGCCAGCCATGGTCTACCCATGTGAAGTACAGGGAAAATGGCGGCGCACATTACGGCGAAAATGGTCATGGCTTCGGCTGACCGGTTGATAGTAAGACGCCAGCGTTGACGGAACAGGCAAAGAACGGCGGAGATAAGTGTTCCGGCGTGCCCTATTCCTATCCACCAAACGAAATTAGTAATATCCCATCCCCAGAATATGGTTCTGTTAAGCCCCCAGGTTCCAATGCCTCTCCCCACGCAATAAGCCATGCACCAGATGCCCCAAATCCAGGCGATGATGGCAAAGGTGAGCATAAGCCACCAGTAGTTGTTCGCCTTCCCTTCTACAGGACGCGCTACATCTTCTGTTATCTGGTGGTATGTTTTTTTACCTAACAGTAGGGGCTCTCTGATGTTTGATTCGTGATGCGACATTTTCTTTTATTATATATTAATATTCGTTAATCGTTCCTTACTATTCAAGGATTGCTTTGTCCTTATTGCGTATCTTGGTCATATAGAATACATTGGGCTGGGTATCAAGGTCGGCGAGCAGGAGGTACTCACGTTCGTCATTTATAAGCTTTGCCACCCTGCTCTCTTTATCATTTACATTACCAAACATCAGCGCTTGGGTCGGACAGGATTGTGCGCAGGCAGGTTGTATGTCGCCATCCTTTATCTCGCGGCTTTCCAGTTTGGCTTTCAATTTGCCCGCCTGAATGCGTTGCAGACAGAAAGAACATTTTTCCATTACCCCTCTTGAGCGCACCACTACATCAGGGTTCAATACCATTCTGCCTATGATGTTGCTTTCCTGTGCAGGATTTACATCAACAAATTTTTCATCCCTGTAGTAATTAAACCAGTTGAAACGGCGGACTTTATACGGACAGTTATTGGCGCAGTATTTTGTACCTACGCAGCGGTTGTAAACCATCTGGTTAATGCCTTCTGAACTATGGCTGGTGGCAATTACCGGACATACTGTTTCGCATGGGGCATGGTTGCATTGCATGCACATTACGGGCTGGAATGCAACTTCAGGGTTATCGCTCGAGGGCGTCATCATGGCATACATCCGGTTCGATTCCGTCATATCCTCTTTCTTCGCTTCCTCCATTGTCATATCGCTGCTGTAATAGCGGTCTATCCGTATCCAGTGCATTTCGCGTGTACGCATCACTTCGTCTTTACCTACTACAGGTATGTTGTTCTCGGCATTACAACTTACTACGCAACTGCCGCAACCGATACAGGAATTAAGGTCTATCGCCATCTTCCAGCGTAGTCCGAGATTGTCGGCGTTATTGGTAAGGTTCACGGGCGACATCTTGTCGTAGTCGTCCCACAGGTTCACATCTTTAAATGATTCCTTTTTGCCGAGCATCTCTATCTTTTCTTCTTCATTGCCCGCGCTCGGATTTTTTGCATATTCTTCAAGAGTGGCTTCCTTTATAATGTGTCTGCCGATCATGGTATGGTGCATCTGCGTGCAGGCAAGGGGATAGTTTTCGTTGGCGCTGGCAATCTGTGCGCCCGATACATAGTACAATGCTGATTTATTCGACCATTGAACGAGTGGGAAAGCGTTTGCTCCAATCCCGTCGGCTACCTTTCCGGCATTGGTTCTGCCGTAACCGAGGGCGATACCTACAGTGCCTCTCGCCTGTCCCGGTTGCGGGAATGCAGGCAACTTAACGGTAATGCCTCCGGCGGTAAGGGTAACAAGGGTGGCGTTGGGATTATCATCCTCAAGCAGGTTTAAGCCCAGCTCCTTCATCTCTGATGGGTTCATGGTGATATAATTATCCCAGGTAACCTTGGTAACAGGGTCGGGTAATTCATGCAGCCATGGGTTATTTGCCTGATTGCCGTTGCCAATGCCTGTTTTTTCGTAAATAACAACTTCCCACTTACTTCCCTTGCCGGTGGCAGAGATGTTATTTGCAGCTTGGGCAAGGGTCATGCCTCCGGCAGCTGAATTGTCGGGCTGGTCTCCCTGATTATCCTCTTTTACTTTTTTATTTCCGTTTTTATCTGCGGCGGAATCTGCCTTTCCGGTAGAATGTTTCTTATCATCGCCGGCGGATAAGGCATCGGTATCCTTTTCAACTATACCTGCCTTAAACACTCCATTTTGTAAGGTGCTGTTCCACTGTTCGGTATTCAAGTAGCCACCGCCTTCATCCGACAAGGCGGGCAATATTTCCTTTTTCCAGTGATCAACCAGATAATTATAGTAATTGGTATTTTCCATTCCCGCCCATTTCATTAATGATTCCTGGGCGGCGCGGGTGCCTTCATATTTTGGTTGGGAGAATAGCGGATAGATTGCCGGTTGCATTAAACTGTACTCTCCTTCGTAAGGATTTGCATCGCCCCACGATTCCAAATAGTGATGGTCAGGACATAGATAGTCGGCAAGCGAAGCCGTTTCATCAAGCCGGTCGGCGAACGAAATTTTACATGGTACTTTACTATATGCCTCTTTAAAGCCGAGTGAAGCGGGAGCGGTATAAACAGGATTTGTATTGTATGTTATCAATACATCTATCTGGCCGTCTTTCATTTGCTTCACGAGGTTGGAAAAATCCTCATCGTCGCCGCCGCGTAAGTAACAAGGTTTGTCTATGTTGATAATATCATTGTAGTTGCCAAGAATCTTGTTTATTTCATTTACAACCAGCTGCACCGATTCGTCATTGGAGCCGGCTATTACCATGCTCTTGCCTTTATTCGCTGACAATTCGGAGGCAACCTTAGCTATGGCATCATCATAAGGGCTTACTGAAGAGGGTAAGGTGGGCATGCCCAACTGTTTGGCTACGGCGTTATACAGATTTACGGCTACTAAACCTTCTTCCGAGGGCTTTATTTGAACCCGCATATCGGCATTGGCGCCGCTTACCGACATAATACTTTCAAATTGGATATGCTTGCTCATAGTAAGCTTATCGCGGCTTACCTTCCTGTTTTGAGAGTACTTGGCAGCGAATTCAATGGGTGATAGCCAGTTGGTTAGAAAGTCGGCTGCTATACTTACTATTACGTCAGCTTTATCAATATTATAGCTCGGAATGACTGATTTACCAAAACTGTACTGATTGGCTTTGCGCATACCCGAAAAGGATACTGCATCCCATACTATATGTTTTGCGTTGGGATATTTTGCAAGAAATTCGTTCCCTATACTTTTAGATGATGGGCTTATAGTAGTGGAGGTAAGCACTCTTATTTTTCCGTTCCTTGCGGAAACGTCCGCCAACTTTGCCATTATTTCCTTGTCCACATCATCCCATTTCGCCGCTTTACCCTTTATGTATGGTCCTGTTGCGCGTCCATCATCATATAAAGAGAGCAGCGATGCCTGTACGCGTGCATTTGTGCCGCCGGATGTTATTGTCGAATTCTTATTACCTTCAATTTTTATAGGGCGTCCGTCTCGTGTTTTTACCAAAACACTGCAATAGTCATGCCCATCGAAATAGGTGGAAGCATACCAGTTATTGGTACCGGGGGTTACTTCCTCCGGCTTGATTACATAGGGAATGGTTTTGACCACCGGCGCTTCGCACGCAGCGAGTGATGCCGCGGCTAAGCTGAATCCAAGATATTTCAGAAAATCCCTGCGTGTAGTAGTCGAATGGTTCAAGCTCTCTTTTCCCAGAAACTCCTCAACCGGAATGTGTTCGGCGAATTCCTTATCCTTTGTTGTTAGGTAACCTGGAGTTTCCTTTAGTTCATCTAAACCTTTCCAATATTTTTTTCCGGGAGATGCGCTTTTAAAAAGCGGGGTTTCGGTCTCGGGTTTTTGGCTCATATTATTATTCGTTAGTCGTTAATTGGAAGAAAGTTATGTGCATTTATATCCTGCTGTTGCTCATTATAGTATATTAGTAATGGCATTTGCCGCATTCCAACCCACCCATATCGGCTTCAGTAATTGTCTTGCCGGGGTATTTAGCCATAAGCGCCTGATGGATTTTTGTATAATAGCCGTTACTATCCATGTGCACCGGTGTTTCGCGATGGCAATTGACACACCAACCCATGGTAAGCGGGGCGAATTGTTGGTCGGTGGTATAGGTTTCTACGGGTCCGTGGCATTTCTGACATTGTAATTTACCGACAACTACGTGTTGGGAATGATTAAAGTATGCAAAATCGGGAAGCGAGTGAACCCTGTTCCATATTACAGGATGAGATGGATTGCTGTAAGCGCCCTTTGCGGGGTCCCAGCCGGCGGCATAGTATATTTTTTCAATCTCCTTTTTGTATTCGGGGTTGGATCCCTGTATTCCTTTATGACAGTTCATACATACATTTAAAGTTGGTATGCCTGCTACTTTACCCTTTTCGGCTCCGGAGTGACAATATATACAGGCGATAGAGTTTGTGCCGGCATGAACCTGATGTGAAAAGTTTATCGGCTGCGAGGGGTGGTAACCCGGAGTAACATCAATGCCCCACAAATATTCCCATCCGTAAACAAGAAATATAGCTACCAGAAAAAGATTGATGCAAGCGGTAGCTAATTTGTGGGTTCGAACCCAGTATTTGGTATCCTGCCAGAGGGTTCTATCGGCAGGTGGTGCAATACCTTTCATTTTATTTACCGCTCCCTGCAAGGATTTTCTTACAGACCGCAGCACGAGTGTTAAAATAAGAAGCGCAAGCACTACTATAAGAAGCACCATTGTAATATGCGAACCTTCATCTTCGGTTCCGGCTGCGGCAGCGGCGCCTCCGGTATTGGCTCCTGCCGATGCTGTAGATTCCTCTTTCGGCGGATTGGCTAAGAAAGCGATTACATCGTCAATTTGGGCGTCCGTAAGAGTGCCATCAAATACGGTCATAGAAACTTTGCCGTTGTCGGCAAATATTTTTTGCGCATAAGCATCTGTTTTAAGAACGGCGGCATTGTTCTTAATCCATTTGTGCATCCATTCGGCATAAGGTTGAGGCACTCTGGTAGTAACGCCTTCGAGCCCCGGACCAACAATTTTGTTTGTACCGGTGCTGTGGCACACTGCGCAATATTGTTTGAATATCTTGCCTCCCGCATCGGGATTGCCTGCGGTTCCGGCGCCGGCTGCATGAGTAATGTCTGCTGAAATAAGCGTAAGGGCAATGGTGAAGAGCGCCACAAACAAACCGGAGAGCTTCTTGCAAGAATTATTCATAAAAAGGGGAGTAATTTTTTCAAATTTGCCGCCAAATGTAAAACAAAATCTTTTTGAATAAGCAAAATATGTTTAAAGACATTTTTTTTCCTGCCTTTCCTACATTTGGGCTAATTTGATTTTATATCGCTTAGGGGTTTAAAATTATAGTTTCTTTCTTTCAGTAATTCAATACTTTTACTAACCAAATCAGGAATTTTCTCGGCGCTTTTCTCGCTATCGTGAAAAAGAATTATTGAACCGTTCCGGGAATACTTTTTAACAACTTCCAGGCACTTATCGCCCCCGAAATTTATCTTATAGTCACCGGTAAGCACATCCCAAAGTATTATGCTGAATTCCTTTTTTAATTCGCGGTACTGTTTGATGGTAATTCTTCCGTATGGCGGACGGAAAAGATGTGATTTAAGAACCTCCGAGCATTTTTTTACATCGGCAATGTAATCGGCTGTGGAGGTTTTCCATCCGTTGATATGAGAATAGGTATGATTACCTACGCTATGCCCCTCATTTATTATGCGCTGGTATAAGTGCGGGTTTCTCTCCACATTAGCTCCTACGCAAAAAAATGTTGCTTTTATTTTATGGACGGCTAAAATGTCCAGTACGTTAGGGGTAGCATCCGGGGTTGGTCCGTCATCAAAGGTTAAATAAACGCTTTTGGTTGCGGTTCCTTTCATGCGGCTGATAAGAGCGGGAAAGAATAATGTTGCAAGCGTTGGGCGCACAGTCGGTAATTCATTTTTCAGATTGCGAAGGTACAATCTTGGTGCGATATCGAATCCGAATAAAAATAAGAATCAATAGCTCTATGGGTTCAAACTGGAACCAACCTCTATTAATGTATGTTGCAAATTCAAAACGCCCCTGCCTTTAACCTCAATCCCGTGTGTTCATCCAGCCCGAACATCAGGTTCATGTTTTGTACCGCTTGCCCCGATGCCCCTTTGACCAGGTTATCTATTGCAGAGATAATAATCAAATGCTCGCCCGATTTCTTTATTTGCAGAAAACAGTTGTTGGTATTGGTCACCTGTTTTACATCCACGTCAAACGGAACAATATGTACGAAGGGGTGCGACTCATAAAATTCGTCAAAAAGCTTTATGGCTTCATTATCCGTAATCGGCGATTCTAAATAAATGGCAGCCAGTATTCCCCGTGTAAATGCGCCGCGGTATGGTACCAGAAATAGGTTGTAATTTGAGGATTTACCGCCGCATTGCTGCAATGATTCATTAATCTCCTTTAAATGACGATGTTCAAAAATGTTATATGGGGCATGGTTATTGCTTCGCCACGAAAAATGGGAGGTGGGGCTTAAGGAGCGTCCTGCGCCGGTAGAGCCGGTAGTTGCGGAAATATGCACATCCGATTTTATTTCTCCTTTTGCGGCAAGGGGCAGCAAGCCCAGCTCGATACAGGTGGCGAAAAGATCGGGATTGACAATATTGTCTGCCTTTTTAATTGTTCCTTTATTCAATTCGGGTAACCCGTAAACGAATTTCCGCTTTTGGAACACATTGCTTTCCCCGTGTCTGAAATCGTGGCTTAGATCAATAACTTTTGCAGCGGCATTAAGTTCACCGCCATTTTTTTCCAGCCATTTTCTGGATTCGCCAGAACCGAGACAAAGGAAAAGTACATCAATATCATTATCAATGCTTTGACTAAATTTCATATCGGTAAGTCCGAAACAGTCGTTGTGAACAGTATAAACCGGCTTGCCCGCCTGGCTATTGCTGTTTACAAAGGCAATCTCCATGTTCGGGTGCTGTAGGAGCAGCCGCAGCATTTCGCCGCCCGTGTACCCTGCGCCGCCTACTATACCGGCTCTTATTTTTTCGCTTTTCATTAATCCGCCGAAAGATTATTCACCTGCCTGAAGATAGCTGCCTGGTTACCGAATATTTTGGTAAAGCCCTTTACATCTTCACCTGTCCAGGCGTTATTTTCCTCGCCATATTTACCGAACTTTGCCGACATAAGGTCGTGTTTCGATTCAACTCCGTCAACAGTAAAGCGGAATGGCGAAAGCGAGACGAATACTTTTCCGCTGACAAATTGTTGAGTACTTTGCATAAATAGTTCAATATTGCGCATCACAGGGTCGAGATATTGTCCCTCGTGGAGCCAGTTGCCGTACCAGGCGGCAAGGTTGTCCTTCCAATAAATCTGCCATTTGGTAAGTGTGTGCTTTTCGAGGGCATGGTGTGCCTTGATAATTATTATGGGCGCGGCGGCTTCAAATCCAACCCTTCCCTTAATTCCGATAATTGTGTCGCCCACGTGAGTATCTCTGCCTATTCCAAAGGGAGCGGCAATGGCGTTTAATTTCCGGATGGCATCTACCGGATGTTCAAATTTTTTCCCGTCTATTCTTCTGATTTCTCCTTTTTCAAATTCCAAAGTAATTTTTGCATTCATTCTTTCTTTCCCTCTCTTTGTTACTTTGGTTGGCCAGGCATCTTCCGGCAGCGGCAGATTTGATGTAAGCGTTTCTTTTCCTCCTACCGAGGTACCCCATATTCCTTTATTAATACTGTATTTCGCCTTCTCAAAGTCCATTTTTACCCCATGTTTTTTCAGGAAGTCAATCTCCTTCTCCCTCGACAGTTTCAAATCGCGAATGGGAGTTAAAATCGTAACGCCGGGCAACATTATATTAAACACCAAATCGAAACGTACCTGGTCGTTGCCCGCGCCCGTACTGCCGTGTGCAATATAATCTGCGCCTGTTGATTTAGCATATTCCGCAGCGGCAACCGCCTGCATTACCCTTTCGGCGCTTACAGAAAGCGGGTACGTACTATTCTTCAAAACGTTTCCGAATACGAGGTATTTTAATATCTTCTCGTAGTATTGGCGTGTAACGTCAACACACTTGAAGGATGCGGCTCCAAGGGCTTTGGCATGTCGCTGAAGCCGCTTTACATCGTCATCCGAAAAGCCACCGGTATTGATGGTGAGGGCATGAACATCCATCCCCTGTTCTTTCAGATATACCGCGCAGAAGGATGTATCCAGCCCGCCGCTGAAAGCGAGAACTACCTTTTTGTTTTTTTTATTATTCATTTACTATCGAAGCAATTAATACTTTTCAACATCTTGTTTTTCTTTCGTTCCGTTCCCCAAAAATTTAATCTTCTTTATATTAAGCAGTCGTTGCAGAGGTATAATTTTCTTTACGAAGTCAAAGCGCGGTTTTGCGCTGTTCTCTTTTTTTTCGGCGGGGTCGTAGAGCATAGCGGTGCAAAGGCAGTTCTTTCTTTCTTTGTTCATCAGTATCTCGTAATTAACGCAGTTTTTGCAGCCCTCCCAAAAAGCTTCATCCTGAGTAAGCTCGGAATAAACAACCGGTTCGTAGCCCAGTTCGGAATTTATCTTCATTACCGCCAAACCGGTGGTTAGCCCGAAAATTTTGGCTTCGGGGTATCTCTGCCGCGAAAGGTTGAATATTTTGCGTTTGATAAGACGCGCAAGTCCGCTTTTCCTGAATTCGGGCGAAACGATAAGCCCTGAATTGGCAACGTATTTGCCGTGGCTCCACGATTCGATGTAACAGAACCCCGCCCATGCTCCTTGGCGGGTGGTGGCAATTATTGCCTTGCGTTCTTTCATCTTCTGCCGTATATAGTCGGGCGACCTTTTTGCGATACCCGTTCCCCTCGCCCTGGCAGACGATTCCATCTCGGCGCATATAACTTCGGCAAGGCGAAGATGGCGCTCATCGGCTACTTCTACAATAAATTCTCCGGTCATTTACTATATAAAAAAAAACCATTTTTATCCGGTTCGTTGTACAAAACGCAAAGATGTGAAAAATATAAATTGTAATCACGTTAATTTTTACAAGCAGACGGGTAACGATTATATTTTACTTTTGCCCAAATCATTTCAATGTTTCGAAAGGGAGATAAAAAGGTTATCGGCGCATGGGCTATGTACGACTGGGCGAACTCGGTCTATCACCTCGTTATTACGTCTACCATCTTCCCCATCTATTACTCCTCCATCTATCCCTCTTCGGCTAAGGTTTCGTTTCTCGGATTATCCTTTCTGCCGCTGGCTCTCTATAACTATGCTCTTGCATTCGCCTTTCTTTTAATCGCCGCCGTATCGCCCCTGCTGTCGGGTATCGCCGATTATACCGGTAACAAAAAGGCGTTCATGCGGTTCTTCTGCTACATGGGCGCACTGGCGTGCAGTTTCATGTTTTTCTTTACTGCGGCTAACCTGTGGCTTGGTATTGTGCTGATAATAATCGCCTGCATAGGATATGCAGGCAGCATTGTATTTTATAACGCCTACCTGCCCGAAATAGTGATTCCGCAGGACCAGAACAGAGTCAGCGCAAAAGGATTTTCTTATGGTTACATAGGCAGTTCCATACTGCTTATCATCAATCTGGTTATGGTTATGAAACCGGAATGGTTCGGCTTGAACGGTGACAGCGCCAAAACTTTGGCTACTCGTATTTCGTTTCTCACCGTTGGCATCTGGTGGATTGGTTTCGCTCAATATACGTTCCGTTATCTTCCGGCTAATCCGTTTGGAGAGATTAAAAGAGATGGCGGAAGAAATATCTGGAAAGGATACCAGGAGCTACTTAAAGTGTGGAATACTTTGAAAGAAACTAAAAGATTAAGAAGGTTTCTTATGGCTTTTTTCGTTTACAATACCGGAGTTCGCACCATTATGTTGGTAGCTAACCAGTTCGGCTCCGATACGCTGAAATTAAAAGCCGACAACCTGATTGTTACCATTCTTATTATTCAATTTGTAGCAATAGCAGGCGCTTATATGTTTTCTTACATTGCCAAAAAGAAGAGCGACATTTTCGTACTCAAAGCCGCTACCGTTATATGGACTTTGGTTTGCATCGGTGCATATTTTACCTATTCCGCCTACCAGTTCTATGCACTTGCCTTGGTTGTCGGACTGGTAATGGGGGGAATACAGGCGCTTTCCCGCTCGGCTTATTCAAAGTTGCTCCCCGAAACTGAAGACCATGCCTCCTTTTTCAGTTTTTACGATGTATGCGAGAATATAGGAAGCGTTCTCGGGTTGTTCCTCTATGGATGGATTTACGCAGTTACGCATAACATGCGAAATTCCATAGTATTCCTGCTTGTAATATTCCTGATGGGTTTTATGCTCCTCTACAGGATTCCAAAAGCAAAATGGGTGAACGAATGACGGTTTATTTCCTGAACCCGTCTTCCTTCCAGATATATGTTCTCATCGCAATATTATAATAAGCCATTTTACCGTTCTCTTCCACCTGCGTTAATCTCTTTACAGGGCGCATATCATCCCAGATGCAGGGTGCAATTTCGTTTCCTTTTTTGTCTATCAGTCCATACTTACCGTTTTTTATTTCAACCGCTACACCATTTACGAAATCTTTTAATGTGTCGTCTTGCAACGGTATTACCATATCGCCTTTCGGACTAATAAAACCGCATTTACCTTTAATTTGCACACGCGCTAAACTATCCGAAAATGGCGCTGCGCCATCGTACCTTGGAGCAACTACCGTTATGCCCTTCATATTTATATATCCCCATTTCTTATTTATCAAAACCGCAGCAAGTCCGTCGCTAAAGGGCAGAATATCGGTAAATTTTAAAGGAACCGCTATTTTACCGGCAGAGTTAATACATCCTCTCTTTTTATTTAACTGAACCTTAGCTAAACCTCCGATAAAGCCGCCTTCGGCAAGCAGGTCGGGCGAATAGTCGTATTTCAACGGAATGCGCATTTCACCTTTTCTGTTCACATAGCCGATTTTACCGCTCTGCACAACGAGGGCCAAACTATCGGTAAAATCTGATATATTATCATATTCGCAATCAAGCAATGTATCACCTTGTATGTCTATCAGTCCGAATTTACCGTCATTGCTCACTTTTGCAATCCCGTTTCGGAATTTGCCCGCCCAGGTATAATTACACGCTATCACCAGCTTGCCCGCCAGGTTTATAAAACCGTATTTACCATCGCCATTCTGAACATAGGCCATTCCCTCTGAAAAATCTCCGGCATCCCTGTATTGGCAAGGTACTTCTTCCTCTCCGAGCCGGCTTATATAGCCGTATTTTCCATTTTTTTCAATTACAGCCATTCCATCGGCAAAGTTTGATATCTCCTGATATTCGAGAGGCACTATCATCTGGTTCAGGTTGGAAATTATACCACATAAATTTCCCTTCTTCACTACCGTAAGCGTATTGCGGAAGTGGTCAGCTTCATCATAAATACATGGTATAACAATCTCGCCTCTTTTGTTTATAAAACCCAGCTTATCATTCATGGCTATGGAGGCGAGTCCGTCATAGAAATTAGAGTCAGCCCATTCGTACCGGAACGGAATGCACACCTTGCCGGTACTATCAATAAATCCCCACAAGTTACCCTGTCTTGCCGGATAAAAGCGGGTTTGGGCAAGTATCAGGTCGGTATCGGCGTGCAGAGCGAAGGGATAGTCGGGATAGTCATGGCGGAAACGCACTATCGTTTCGGCTTTGGCATCGGTGGTATATAGGGCGTAAATGCGGTGCCACGCTGCATCTACATTATGGTTGGCGGGATACTGTTTGATGAAATTATAATATTCCTTTATAAAATGATGAGGAACAGCAAGCCGGTAAATGGAATCTTCGGCGCTGTTTATATACGGGCTTTCGGGATAACCGGTAATAAATGCTGTGTAGGATTTGAGCGTATGGTCGGCTGTAAGAGTTTTGAAAAGGAGTATTTCATATCTCTTTTTCGCCTCATCGTATTCGGTAGAACCCGGATAGGTATCCATAAAGTTCTTGTATGATGAGTAGCTATCCTCTTTGCCCGCTATGGTAAAGGCAAGCAGATTACGCAATTCAACAGCATCCGCAACTTGCTTCGCTCCGGCATAATAGTTTATGTAATGGTTGTACCCTTCTATGCTGTTCCTGACGGTTGAAAGTACAAATGCCTTCTGTTCTACAGTATCCTTCAATTGCTTAAGGTTTGTTGAGTCGAAGGAATAACTCTTTTTCCAGTTAAGACGTCGTTTCGGATTAGCGGCAAAGTAGGCATTGCGGGCTTTAAGCAGATAATAATACGCTGTGTCGAGGTTATAAAAGTGGTAATCGTTACGGGCTGATACGGCGCCGATGCCGTAAGAGGCAAGGCACAGGTTATTCTTATGCTTCATCGCCTTGCGGAACAGATGCATGGCTTTGAAATAGTCATAAATGGCGAGCGCCTTGAAACCCTTCTTTATTTTACCGGCATTCAGCGTTCCCGCAAATATTATTATCAGCGCTCCAAGTACAATTCCTTTTATGATTCTCATTGCACAAAATTAACGCTAATTGTACCTACTACAATTGAATTTGCTAAAATTCGCAAATTCGAAGCATCGGCATAACTGCGTGTACGAGGATTTTACAATCGCAAAATCGTCTACAATCAGTATAATATGCTCAAACGTTGAGCAAATATCTTTTCTTTCAATCACCAAAAAATAGATACCTTCGCCTCACCAAATTAAAGGATAATGGAAATAGTTAAAGAAAGTATAGACGATACCAATGCCATCATTAAGGTAAAGATTATTCCGGCTGATTATTCGGCGGCAGTTGAAAAAAGCATAAAGGATTATCAGAAAAAGGCGGTTATACCGGGCTTTCGCCCGGGCATGGTTCCCAAATCATTAATACACCAAAGATTTGGTAAATCGATACTCGCGGAAGAGGTAGAGCATATTTTATCTGATTCCCTCCGCGGCTATATCTTTAACCAGAAGCTGCGTATTGTGGGCGAACCTATAGCAAAGGAGACCAACATTGATTTGCAGCCCGATAAGGAATTCGAGTTCGCCTTCGAGATTGGACTTGTTCCCGACTTTACAGTACCTGTTTCAGCAGCTCAAAAATTCACACAATATACGGTAACCGTCGAAGACGCCCTTATAGATGAATATATAGAAGAGATGAGATTGCGTTACGGCAACCTTACACATCCTGAAAAGTCGGAAGACGGCGATATTCTTGTAGGCGATTTTGTAGAGTTGGATGCCACAGGCGAAATACTGCCGGGAGGTATTTTTAAAGCATCGGCTATAAATATTAAGAAGATTCCGGCAGACCGCAGCAAAGAAAAGTTTTTGGGATGCAAAGAAGGAGAAATTCTTACCCTGAAGATGGAAGAAATTGCCGCCGAACCCCGCGATATTGCCGCCTTACTCGATATAACGCAAGATAAAGCTAAGCAACTCAACTCGTCTTTCAGGTTCAATATAAAGCATGTTCATCGGATAATACCCGCCGAGGTAAACCAGCAATGGTGGGACCGGCTCTTCGGCGCCGGAATAGTGAACAATTCGGAGGACTTCCGCAACAGGGTGAAAAATGAGATATTATCGGTATTTGCTCCACAGTCGAACCAGCATCTGGAGCATGAAATGATTGACTACCTGATGAAGAATACCACCATAACCCTGCCGGAAGAATTTCTGAAAAAATGGCTTGCCAGAACGCATAAAGAGCAGCAAAACGCGGCGCAATCCAATATCGAATTCGAGGCGTATTCCAAATCGCTTAAATGGCGGCTGATTGAGGACAAGCTGATGAAGGACAATAATATCACGGTGGAATCAAAAGATGTAAATGATTATGTGCACGTTTTGGCAGATCGGA
>JAKAOA010000041.1:13734-21431 GCA_021823405.1 Bacteroidota bacterium | reverse complement strand
GGAGATTGACGGCCTCGGTTTCATCATGTCCGTAATTACACAGTGTTTCTTTATCAGTAAACACAAATTCCCCGCCGACTATCTCCTTCAGCGAATCAACGATTGCAGATGTAACATGCCTGAATTCCATCATCTGATGGTGCAAATGTAATAAGGATTAGATTAAGATTGAATTTAACTGATAAACAATATTTTACGGCGTATGTATTCGTAAAGCCAACCAAATCAGTAGGGAGAGGTAAAAGATGAGGATTATTTAACCTCTGCAGGTCTCACCTTGAGATGATATACCTTTATTTTCTTACAACAGTTGAATAAATAGTAACTTTGTAGAAGGTGAGGCAGTTGTCCTTGCACTGAAAATAATGCTATCCTAAAATGGTATCTGTTAAAGAAGCCAAACGATTAATTGAACTGTGGTCCAAAAAACCCGAAAGTATAAGGGTTAATTTATACGAAGCCACAAATCTGGTTTTGGCGGAGGATATTTATTCGTCTATTGATTCGCCTCCGTTTAACCAGTCAGCGGTTGACGGATATGCGTTTAAATTTTCTAAAGGAATCTTAAAAAGTGGGTTAACTATTGACGGCGAGGTTACTGCCGGCGATTCTCCAAATATAGGTACCAAAACAGGTACGGCTTGCAGGATATTTACCGGGGCGCAAGTACCTGAAGGATTCGATACAATTGTAATGCAGGAGTGTACAGAGATTTCAGGCGCCACAATATTTATTAGAGACAAAAACTGCCGGAAGGGGATGAATATTCGTCTGATGGGTTCGCAGATAAAGAAAGGGGCGCTGGCAATAAAATCAGGAACCAAAATAAGTCCTGGTGTAGCCGGATTTCTTTCGGGTATTGGCGTATCCAAGGTAAAGGTAACGCGCCCTCCGCGAATTTCTATTATTGGCACCGGTAACGAATTAATAGTGCCCGGAAAAACTTTAACGCCGGGAAAAGTATTTGAAAGTAATACCTACAGTTTAAATGCCGCTTTGGCAGCTTCCGGTATCCGACCCATTGCAATTCATCATACTAAAGACACCATGTCGGAGATTATTAAAGCAATTAATAACTGCCTTAAAAAGAGTGACTTACTTATTCTATCGGGTGGAGTATCGGTAGGCGATTATGATTTCGTAGCCGAGGCGCTACATTACTGCGGTGTAAAATGTATTTTTCATGGAGTAAAACAAAAGCCCGGTAAGCCAATGTATTTTGGCGTTAAGGAAAGGGCAATGGTCTTTGGATTACCAGGTAATCCGGCAGCATCATTAACTTGCTTCTATGAATATATTTTACCAACGTTAATGCGTTTGATGGGGAACAGGGTTATGAACGGAAAGGAAAAATTATTTATGTCCGAATCTTATAAGAAAAAGCCGGGATTTACCTATTTTCTAAAAGGAAAATCTATCGGGAATACAGTACATATTCTGGATGCACAGCAATCCTATATAATGAGTTCTTTTGCGATGGCAAACTGTATCATTCAACTGGATGAAAATAGAACAATTTTCAAAAAAGGTGAACCTGTAGAAATACAATACCTTCATCATTAATAGGTTAAAAAAATGAGCGAACTGTCTGAAATTATGAATTGTTATGTTCTTGCCGGAGGGAGGAGTACGCGTATGGGAATTGATAAGGGCTTGATTATACTGAAGGATAAAGCGATAATAGAATATTGCATAGAAGCACTGAAGTCAATTTTTAAAAATCTGATAATTGTTTCAAACCACAATGGTTATTCCGGTTTCGGATTTGAGGTAATCGCTGATATTATAAGTGACAATGGACCGGCGGGCGGGATTTACACTGCCTTATCACATAGCTCAACAGAACAAAACTTTATAGTAAGCTGCGATATGCCATTTGTTACCTGTAAAGCTGTTGAATTCATCATTTCAAAATCGATAAATCACCAGATAACTGTTCCTGTTTATTGTAATAAATTTGAGCCGTTATTTGCCGTTTATACCAAATCATGTTCGGAAAAGTGGAAACAAATTATGGACACGGGAACATTCAAGCTTCAGAATATTATCGCTAACTTTAAAACCCTTGAGTTGAATGTTGACGGGAATCCTCTTTTCAGCGACGACTTATTTTTAAATATCAACTCAAAATCAGAGCTTGAAAGAGCCCAAAATAAAATCAATCATGACAATTAAAATCTTGGCATTCGGACAAATTTCCGATATTCTTTCCGGAGCGGAAATCGAATTGGACAATATAGATAATACCGAAAAATTAACCGTTGAACTAAATCAGAAATTTCCCGAACTTATCCGTTTGAAATATGCAGTTGCCGTAAACGGGGAACTCGTTAGTGGCAGAGCTATTTTAAAACATCAAGATTCTGTAGCTTTGCTTCCGCCATTTTCGGGCGGATGAAACAATTCATAATATTGATTTTGACTGAATACTTCGCTAAATGACAAAAAAGAAAAAGCAAAATGTATTTGTGGAGGGACCAATTAGCCCTGCATTTATCGCCGAGAACATTACCAGTCATTCAACTAAACTGGATATTGGCGGACATGCAATCTTTTTAGGGCAGGTGCGTGGGGATGTATACCATGAGCAGAAAGTAAAAGCCATAGAATACAGCTGCTACAGAGCTATGGCTGATAAAAAAATGTATGAAATAAGAGAATACGCCTTTGCCCGATTTGAAATTGCCTGTATGCATATCTATCATAGTTTAGGCAAGGTTAAAGCGGGAGATATTTGCGTGTTTGTCTTTGTTTCCTCAAGACACAGAAAAGCTTCAATGGATGCCTGCCGGGAAATTATAGAACGGATAAAAACGGAAGTACCCATTTGGGGAAA
This sequence comes from Bacteroidota bacterium, assembly GCA_021823405.1. GTDB lineage: Bacteria > Bacteroidota > Bacteroidia > JABEUT01 > JABEUT01 > JABEUT01. The sequence goes on along the minus strand of JAKAOA010000041.1, from coordinate 18,595 downwards.
GGAAATATTCGAGGATGAGTCATATAAATGGAAAAATAATAGTTAACTCCTGAAAAGATGGTTGATGTTATTTCCGGATATAATATCAAGAGAACCGCTTTCGGCAGAGCAATTGTAAAACTAACCAAGATAGAAGCACTGAAGGCGTTGCTTGATAATTTCAATGACCGTGAAAATGTCTTGGAAATAGCGAAAGCAGCCGGTTTATTTGCCTTGAAGCGAACGGGACTCTCTGTTACTAATTGTGATAAAATACCTATAGAATTTACTTCTGTAAACTACCGTATTTCGGAAATGTCAATTAACATAGATGTTGAATTGCGCGCTATATATAAGGATACCATTGAGTTTGCTGCCATGCATGGAGCGGCGGTAACGGCTTTAACAATTTATAATAGAGTTAAACCGTCGGATGAACGTGTGACGATTACCTCAATCAGCGGTAAGGAAGTAATAAATGAAATGATTGATTTTAAAAGGATATACAGTACAGATATAAAGGCAGCGGTAATTATCTGCTCCGACAGCATTCAGTCAGGAAATAAGAGAGATAAAGCAGGTAGGGTAATCGTCGAAACGCTGGAAAGACACAGAGTAAGAGTAACGGACTATAGTATAATAGCTGATGATATAAGCGATATTAGGAGAAAAATAGTTTACTATTATGATTTGGGAAATGATATAATTATCCTATCTGGCGGCACTGGACTATCTCCGAGAGATGTAACGCCAGAGGCAATTGCTCCTTTGTTCGACAGGGATATTCCCGGAATCATGGAGTCGGCAAGAAGCTATGGACAGGAACGAACTCCATATTCGATGTTATCGCGAGGTATTTCCGGAATGATGGGAAATACTCTGATACTTGCAATACCCGGTTCTACAAAAGGTGCTGCTGAAACGATGGATGTCTTATTTCCATCCGTACTGCAGATTTTTAAATATACAGAGTCGGGAAAGCATCTGACAAAATAGCCCCCCTGTTCTTAACCGCCTATACTTATCATATTCCGGTTCAGCTGATTAAGTTCAGGCGCAGAAAAATCCTCAAATGTTTCCATTCCGCCCCTGACCCTTTTTTTATGCCATACGCTTTCGCGTATCAGGTTCAGCACGTCCTTCCCTTCTCTTAACGGCGTTAATAAATCTGTTTCGTTATTGGAAAATAAACAGTTTTTAATTTTACCGTCGGCGGTAAGCCGCAGCCGATTGCAACCGTCGCAAAATGGGTTGGTTACCGATGAAATAATTGCAAAAGTCCCTTTGTATCCGTCAATCTGAAATGCTTTGGCAGTATCAGTTTTCTTGTCTTTCAATTTAACAACCTTCTTATTGTATGCAAGCATAATTATTTCCATCATTGCTTTATAAGAGAGTCCCTTGTTCCAATCCCATTTGTTTCCGTTAAACGGCATAAACTCTATAAAGCGGTAGTGAATATTCCTGTCTTTTGTAAATTCAATAAAATCAATTAGCTCATCATCGTTCACGCCTTTCATAATCACGGCGTTAAGTTTTAAATGAAACTCATCCTTCAGCAGTAACCCGATATTTGAGATTATTTTATTGAAATCATTTCTGCGAGTAACTGCATTGAACCTATCTTCTTTTAAAGAATCCAAACTTACATTTATCGAATGTATATTGCAGTTTTTAAAGGTCTCAAGGAATTTGTCGATTAATATTCCGTTGGTGGAAACAGCAAGCTGAACAGGAAGTTTACACAATCCTTCCATTATTTCTTTCGCATCATTTCTTATTAATGGCTCACCGCCGGTCAGGCGGATTTTGGTAACTCCCAGCTTTACAAACTCTGTAGCAAGAGCAATTACCTCACCGGTCTTCATAAATTGCGACTTGGGACGGAGAACTATACCCTCTGCAGGCATGCAATAAACGCACCGCAGGTTACACCGTTCGGTTAATGAAATACGAAGGTAGTCGTGTATTCTGCCGAACTGGTCTGAAAGTGGTGTTAGGGGTTCGGGGCTCAAGTACGTTGCATCTCCGGTTTTACAGTATTTTTGAATTTCCCTTTGCTTTTTCGGATATTTACAGCCACTACCTTATATTCAGGGCATAGGGCTTCTGTATCGTGTTCATCGCCTGTTATTATATTTAGCATCACTTCCGGAAAATGAAAAGTTGTGCTTAAAATCCCCGATTTCACTTCATCGGTCAGATGGGCTTTAATATCTACTTTACCTCTCGGCGATTCCACGCATACCATATCCCCTTCCGTTATAAAATTTTTTGCAGCATCAGAAGGATTTATCATTAATACATCCTCGGTAAGGATATTAACATTTCCCGTACGTCTGGTCATGGTTCCGCAATTGTAATGCTCCAGTTCACGGTTGGTGGTGATGATGTAAGGATATTGTTTGCCGTTTTTGAGTGTTTCTTTCGTCTCGCTGTAGTCAAAATAATGAAATTTCCCTTTCCCTCGTTTAAACTCCTGCTGATGCAATATCTTCGTATCAGTCCCATCTTTTTTTACGGGCCATTGTTTGCCGCTGTCTCCAAGTTCATGCCACTTAACCCCGGCAAAAAATGGCACAATCTGCGATATTTCCTGTAACATGGTATCGGGGTCATATGCGGGTTGGACATATCCCATTTTATTCATTATATCAACTATTATTTGCCCATCGCTTTTGGCGCCTGATAGAGGTTCTACAACTTTTTGAACGCGTTGTATTCTTCGTTCACCGTTGGTATAAGTCCCGCTTTTTTCAAGGAAAGTGGCTCCGGGCAATATCACGGTGGCGTATTTTGCGGTTTCGGTTAAAAAGATTTCCTGTACAACCAGTAACTCCAAATGCTCCATGGCTGCTATAACTTTGTTGGTATTCGGGTCTGTTTGTACAACATCTTCGCCCATAAGCCACAATGCCTTCAACTTACCATCAATTGAAGCATCAAACATTTCAGGTATTTTCAGTCCTTGGGTTAATGGAATCTTTGTATGATAGAATGCCTCATACTGCTTGTTTATTGCGGGGTCGTAGGCATCCAGATAACCGGCGCCCTGATGCGGCTGGCAGCCCATGTCAGCTGCTCCCTGTACATTATTCTGCCCTCTTAAGGGGTTTACGCCGACGCCCACGCGTCCTATGTTTCCCGTTATCATTGCTAAATCAGAAATCAGCATTACAGTAAGCGTGCCTTGCGTATGTTCTGTAACACCCAAACCGTGAAAAGACATAGCGTTCGGAGCTTTTGCATAAGCCAGCGCTGCTGCCTTAACAAGGTTTTTATCCACTCCTGTTATTCGTTCCATCTCATTAATATCCAATTTCAGAATGTGATTCCGGAAATCTTCATAACCCTCCGTTCTAGAATTTATGAATTCTCTTGCTTCCGCATTTTCCGTAATAATATAAAAGAGCATCATATTCAGCAACGCTACATTGGTACCCGGTTTAAGCTGAAGGTGATATGTTGCGTATCTCGCCAGTTCGGTTCTTCGGGGGTCTATAACTATTGTTGTCTTTCCTTTAAGAGCGAATTGCTTCAGTTTGGCTCCTGTTACAGGATGTGCGTCTGTCGGATTAGCGCCAATCACCATAATACAGTCGGTGAATTTTATATCTTCAATGGAGTTGGTTGCGGCTCCGGTCCCAAATGATTTCTGCATCCCCAATGCCGTTGGAGAATGACAAACACGGGCGCAGCAGTCAATATTATTCGTCCCTATCACCGCGCGAATGAATTTCTGCATCAGGTAATTTTCTTCATTTGTACAGCGGGCGGAAGAGATTCCTGCAATGGAATCAGGACCGTATTTTTGTTTAATATCTGTTAATTTTACTGCTATATATTCGTATGCCTCGTCCCAGGTTGCAGCTTCAAGTTTTCCGTTTTTCCTGATGAGAGGGGTACGTATCCTGTCGGGATGATTATAGAACGAGAAAGCAAATCTTCCTTTTAAGCAAGTATGTCCCTGGTTAACCTCCGCATTGTAGGGTGCTTGAATTGACTTTACTTTTCCGTCTGCCACTGCCACTTCAAGATTACATCCTACGCCGCAATAAGTGCAAACTGTTCTCACCTTTTTTTCAAAAGCGGTTGATTTGGATTCAAATACATCAGAGATAGCTGATGTAGGACATGCTTGAGCGCAAGCGCCGCAACTTACGCAATCTGATTCGAAGAATGTTTTGTTATCGCCTTTTACAATGTGGCTGTCGAACCCGCGTCCGGCCATTGTCAGTACCATTTCTCCCTGTACCTCATCGCATGCCCTCACGCATCGGAAACAGTTTATACATTTGGAAAAATCGGATGTCATGTATGGATGGCTTAGGTCTTTTTCTCTGTCAAGATGATTTTTCCCATCCGGGTAGCGCACATCGCGTACCCCTACTTTCGCCGCTACGCTTTGCAGTTCGCAGTTATTGTTAACCTCGCATGTCAGGCAGTCCAATGGATGGTCTGTTAGAACAAGTTCTACAATATTCCTGCGCAATTTCAATATCCTGTCGCTGTGGGTGTAAATATATGAGTTCGGAATTACCGGTGTATGGCACGATGCCTGCGCTTTCACCGGACCGTTTATAGTTAAGGCAACGTCAACGCTGCACACACGGCATGAACCAAACGGCTCAAGGTTTGGAGCGTCACAGAGGGTTGGCACATAATCTTTACCAAGATGCCGTCTAACAAAGCTAATTATTGTTTCACCATCCTTGATAGGATAGTTTTTGTCATTAATAAATGCCGTTGTTGCCATTCTAATTTATTTTTTTAAAATATGGTGACAATTCATCCTGAAAATATTTCATTGCGTTCTTTATTGGTAATGGGAGTCCGCCGCCGAGTGCGCAAAGCGAACCGGCTTCCATTGTATCGAGGAGGT
>JAKAOA010000041.1:0-13724 GCA_021823405.1 Bacteroidota bacterium | reverse complement strand
CTGCATGGAAAGCATTTTCCGCAACTTTCATGGGCGGTAAATTTAAAAAGGTGTTCAAGGTATTTGATGAGTGGAAAATCATCCGGTATGCATACTATAGAGGCATGACCCATTAAAAATCCCTCTCTTGAGAAGGAATCGAAATCGAGCCGAAGATCTTTTATTTTACTCACAGGCACCAGACCGCCAAGTGGACCGCCTATGTGCATTGCCTTAACAGGTTTACGAAATCCGCCGCCCACTTCATTTATCACTTCAGAGAGTGGCGTGCCCATGTCCACTTCATAAATCCCCGGATTATTAAAGTATCCATCCAGTGAAACCAGTTTTGTTCCGGTAGATTTAGTTGTGCCAATAGCTGCAAATGCCTTTCCGCCGTGTTTAAAAATAAATGGAAGATTTGCCAGCGTTTCTACATTGTTTACAGCTGTAGGTTTATTAAATAATCCTTTCTGAGCAGGGTAGGGAGGTCTTACCCGAACTTCAGGTCTTTGACCTTCAATAGACGAAAGCAGCGCGGTTTCTTCGCCGCATATATATGCTCCCTGCGCTTTTATTACTCTGAAATCAAAGTTAAATCCTGAACCTTTTATATTTTTACCTAACAGGGCTTCATTGCGAAGTTCCTCAATGGCTGAAGTAATAATTTCCACCGATTCGGGATATTCAGCTCTTATGTACACTACTCCACAGTCGGCGCCGACTATATATCCCGCTATCATCATTCCCATAAGCAACGAATGGGGGCGTTTTTCCATAATATACCTGTCGGAATATGCCCCGGGATCGCCCTCGTCGGCATTACAAACGATGTACTTTGATTCCGATACCGCATTCCGGCACGAATCTAATTTGAAAGCCATAGAAAAACCAGCGCCGCCTCTGCCTCTTATTCCGGATTCTTTTAACTCCGACATAAGTTGCGTCCTATCTTTGTCAAGAAGCGAAGTAAAAATTTTATAATACTCCATTACCGAAGGGTATTCGGCTGTAAGAATAGGTGTGCCTTTATGTCCGGTTGTGTATTTTTCTGATGTGGTTTTCGCGCCCTTTTTTATTTCGATGATGGAGTCAATATCGGAACCTGAATAGTTTGCGCCGTTAATATGAAACGAGCTATTCTCGTGACAGCGCCCCAGACAACACATCTCTCCTATTTCATCAACGGCATAGTGTTTTTCAATTTTTTCCCGCAGATTGTCTTGAGTTCCGGCCATCATGCACACGCTCCCGTTACAGATATATACTTTTTTACCCTTGTTTTCGGGCTTTAAAAAATCATAAAAGGAGACGGTTCCATAAACGGTTGATTTACCGATAAGAAAGTCCTGCCGCAGTTTTTCCATTTCCTCGGCATCGGGCGTACCTTTATCCGAAGCGGCTTTTCCAAGTTCTTCAAACATATTGCGGTGGATACCCTTCCTGCCTAACAAGTGACTTAAGTTATTCGACATCTTTCGTACTTTTGATTTAACCGGTAATCAGCCGATGATTTTTTAGCTTAATCTGTTGCGGGTTTGAATAAATGGTAAATTTTTCATTTCTGCAGAAGGACATCAAGGTCAGCCCTGATTCCTCTGCATTGTCTATGGCAAGTGAGGAAGGCGCCGATACCGATGCGATAAAAGGAATTCCGGCCGCTTTGGTTTTCTCGACTATTTCATAGGAGATTCTTCCGCTTACGGTGAGGCATTTTGCCTTTTCGGATAATCCGTTTAGGAGCAGAAAACCGATAACTTTATCCACAGCATTATGTCTGCCGATGTCCTCCATAATTACCAATAAGTCGCCGTTAATTGTGAAAGCCCCTGCTGCATGGGTGCCTCCTGATTTTTTAAAATTAATCTGCTCGTAACTTATTTTGTCGAACATTTTGGGTATAAGTTCGCCATTTAGCTTTTCTTTACTACTCACTTTTATAGTACGGGTATCATCCAACTCCGTTTTTCCGCAAACACCGCAGGATGAACCTGATATTACGTTCCTGGTTCCTGCAAAATCTTTCTCTATGAATTCCTCCGGCAATTGTACATTTATTGAGTCGATATAACCGCTCTTGTCCCTTGATATTATTTCAATAACGGGTTTTATTTTTTGGCTCCTGAAAATGTTTTCAGTGAACAGCAGTCCTCTTGCCAATTCGGTTTCGTTGCCGGGTGTTTGCATGGTTACAGTGAAGGGAACGTGATTTACCGCAATACTTAACGGTACTTCAATGGATATGAAATCTCTTATGTCTGAAAATTCCTTTCCGTTATAAAATAAACCGTTATATTGCTTTACCTCCATCAGGAAAGTCCGGTAATATTTCCATTGTTATCAATATCCATTCCTTCCGAAGCCGGTATGGTGGGCAAGCCCGGCATACGCATCATATCGCCTACTATGGCAACAACAAATCCGGCGCCTACGGCAAGTTCAAATTCTCGGATGTTGATAGTAAATCCGGTAGGACGACCTACTTTTTTCTCATCATCCGATAACGACTTTTGTGTTTTTGCCATACAAACCGGGAAGGCGTTCACCCCGAGTTTGGCGAACTCTTTTAGCTGCGTCTTTGCCTTAGGTGAATAGGTAACATCGGCGGCGCCGTATATTTCAGTAGCTATTTTTTTAATTTTATCCTCAATAGACAAACTCCAGTCGTACAACTGACGATAGTTACCCGATTTATTTTCTATTTCGTTCACTACCGCCTGCGCCAGGTTTTTAGTTCCGTTTCCTCCTTCGCCCCAGCCCTTCGATACCACTGCCTTTACTCCGTGGGATGCGCATTTTTCTATTACATAATTCACCTCCACATCGGTATCGGTATAAAAGCTATTTAAAGCAACCACAGGCGTAAAGCCGAATTTTTTGCAATTCTCAATATGTTTCTCAAGGTTCTCAAATCCCTTTTTGATATAAACCAGATTGGCTGTATTGTATTCTTCAGGTCTTGCTCCTCCGTGGTGGCGAAGCGCTCTTATAGTAGCTACTATTACTACCGCCTTTGGTTTTATTCCGGCTATCGGACACTTGATGTCGAGAAATTTTTCGGCTCCCATATCGGCTCCGAAACCGGCTTCGGTAACTACATAGTCGCTTAGCGACATACCTGTTTTGGTTGCGATTATAGAATTAGTTCCTTGCGCTATATTGGCGAACGGTCCGCAGTGAATAATTGCGGGATTACCTTCCAGGGTTTGCACCAGATTAGGTTTAATGGCGTCTTTGAGTAATAATGCCATAGCCCCTTCCGCCTTCAGTTCGCGTGCAAAAACAGGGCGTTTGTCGAAGGTATAACCTATAAAGATATTTCCTAAACGCTTCTTCAGGTCGGCGAAATCTTTCGAAAGGCAGAGGATAGCCATTACCTCCGAAGCGGCAGTGATGTTGAATCCCGTTTCACGCGGGATCCCGTTTGCAGTGCCGCCAAGTCCGATAATGATATCGCGCAATGATCGGTCGTTCATATCCATCACCCTTTTCCAAACTATCGTACGCGGGTCGATATTCAGGTTTCTTGTTTTGTTCTGAATATTGTTATCAATCAGGGCAGCGAGCAGGTTGTTCGCTTTTTCAATGGCTGAAAAATCGCCTGTAAAGTGCAGGTTGATATCCACCATTGGTATTACCTGCGAATAGCCGCCGCCGGCGGCGCCGCCTTTCATTCCGAAAACAGGACCGAGCGATGGTTCTCTCAATACCACCATGGCTTTTTTCCCAATCTTATTTAACCCATCAGTTAAGCCGATTGAAACCGTGGTTTTCCCTTCCCCTGCCGGGGTAGGATTGATAGCGGTTACCAGTATCAGGTTGCACTTAACCGCCTTATCTTCGTTTATAAGATGAAGAGGGAGTTTGGCTTTGTATTTACCATAATGTTCAAGTTCCTCAACATCTATTCCGAGTTTCTCGGCAATCTTATTTATGTGTTGAATCTTAGCGTTCTGTGCTATATCGAGGTCTGTCAGTTGTTTCGCAGTTGTCGTCATAAAAGTAGGGTTAAAATTGCTTTTTCGTAATAAATCGCACTACTAAAGTACGAAATATTATTCAGATGTGGGTTTATCACGCGGAATTATTCCTTCTACTCTTTATTACTAGGTGGAATGGACAGGGAAAGAATTAAATTAAACTATTTGATTTTTAAATCGTTATTGTAATTTATCTATAAGCATGCGTTGATAAGCTTTTTATACTGACCACAATAGAACCCGATAGCTATAGGGTTGCTAATATTCGCAAATTCAAGGCATCGGTAGCAAATTCTATTTGAGGTCGGTATAACTCCATCCGGGAGTAATGATGGATGGGTATACCTTTTTTGAGGTATCCTTTATGCCAATTCATTGATTATCAAGTATTAATATTTTAAAATGGGTATCCAAAGGTATACCCTGCTGAACCATCATGAGGTGTTCTCACTGTTTCGCATATCGGTTTCAGATTTTAGTACGCTCCGGCACGGATTGGAGATAAAATTTTGCGTTGCACCACCGCTATAGCTATAGGGACGCCATCAGGCGGAGAGGACTTGCAGCGGATAGCCCGACACCTTGCGCAGCTTGGGGGCACGCCCAAAAATGGAATTGAATGAAGAAGCAAGTCAGAATAAACTCAATAGTTTGATTGCCGAAATAATTTTTCCCGGACAGTAGTGTTTTTTATCAATAGAAGATAGCGGAAGAGTGGTTAAAAGAAAAAAGTCCGGGCGCAATAAAGCGAACCGGACTTTTGATTAACCAATCAAACTTTTATTTCTGCACCAGAACTTTTGAGGTGTACACGCTATTGTCGGTCGTTATACGGACAAAATAGATGCCGCTTGGCGAATTTTGCATGTTAATTACCTGTTGCAGCTGGTTGCCGGTTACAGTATAATCCGTCTTATTTATGGTTTCGCCAAGTATATTGACTATTTCCATCTCAACCCTTCCGTTTTGGGCAGGCAGGTTGGATAAGTTTACCATAAAGTTGCCGTTGCTTGGGTTGGGATATACTGTAAGTTTACCCTGTTCTGTCGTTACAGGCGCTATTCCTGTTACCGTAGAAACATGAACCACGTTGGTTACCGACTCCTCGGAGTAGTGCGGGCTGCCGAACCGTTGCGCCCTGTGGGGGATCTGGGTGTACCAAATAGTTAGGGTAGCGTTGTATGGTCCGTTTATGTTATAGATATGAGTATAGTTGGTCATTCCAATACCCGAATCGGCGGGGCTGCCATCGCCCGGATTCCATTTGAAGTAGGTATAGGCATTCACACCTTTGGAACAACTGTAGAAACTGTATTCACCGGGAACATTGGTATCCGGGTACCAAGTGAAGCAAGCCCATAACGAGTCGCGGTTACGTATATAGAAGGTATCGGCTGCAATATTGCTGTAGCAGTTATTGGAATCACCCAGAGTGAGCGTTGCTGTATAATATCCTATAAAGGGATAGATATGCACGAATGTGGTCATATTCACCCCTGAATCGATGCCGCTGCCGTCACCCGGATCCCAGTAATACTTGGTCCAAGCATAAGTTCCTTGCGAGGTGCTGGTGAACGTTTCCTGACCGTTACTGTCTTTTGTAGCGGTAAAGCTCGCGAGCATATTGCAGGCATTGCTGACAGTTACTACCTGCTGTATGGTATCGCTGCATCCGTTAAGGTTGCTGTCGATATCGGAAACCACGAGGGTAACTGTATATGTTCCGTTGGAGCCATAGGTATGGTTGGTATTCTGCCCTGTACCTTGATTAAGGTCGCCGAAGTCCCATGAGAATGTAGGAGTTTGCGCGAAATTGGAATAAGTGGCGGCAAAGTTCACCAGCCCGAATGACCCGTAGGTGTAAGTAAAGTTAGCTGTGCAACTATTGGGTACGTTACTGATATAGATGGTAGTGTCGTAAGTATTGCTATAGCATATATTGGAATCACCCAGATAGAGGGATATGGTATAGTATCCGTTTGCAGCGTAATTATGGATGAATGTGGTAAGATTAACTGCTGAATCCATCGGGCTGCCGTCTCCTGCCGTCCAATAATACATGGTCCATGGATATGTACCCTGCGATGCGCTGGTAAATGTTGCCTGTCCGTTATTTCCGAGAGAGGTGTTAAAAAATGCGGCCAAGTTGCAGTTAAAATACATATTGGTAATTGTTACGGGTATTTTTACAGTATCGGTGCATGTGGAATCACTTGCATAAAGGGTAACTGTATATGTACCATTTGCAGGGTAGGAATGGCTTGGATTCTGACCTGACATCCAGCCGCCATCTCCTGTAGTCCATGTAAACCATGGTTGGGTTTGAAAATTGGAATAGGTTGCCGAAAAATTCACTTGCCCGTGAGGACCATACGTAAAAGTAAAGTTAGCATTACAGGCGCTGACCATGGCGCTCCATCCCATACTGAATATGAGTGATAGGGCAAGAATCAGCTTTTTGCTTTTGTGAAGACGTGTTTTCATAATTGTTGTTTTAATTAAATGTTTTATACTTTACACACATATACGGAAGTGTTTTTATTTGGTTGGGAAAAATTAAAATAATTTAATTATTTGTATGCGACTGCTATAATCGCATCACCATTGGTAATCGGAAAATTTGCACCCCTGCTGTCCTGAACCATACAACTGAACTGTACATGCAGTTGTTTGGTGGGTTGGTTGTTCAGGTTGTTCTGGTAGCCGGCAACGTTCAGTATCTGAAAGTAGCTGGCAGACGGTTGAAGAATATTGGCGGAGGAATATACATCGCCGGAAGCATCGGTATAAGTAATTACAATATTCGAAAAAGCATCAGGATTCGGAACTGCATAAAGCGAAGAACGAAAGTTTACTATACAGGCAGGCGAGTAACCGGAGGTAGAGGTGTCTAATGAAACTGTTGATGTAAGCCCATTGGCATCGGTGACGCTAAGTGATATCTGGTATATTCCTGCCTGGGTATAGGGATGGGACGGCGCTGCCAGGGCGGAGGTAGAGCCATCGCCGAAGTTCCATAAATATTTGTATGGCGTTGCTCCTCCGGTAACTTTGGCAACCATGGAGAGGGTATATGAAGTATCAGAGGTAATCAGGATGCTTGTAACGAGTGAAGCAAGGGGAGTGCCTACATTCACAGGGTTACTAATGGCGCCGTTACAGTTTGCTGTAACCTGAAGTAATACATTGTAATTTCCGGGATGGATGTAGGTATGTACTGCAGATTTTCCGGTAGTTTGTAAACTGTTGCCGTCTCCGAAATTCCATGAATAACTTGTTACTGAATCATAAGTTTGAGGTTTAAAGGTGGTAGAGAATGAGGTAGGACTGCCGCCGGAAGGACTCATATAAGGATAATAGCTTACTACAAGTGATGAATCAGCGGTGAAATTGTTCTCAATTTTAAAATCCTTGATAGTGAAACTTATATTGTTAGCGCAATTTGGGCAGTTAGTTTGCTGAAGCGTCCCTTCAAAGTTCAGTACGTTATTGGCATCGGTCAAATATAACGAATACATATAATAATTATTAACTCCCGCCTCTAAATCTACCGGCTGTCCGTTTACATTACCTTTAAAATAAAATACAGGGGCGCCGTTAACATTACCCGGTTGCAGATGTTCCTTCTTGCAGCCAAGTAAAAGGATGACGATAATGAGAAGCAACAGAGGTGTTTTATGCCTGATCATTTTAATTATTGGTTTATATTATAAGATAAAATAAATCGTGCGCCACTATTCCTATCAAGCGAACTCGATTTGGCAAGCGGATCAAAAAATGCACTATTTTCTACCGGAATGAGTCCGAAATATCCCTCAAATCCAACATAAAATCCGCCGAATATTTTGCGGCGATATGAAATTTCCGGTTGCATATCCAAGGAGTTGAACCCGTCTGTGTATCCATATACAGTCCGGTTTTCAGTGGTTGGAGGGTTAACCCCGTCTACCGAAGTGGTGGTAAGGGTACCTGAAGAATTTATAAGATAGAGGACGGAAACGCCCAGCGAGATGAGATTATCCTGATTCCCGAAATTGTATTCCAAGTCAACTGGCAACGATAAATAATATAGGGAATTGGCGGTAATTGTAGTAATTAAACTGTTTAGTCCAAAATCGTATGTGGTATTGGAGTTTTGGAGTGATGCGTTCACATTGGAAAGCATATAAAATCGTAAGCCGGATGAAATGGCAAATTTCGAATTTAGGTCATGAGTCAAACGAAAACCCGCAACGGGAGTGATGCCTTCCCCTGCTTTTGTCCCATTTGTATTTGTCGAACTTGCGAACGGAAGCGCCCATCCCAGCCCATAAGCGGCTCCGGCTTCTATACTTACTATATATGAGTCATGATGTGCATGGGCATAGTCGGCTGCCTGCGACATGAAATCTTTGTTAGGATTCGCGTTACTTGCTGTCGGAGCGGGTTCGTTTTTGCCTGTGTCAGTTATCGCTACCGGTTCGGTTATATCAGTACTATTGTTTTGCGTCTTGTTATTTTTTTGGTTGTTCATATTGTTATTTGAGGAAGATATGGTTTCTTTAATATTACCGGCAGGGTTCGCAGCGGACGTTGAAATGCTTTGCGGTTGCACTCCACTGGAAACGTTATTGAGTCCGTCATAGTGAGTTGTGTTATTAGTGGCATTTGCGATGGGTGCGCCGTTTTGCTGCTTTGATGAAGATGAAGCGGATTTATCTGTAAGAGTTTGAGAAGTGGCGGAAATGTTGTTCTCCTTTACTGCCGTCAGCGCCGGTTGGCTGTTTAGCAACTGTTCATTCAGTGGTTGCGTTACACTATTTTGGGTTGTATTATTCTCTGTGGTTGAGGTTGAAAATGGGGCAGGGGATGGGGTATTCGCAATACCGGTAATTTTTTGTCCGGCATTCTTCTTTGCATTGGTTACAGGAACGGAAGAAATAGGTATGGCTTTTCTATGAATAGAATTAACATTGAGCGACGCAATATGTGCATTATCGTCTCGTGTACTTTTAACTTGCTCTTTTAAAGCAACCGGAGCACTATTTATGGGACGTATTTTATTACCTGCAAAATTATTTGTAGAACTTGATGAAGAGTTATTTGCAGGTTTATTCAAATTGTCATCCCTGGTATCCGTTGCAAGGAGCGGCTGACCGGAAACCTTATTTATGGCGCCGTTTTTCAATTTATTTACCAACGGATACATAATAATTGCCCCTAACATAAGCCCGCCAAGAAACACACCTGCATAGCGCTTTAACGAACGGATTTGTTCCCGGCGCTTCAGTTTAGTTTCAGCTTTCTCCCAGTTAAGTTCGTCAAAGAAGAACTCTCTTTCCGAAAGTTTGGAACGCAGTAACTCGTCAAATCTATCTTCTTCGTCCGTCATGTTTAATTTACTTTCGTTAACATGCCTTTTAACTGTTCCCGTGAATTATGCAAATGCCATTTGGAAGTGCCTTCACTGATATTCAGCATATTTGCTATTTCCTTATGGTCATAACCATCTACAACATAAAGATTAAATACCTTCTGGCTAACCGGTGGCAGAGCCATAATATATTTATGAATCTGCTCTACATCCATTGATACTATTGCATTATTAAGTTCAGCCATATTGGGTAATTCTGCAAAATTTTCTACATGTTGTATATTTTCCAGATGTTTCTTTTCACGACGGTACTCATCAATCAGAACATTTACCATTATCTTGCGTATCCATGCTTTAAACGGTACTCCGGCTTTATATTTATCAAGGTTGGTTAATATCTTCATAAATCCGGTATTCAAACTATCTTGGGCTTCCTCATAAGACCTCGTATATCTCACACAAATGCTCATCAGATATCTGTAAGTAAGTTTATATAGCTCGTATTCAGCTTTGCGTTCTCTTTTAATGCAGGCAGTAATTAGGTCAATATCAATATTCATCTGCGCTGATGTATTGTTTCCCATTTCAGCCCTTAAATTTTAAATACTTGTACGACATCCTTTCGCCAAGGGTTGGGTTAGGATGATGAATATTTATCAAATATAAGTAAAACTCACATTAATCCAGTAAAACTTTCACTATTTTCGCAAAAATATCAGATTGAAAAGCAGATGAAGAACAGAATTCTTGTAATTGGAGCCGGGGGGCAGATAGGCAGTGAGCTTATAATGGAATTATGCCGGATATTCGGAAACGATTCAGTGGTCGCCGCCGATATAAAGCCCGGTGCGGGAACCGATTGCCCTTTCGAGACGCTTGATGTAATGAACGGCAAGGCAATGCTCGACATTATTAAAAAGTACAATATAAGGGAAGTTTACCTGCTCGCCGCACTATTGTCAGCAACGGCTGAAAAATTCCCCGATAAAGCATGGCAACTGAACATGGAGGGGTTATTCCATGTACTGAACCTTGCCAAAGAAAAGATAATAGACAAAATTTTTTGGCCAAGTTCCATTGCTGTTTTTGGTTTTAATACGCCAAAACAGAACACTCCCCAATTCACTGTAATGGAGCCCAGTACAGTATATGGCATAAGTAAGCAGGCAGGCGAACGCTGGTGCGAATACTACTACCGCCGCTATAATGTTGATGTACGGAGTTTGCGTTATCCCGGTCTTATCGGCTACCGCAGCGCTCCCGGCGGAGGCACAACCGACTATGCTGTGCATATTTTCCATGAGGCGATTGCAAAAGGCAGCTATGAGTGTTTTCTGAAAGAAGATACCGTTCTGCCCATGATGTATATGGAAGATGCCATTCGCGCCACACTGACCTTGATGCAGGAGGATGCGGGAAGAGTTAAGATACGCTCTGCATACAACCTTGCAGCCATTAGTTTTTCGCCGAGACAGATAGCCGATGAGATAAAGAAGCATATTCCGGGATTTAAGATAACCTACAAGACCGATTCCCGCCAGGAGATAGCAGAAAGTTGGCCCCAGTCCATTGACGACTCCTATGCAAGAGAACATTGGGGATGGAAACATAAATACGACCTGAAGGCAATGACGGCGGATATGTTGACGAATATAAAAGCGTTGCACAGTCCGGTAACCGTTAAATAATAACCGTTATTATACTTTATAGCATTGGGCCAGCGAAAACTTAAGAAGTTTGCAGAAGTTGCAACCTTCTCCAACGTATTTCAGCCCAGTATATCGCCTGTTTGGGACAGTCCGTTTCCGATGAAGGGCAAATGGAAGAGCGATTACTTTAAGAATAATAATCTGATAACACTGGAACTCGGTTGTGGTAGGGGCGAATATACTGTCGCTTTGGCTGAAAAGTTTCCTCATCGCAATTTTATAGGTATGGATGTAAAGGGCGCAAGGATATGGAAGGGAGCGAAAAAAGCTCTGGAACTTAAACTTGGAAATGTGGCGTTTATACGCAGCCGTATTGATTTCATTGAGAATTATTTTGCGCCAACGGAAATCAGCGAAATCTGGCTGCCCTTCCCCGACCCGTTTCCGCGAAAAGAGAACAGGCGGCTTATTTCGGATGTTTTTCTTGAGCGTTATCGCAATATATCAGCGAAGGCGACTAAAATCCGGCTGAAAACAGATAACGCCGATCTGTATAGTTTTGCCTTGGGGCAGGTGAAGAAAAATAATTTAGTTATGGCCTACTCGTGCGCAGATATTTATAGCCGCGGTAACGAAATAGGAGATGAACGCTCCGAATTACTTACAGGAATACAAACCTATTACGAGAAACAGTTTTTGTCTTTAGGAAGGAAAATCTGCTATATGGAATTTCAGCTTTGATGTGGTACCGTCTCCATTTACCCTAATTTAACCCAAAACTTATTTCGGCTTGTTAGCCGGGGGTGTGGCAGGAGCGGCGCTGTTATTACCTTGCGGTTGCGCCTGCCCGGGTTGTTGCGATTGCTGCGGTTGGGCTTGTTGCATAGGCGCTTGTTGAGGAGTCGCCATGTTTTGCGCCTGTTGTTGGGTAACAGATGTTTCGGCGGATACTGATGAAGTGGTATGAAGCAGTGAGGCGCTGGCAAGGCATAGCACGAGAAGAGAAATAGCCATTACCCAAGTGGCTTTTTCAAGAAAATCTGTGGTTTTCCTAACTCCGAGTATCTGATTGGATGCGCCGAAGGTGGAGGAGAGCCCGCCGCCTTTTGAATCCTGAACCAGCACAATTAATATGAGAAGTATACAAACGATTACTATAAGTACCTCTAAAATGATTTCCATGTTTCTTATTATTTGTTTTTTGAATTGCCCGACTCCATAAGTCGGCTTATTTCCTTAATTCGGGATGCAAAATAAGTCATTTTTTCGGGATTTTGCAAGTGCAATGTTCGGTACGCCTTCAAAGCCATTGGTAAATTGCCCTGTTTTACATAAATTTCGGCTAAGGTTTCGCTTACCAGACCATCGTCGTAAGTGATACTTTGTTTTGCAACTTTGGAAGGTGAGAAAAATTCTGATTTGGGTCTCGAAATGGTTGGTTCATTGGCTAGGAAACGCTCTATTATGCCGGAAGTTGTTTGGGGTAGTTCAAGAGTTTTTACCGGTTGCCTTACAGATTTTGTTTTCGTTTCAGTCATCGGTAAATTCTTCAACCAGTCCGAGAAGCTAAATAATTCAGATTCTATTGCCGGATGCGGTTCAATGACTGGTCCGGTTTCTAAATTTGTGTTTTTCCCAAAGGTGTCTGTTGAGGGTGTTTCTGTAATTTGTTTTTCGGTAACTAATCCAGCTGCCGCGGCAGCAATTTCCATTTCAAGGAAGGTTTCAGAAGGCGGTATCGAATTCTCTGCGAAGTTCTGTTCAGGCGCATTATCCTTTAAATGCTGTACCGCCTCTGCAGGGGGAGGCAAGGAGGGTGTACAATTTTTTTCGGGCGTTGAAGACGCTTGAGGTTCGTTGGAACTATATATATAATTATATTTTATCTCTTCATTTTTATCATCAGTGTCGGTTGAATCTGCCTGCGGGAGAGTAACTACTTCAGGAGGATAGGGATTTTCGCGAAATAAAGCATACATGGCTTTCCTGTCAGGAGCATAAGCCGATGCCAATTTAATGCGTGAGCTAACTTCCGGGTCATTCTCAATATACATTTGTCGGGCATACAATACTTGAGCCATCTGAAAATAGGGAAAGGTTTGCACAATGTGGCGCAGAACATCTTTATTGTTCTTTTCCGCAGGCGCTTTTCCGGTGGCGAATAATGTTATTAAGTAATCTTTATCCATGCTGGCGATATCGGTATGGCAATGACTGTTTAATGATTACAGTGCGTTTGTATCTGAATTTTATTTTAATTTTGGCGGCATCAACTCTTTGATGGCAAATATAATGCAAAACCAAATCACTTAAATAAGTTAGGATTACGGAGTATGATGTTTAAAGCAGTCCGGACGGGAGCAAATATCCGAAGTACGTTTATGAAAAAAATACATGAATTCGTTATATTCTGTTTGTGGGTTATAACTCCATACATTTCGCCTTGCCAGATTGTGGCTACATCTGATTTTAAAACCGTTACTGCCGTCGATATCAAGACGGGCGCAGAACGTACAGAACTCTACTTGCCCGAAATAAAAGGCAAAAGGGTTGCCCTGGTTGCCAACTATGCCTCAATGGTTGATAACAGGTTACTACCCGACACCTTAATTTCATTAGGTATCAATATCGTTAAAATATTCGCACCGGAACATGGTTTTGAGGGTGTGGCGGATGCAGGAGCGTCAGTTAAAGACGGGAAATATAAAAACAGTCAGGTAAATATAATATCCCTTTACGGCGAACACAATAGTCCTACTGAGA
>JAKAOA010000165.1 GCA_021823405.1 Bacteroidota bacterium | reverse complement strand
C
Source organism: Bacteroidota bacterium (assembly GCA_021823405.1). Lineage (GTDB taxonomy): Bacteria > Bacteroidota > Bacteroidia > JABEUT01 > JABEUT01 > JABEUT01. The sequence goes on along the minus strand of JAKAOA010000165.1, from coordinate 4,705 downwards.
CGATCTTATAGTACCGGTTTTTTGCTTCGGCTACCTTGCCTTTTATGGGTGGAGGGTAAAGCACATTTTTAGAAAACAGGGGCTAACAGCCGATGCCATTATTTCGGAATAATACTCTATACCTAATCCCGTTATTTGGTGGGACAGATTTTTCTCCTACATTACCATAAGAGGTCTGAAATATCAGATAACTTTACTCTCCACTTTCTCGTTCCGCTTCCTTACATTCTCATCCAGTATTATTTTACGCATACGGATACTAATGGGAGTTACCTCCACGTATTCGTCCTCCTGGATATATTCAAGCGCTTCCTCGAGTGAGAATTTAATTTTGGGAGCAAGTTTTACCGCTTCGTCGCTGCCGCTTGCGCGCATGTTGGTAAGCTGTTTTGCTTTCACCACGTTAACCACTATATCATCGGGGCGTATATGTTCACCTATGATTTGTCCGGCGTAAACATTTTCTCCTGGTTCTACGAAGAACTTGCCTCTGTCCTGCAGTTTATCGAGAGCATAGGCGGTAGCCATGCCTTTTTCCATGGCAACAAGCACGCCTGCATTACGTCCGGGTATATTCCCTTTAAATGGTTCGTATTCCCTGAAACGGTGGGCAATAATTGCTTCACCTGCCGTTGCGGTAAGCATCTGGTTACGCAAGCCGACAAGCCCGCGTGAAGGTATGTTGAACTCGAGGTGCTGATAGTCGCCCTTGGGCTCAATGGCAAGCAGGTCGCCTTTGTGCTGCGTTACAATGTCTATCGCTTTGCTTGCCGATTCAGCGGGTGCATCTATGGTGAGCGTTTCGTAGGGTTCGCATTGAACGCCGTTGATTTCCTTCATAATCACTTTGGGCTGTCCCACTTGCAGTTCATACCCCTCACGCCGCATGGTCTCTATGAGTATGGAAAGGTGCAGTATGCCGCGACCATATACCAATAATGAGTCGGGAGACGAAGTTTCTTCAACCCGTAGCGCAAGATTCTTTTCTGTTTCGAGGAAGAGCCGTTCGCGCACGTGTCTTGAGGTAACAAACTTGCCTTCTTTGCCAAAGAATGGCGAGTTGTTGATGGTAAATAGCATGTTCATGGTGGGCTCGTCAATCGCTATTGGCGCCAGTCCTTCCGGGTTCTCAAAATCGGCTATGGTGTCGCCAATCTCAAATTTTTCTATGCCAAATACCGCGCAGATGTCGCCGGCGCGCACCTCCTGCACTTCCTTGCGCCCGAGTCCTTCAAAAGTGTATAGCGCCTTGATCCTCGATTTGTCAATTTTGCCGTTACGCCGCATCACCGATACCGGCATATTTGACTTTAAAGCGCCTCGCAACAGCCGACCTACAGCTATTTTACCTGTGTATGATGAATAATCTATCGAGGTTATCATCAGTTGTGGCGTTCCCGGGTTTTCCGGTGCGGCAGGGAAATAGGATATTATCGTATCAAGTAAAGGGGTAATGTCGGTACCCGGCTTCTTCCAGTCGGCGCTGAACCAGCCCTGCTTAGATGAGCCGTAAACAACTGGGAAATGCAACTGCTCTTCACTCGCATTCAATTTAAAGAAGAGGTCGAACACGGCTTCGTGGGTTTCGTCGGGGGTACAGTTGGGTTTATCCACTTTATTGATAACAACTATTGCCTTAAGCCCCATCTGTAACGCCTTTTGAAGTACAAAACGGGTTTGGGGCATCGGACCTTCAAAGGCATCTACAAGAAGAAGTACGCCGTCCGCCATGTTCAGAACACGTTCTACCTCTCCCCCAAAGTCGGCGTGACCGGGGGTATCAATAATGTTAATTTTAACGTCTTTATAGTTAACCGATACGTTTTTGGAAAAAATGGTAATTCCTCTTTCCCGTTCCAATTCATTGGAATCCATGATTAGTTCGCCAACCTCTTCATGTTCCTTGAATAATTTGCACTGTTTTAAAATCTTATCAACAAGGGTGGTTTTGCCGTGGTCAACGTGCGCTATAATTGCTATATTACGTATCGATTTCATGCGTGTTCTTTTTTTGTAAGCGTGCAAAGGTACGCTTTTTTGCCTTAAGCCAATGTTGCGTAGAAAACGCCGTCTTAAATCCGTCTGCGAAAAGCGGTACTGATGTTTGAATTTTTAAGGCATACTTTAGTATCCCTCGTATTCTTATCTACCAAAAAATACTCAAAAGCCCTGTTTAGCGGGCTTTAGAGACGGATTTTTGGGTAACCAAGATTAACTAAAAAATGGCAAACAAAATACCTGCCGTTAAGACATTGCGAGTTGCAATTCTTCATTACCATCGTTACCGGGTCGGCAATACCGGGAGTACCCATACCTATTCGTTCTATAGTTAATCCGGTTTTGGTTTTCATGGCATCTACAAGCTTAACCAACTGTCCGGTTACATGGTCGTATCCTTTCCATGCATCCGACGGTATTCTTATTCGGGCTATAGTTTCCGGCTTATCATCGGTTTTTAGAATAATACCCTCCATTTTGGTACTGCCGAGGTCAATACCCCACAAATATTTCATAGCTTCTTCTGTTTTTCCGGTTACATTTTTGGTTACATACAACTTCTATCTTGGCAATTTACTTATCACTAATAATATCGCTCTTACCATACAAGATATACCCAAAATACACCTTAAGGGCTATAGCATACGCATTGGCTTTTTGGCGACAAACGCCATTGAGCGTAAGGGTAAGGGCAGTGAAGGCAAGCAGCCGGGTAATAATAAAGAAGAAGGTTAGGAAAGACGCGAAATAAAATGCGGAAACAGAACCATGTTTCTTAAAGAACTTTACTTTGCTCATTACCTGATTGGGTATGGTAATGTTATATTTATTGACTGAACTTTTACCACCATGATGTAAGATCTTTATCGCAGGGTGATATATGATTTTTTTGCCGGCTTTATGGGCGCGGTAACAAAAGTCGATATCCTCCATCCAGAAAAGGGCTTCATCCATCCCGCCGATTTCTTCAATTAAGTGTTTTCTAAAACAGAGGGCAGCGCCGGAGGCGCCTTCAATTTCGAACGGTGTTATGGATTCATCTTTATAGCTTTTACGATGCAGGTAAAATAGTTCAAATAAAATATCGGTTACCCGCGGGAAATGCCAATAAGACACTTGATTAGTCCCGTCGCTGTTTATCAATTTTGGGGCAAGTATACCTGTAAACTCCAATGAGTTGAAATATTGGTTTAAACTAAAAAGGCATGATATATCTAACAATTGGGTGTCGGGATTAAGCAGAAGAATAATGTCGCCGGATGCAACAGCTATTCCAAGATTATTGGCAGCAGAGAAGCCGGTATTGACTGTGTTGCGAATAAGCTTTACAGACGGGTAGTTCGATTTTATGGCTTCGCATGAACCATCTGTTGAGCCATTATCAACCACAATTATTTCTGTGACCGAATTCGTTTGCACCAAAAGGGAATCAATACACTTGCAGAGATAATCCTTTACATTATAACTGACTATGATAATACTTATGACAGGTTTAATATTTGGCAACAGGTAAGGTTTATTTTAGTTTGAATACACTTATTATTTTACTATTCATTGCTTTAATAGAAAAAACTTCCCTATTCTCCCAATCATAATCTTGAGGGTGATTTTTATACCATGCAACCACAAAATCAGGATTAGAAGCATCCTGAGACACTATCATTCTTTTTCTGTCTTCGGGCTTCAACAAATAAGCATTCTCTACACCTGCAAGTCCGACCACTCTAACGCTTATATGAGAAGCGGAGTCATGAGAAGCGATATATTGAAGCGCCTGAAAGTATGAATTACCCCAGTAATCGGTTTCCCATTTCTTTCTTATATTTTCTGGATTTTCATTACCTGCTAACCGATTAAAATAAACATTTTCATAAGGGAAATTAAAGATTATGAAGGCAATGGTGGATGTTATTCCTATGCATGCGACTGTAATAGACGCATACTTAAGTATTTTATTTGATAAGCGCCACAATCCATAAATACACAATAATACAAATGATGGGTATATAAACAGGAGATGCCTCCAACCATCAAATATCTCGGAATGAAAAATTATAATTGATAATAAGGGTTGAAAAAAGCCGATAGCATATAAGGTTATATTTCTTTTATTTTTATCGATGAAAAACGGAAGTGGGTTTTTGCAGAAGTCTACGACCAGAAAGACGGTTCCGAGTATTCCCAATCCCAGGTATATCATCGGAGTGGTAATACCGAATATGGTAATAGCATAATATGGCAGGTTTTGAGGGTTAACGCTTTTCCCGTTAAAAATTACTTGCACGGGGTAATGACTTGCCATATCCCGAAAAATATAAACTATATTTTGAATAGGATTAGGATATAAATACGGCGATACCAAATATAGTATTACAAACCAAGATATAAAATAAGCCAGAAAATACCTTATTATTTGCTTTTTTGTTGTTTTATCACCGCGCGCTCTAATGTAATCGGCAAGTAAAAATAACATTAAACAGAGGGTTAACAGGCACCCCATAATTCTAAGATTAGTGAACAATCCACATGCTATTCCTAAAAATACATAGTTCTTCACTTTATTTTTTTCGAAGGCAACCAGAGCGAGATAATAACATATACAGTTCATAGAAAGAAATACAATATCTTTCGAGTTATAAAATGAGTGACTGTAAATTACCGGATGAGTCACCAGTAAAAGAAACCCAATAGAAGCCAGCACAGATCG
>JAKAOA010000040.1 GCA_021823405.1 Bacteroidota bacterium | reverse complement strand
CCGTTGCCTGAAATATCCGGTACGCCGCTTGCGCCGGTGGTTGCGCCGTCCAAATTCCAGTAAGCGATTATGTTTGCATTGGGTACCGGTTGCTTGAGGCACATGGCTGCCTGAAGTTGCGCCTGGGTAAGCGCTTTGTTCCAAACTATTACTTCGTCTTCCATTCCGTGAATGAAATACCCCAATCCTGCTTCCCCGGAAGTAGCTACCTCTCCTCCAAAATCTGCTTTACTCCCATCATTCCCAAAAGTACCGGCTCTGCCGTCAACTGTGGTAGCTTCAAGTACCCCGTTTATATAAATCTTGAAACTTGTACCGGGAATTATTACTGCTGCCAGATAATACCAAGTATTGCTTGCTATTAAATTATTTGCAGTATTTGCTTCCAATAAATTTGCACCATTTGAAGTACCTCGGCTGAAAAATCGTATTGCCCCAGTTCCAGGATCGCCTACAGAAAATCCATATCCAACGGTTTTATTTTGGTCATCCTCAAATATACGTTGAGCACCGAGTGTGTTATTTGTAGTATAAAACCAGGCAGTAATGGTAAAACTGTGCGAACCATTTACGGCGACAGCCCCTAATTTAGGAAATGTTGCCGGAAGTTCTACGCTGAAGTTCTGCGCATTGGTACCCGCACCGAAGTTAATTGCTTTGCCCGAACCCTGACTGTAAGCAGTCGATTGCATAAACAGTAGAAACAAAAAAAATGAAATAGAGAATTTCATAAACAAAAACGATTTAGTGAATCTTGAATTCATAGCTAATGGAACCTCTTTTAACTGGAGGCATTTTTATTTATTTTTTTATATTAGTTAGTTATCAGCTTCTTACAGCATATTTTTCAAGGGTGCAAAAATAGAGAAATTTTCTTTTTGTCACATTTAAGCAATTATTAATTTTTGTTTTATACCCTTCTTTAAAGGTTTTTTCTTTAACTTAACCGGCGGATAATAGCTTTTTGCCGTAACGGTTTACAGAGTTACTATTTACAGATTTGGTTTTTATAAAGTTCATACCTTCATAACGGTTTAATATGTAAGTTTGACTTTCAGAATTTGCAAATATTACCGGGCAATAAATCCTGTTTGTTATGCGGCTTGCTATATATGGGCGACCCTCGCCACAGAATCTCTCCGATGAAATAAAGGCGTTCTTCCGACAGGTTGATGCTATTCATGCAAATTACATAATCCACGATGCATTTTGCAACTATCTCCGGCAGGCGGTTCCGTTCAACCCGGATGTCAAAACCTTTACCGGCGAATTGCCTAAGGGCGCTGTAGATTATCTGATTAGCATAGGCGGCGATGGCACCCTGCTGGAGACAATACCTTTTGTCGCCAGACAGGAGATACCTGTATTGGGTATAAACACCGGAAAACTCGGCTTTCTTTCAAATGCGCCTAAAGAGAACTTTACGCCTGTACTGGCGGCTCTCAAAGAAAAGAGATTTACCATACAGAACCGTTCAATGCTTCAGTTGGAAACGCCTGAAGGACTTTTCGGCAATAACAGATACGCTCTGAACGAATTGTGCCTTCAGCGCAACGATTCGTCAACCATGATTACCATACACGCATATCTGAATGGCGAGTTCCTTAATTCATATTGGGCTGACGGGCTAATCATCGCCACACCTACCGGCTCTACCGCCTATTCGTTAAGTTGCAGCGGTCCTATTTTGTTGCCCGATTCCCCGAATTTTGTCATTACCCCCGTTTCGCCGCACAACCTGAACGTGAGGCCCGTAATAATACCTGACCATTATACAATAAAACTGCGGGCGGAAGGTCGCAGTACATCATTTATCGTAACACTCGACTCAAGGATGGAGCCGATAGAATCATCGGTTGAGTTGAATATAAGCAAAGCTCCTTTCGGCATAAAACTTATACACCTGCCCGACCAAAGTTTTCTTGCAACGCTGCGCAATAAACTCTCCTGGGGCAAGGATGTGCGCAACGAATAAGGCAGTATGCCCACCCGCAATAGAGATAAAGACCAAATTCTGCGGGTTAAATTCACTCCGTTCTTACCGGTTTGAATCCTTGTGCTGATATATGATGGATTAAGTATATAAAAGATTATAAGCAAAATTAATGCTGACTTCAAATCAATGTCAATAGGCAATTATTTTACTTTCCGGTATATTCGTATAGCTTTGTGGCATTAATTCCAGTTCACTTATGAAGGCGATGAATTTGAGATATAATTTATCGTTATCAGAAAGTAAGGGCGCCTGCTAAGAAAATGATATTTTTACTAAATCATGATTGAAGTAAAAAATATTACCAAAAGCTATGGAGACATTCATGCGGTGAAAGGCATAAGTTTTTCTATAAAAGCGGGTGAATGCTATGGTTTGCTCGGACCCAACGGTGCAGGTAAAAGCACCACCATCAATATGCTAAGTACATTATTTTCGCCTGATGCGGGAGAGATTGTACTGGATGGCAAAAACATAAAGGGCTCAATAAAGCAACTGAAACAGGAATTAGGTATTGTTCCGCAGGAAATTGCATTGTATGAAAACCTGACAGCATGGGAAAATATGCTCTTTTGGGGAAGCATTTACGGTGTTAAGGGCAGCGTTCTGAATAATAAGGCGAAAGAATTACTTAAATGGGTTGGACTGGCGGACCGGGAAAAGGAGAAAATAAGGGGTTACTCCGGTGGGATGAAACGAAGAGTAAATCTTGCATGCGCGCTTATGCACTCGCCTAAAATATTGCTGCTTGATGAACCTACTGTGGGTGTTGATCCTCAAAGCCGCAATCTGATATTTGAATTGATACAGGAACTTAACAGGCAAGGGATGACTATTATTTATACCACCCACTACATGGAGGAAGCCGAGAAGCTATGCAACAGGATAGCAATTATAGACAGTGGCAAAATAATTGCACAGGGCTCTTTAGACGAGCTTAAGCGCCAAAGCGGAATAAGCGATGTTGTTTTTATAGAATGCACCCAAGAACTTGATGAAAAAATGCTGGCGGAAAAATTAAAAACGCAGGTTATGGTAAACGGACATAGCGCACAGATAGTGGAGGATGATGCCTGTAAACATATCACCCGTTATGTAGTTGCCTTCGAAGACGCGGGATATGAAATTTCTCTTATTGATGTGCGGAAAGCTAACCTGGAAGGAATATTTCTGAAATTGACCGGAAAGAAATTAAGAGATTAAAAACCTACCCCATGCTTAAAATTTTACATAAAGAACTGCTCTCATATTTTAAGGATAAAAGGGCTATTATGCTCACCTTCCTCGTCCCTATAGTATTGATAACCGTTTTTGCGCTTGCTTTCGGGGGTATAGGCGGCGGTTCAAGTGTAAATACAATTCCTTTATTGGTTGTAGATGAAGATGGTACCCCGCAAAGTAAAGAAATTGTAAAGAACCTGGATTCGGTAAAAATGCTGCATATAAGGCATACCGACAATGATACCGCACTTGATTTAATCAGAACAGGAAAAATAGCCACCGCCCTTGTTATTCATAAGGGATATAGCAATGCAGAAAATAAGATAAAAAGTATTGAACTGGAATATGATGAAGCACAATCGCAGCAAATGGGAATGCTGCAACAATATTTAATGCAAACCCTGATGAACTCGGTTGCTAAACAGATGTATGGCGGCGGTAAGTTTGACTGGCGCACCATGATGAAAAAATTCGGCGTGAATATCGGTACCGATGATTCTTCCGGCACTAAGGAATTCACCGCCGTATTTAATAAAACCGCCGATTCAATTCAAAAATCATTTGGCGGAGGCGGAACCAAAGGAGGAGACAGAGGGCTTAAAATGACCTCGGTGGTAAAATCGGCTCAGGATAATGTTGGCCTGGTTCAGGCAGTAGCAGGTACAGCCGTTATGATGCTTCTTTTTACACTTACCGGTATGGGCGGACGAATATTGGAAGAAAAGGAAAGCGGTACTCTCAAGCGGCTGCTCTATTCTCCCATACCGCCTAACCGGATATTGATGGGTAAAATGTCTGCATCTATAATTGTAGCATTTTGCCAGTTAATGGTAATGCTCATGTTCGCTTCAGTTGCATTTGGGCTGCACCTTTGGAGTAAACTACCCGGAGTGATTATTCTGGTTACTGCAACAGCTTTTGCATGTTCAGGGTTTGGCGCATTTCTGGCTGCTGTGGTAAAAAGCCGCGAACAGTTGCAAGGACTTAGTACGCTTATCATTCTTTCCATGTCTGCCATTGGGGGCAGTATGATTCCTTCATTTATCATGCCGGCATGGATGCAGCATATAAGCCCGGTATCAATCAACTATTGGTCTATACAGGGTTTTTACGACATTTTCTGGAGACAACTGCCCGTTACAGGGTTTGCCTTTTTAGAAAAAGTATTTGTGTTGATAGGAATTGGCGCCGCGTTGTCGGTTTTTTCTTTCCGACTGTTCACTAAAAATACCTTATCGGTTGCCTGAAGGGTGATTATTTAAATCCTTAAAGCTCTCATAATCCAAAAATAGCAGAGTTAGGGGGTGGTTTATACTGAATATAACTAAATATACACTATATTATATTTTGTTTATATATTTGCATTCAACAGCTAAGAATTATGAACTATGAGCTAGAAGATATGAGATAAACTTCTACATTCTGGAAAAGTGATTCTGACAACAGAAAATAGGGCAAAAAGTTGCATAACGGAGTGTTCGGGCGGCGGCGTTTATTTAAGTTAAAGGGTAGATCAGAACATTTCTCAAATGGGTTTGTAACGCAAATATGGACACTTTAATACCGACACAGTTGAACCCGATAGCTACCGGGACACGGTCGCAAAAATCGCTTATGGCAGTAAACCCCGAACCTGTGCAAAACTGTCCAATCGTTACAAGGGTGCAATACCATATCAGTGAGAACAGTTTACCTGCCGTCTGGTAAGGTACGAATAGTGTGAACAGTGAGAACAAGCAACAAGTAATAATATGATTATCAGTATAAAAAGTGTTCACACTATGTGTCCAAATTCACAACCTTGTGCCACTTTCAGATGGTATACCAATGGTATACATAAGTATACCCTGTGTATACCATTAACATACAGTATATCAATATATTAACTAAAAAATACTCTGAAAAGTGTATACCCAAGCAGTATCCGCCCCCAACGATAAAATTAATCTATATTTCATTTTGCTTACTGATTAACAATTTTACAGAAAATGCCACAAATTAAAAACTATTGAAAAGTGGAAGAGCTAATTTAAGCTTAACCCAGTTCGGAATTAATCCATAGTGAATTTCACGGATGCCCGAAATCAGTTTAAATTAGCCGTTCATTAGGAATTATGACCGCTATCAGGAATATCAAGAACCGTTCGCATTCGAGCTCAAGCAGGGGGAATGGGAACAATAAACTTGTAAAAGGGAATAAGCAAAACCGGAGCGATGGGGGAGGGGAGGTCGGTTTTTCTCTGAAATTAATACTGCCTACTGTCATTTCCGTCATCACATTTATTTGTTTCAGCTACACCCTGAAATGCGGCTTCGTCCATTGGGACGACCAGGTTTACGTGTACGAGAATCCATTTATCAAAAGTTTCAGCGCCCAAAACCTGAAAATGCTCTTATTCCATGTTACAACGGCTGGTAATTTTCACCCCCTTACCATGCTCTCGCTTGCCATTAATTATCATTTTTCAGGATTGTCGCCTATGGGTTACCACCTTACCAATATTATACTCCATATCATGAATACCATTCTTGTATTTGTTCTATTTGTGCGGCTTTTTGAGGCGATGCGGAAAGCAGCATACCCTTGGTTCGATTCTGACCGCCGGCTTTCGCAAACAAACGGAGAAGGAAACTCAATAATCTTCTGGCTTGCGGCGCTGGCTGCATTATGGCACGGTATTCATCCCATGCACGTAGAATCGGTCGCATGGATTTCAGAAAGAAAGGACCTGTTATATGCGCTCTTTTATTTTTCAGGCATTATAGTATATCTGAAGTATCTTGAAAGTAAAACCGTAACAATCTATTTTTTTCTGCTCGCGCTGTTTCTGTTGTCACTCCTTGCTAAGCCGGGCGCAGTGGTATTTCCACTCACCTTATTCGCCATTGATTATTTGCTGAAAAAACCATTCTCAAAAAGAGCGGTTGAAGAAAAAATCCCATTCTTTATTCTTTCCCTGTTGGTTGGAATTTATACCTATTCGCTGCAAAGCAGTCAGGGAGCTATGACGGCTTCTTTTGATACCTTCAGTTTCGGACAACGGATTCTCTTCTCCACCTACACTTTTATGATGTATATAATTAAGGCAGTTATTCCGGTGCATCTTTCAAACTTTTATCCATATCCCCGAACAGGTGCATCGGGAATGTTACCGGCTGCATACCTGCTATCCCCTCTGGCGGATGTTATCATTGTCGGACTACCGCTCTATCTGGCAGGTAAGGCAGGTGAGGACTACAAACGGCTTGTAACTGCGGGTTTTCTGTTTTATTTCTTTAATGTTGTTCTTATACTTAAGTTCGTTACCGTAGGCGGGTCCATTATTAATGACCGATATAGCTATGTTGCCTACACGGGACTATTTCTCATTGCGGTCATTGCTACAAATGAATTGTTCCGAAAATTTAAATCAATGAGGTATCCGTTTATTGCGTTTTTATCCTTATATAGCGTGCTGCTTTGTACCGCGTGCTACAGCCGCACAAGAGTATGGTACAGCACTCAAACCCTGTGGGAGGACATGAAGGATAAATTCCCGATGACCATAGAGGATCCCTATTCCGAATTAGCTGAATATTACCGAACTCAAGGCGTTGTGAACCCTGCATATTACGACAGCGCCCTTGCCAATTACGAAATTCTTAAAAACAACTGGCGACCCAAAAGTGCAGGCATATTCAGCAATATGGCAAATATCTATGCGTTGAAGAAAGATTACGCTAAAGCATTTGAATCCTATTCGAAGGCGATAGAGTATCAGCCATCCGATACGAACGCCTACCTGAACAGGGCTCTTACTTTTATGGATATGAACCAATCTCGATTGGCATTGCCTGACCTGGATAAAGCCATCATGCTTGACTCTAACCTTGTTCAGGCGGTTCAGAACAGGGCTTACGTGAATTATCTTACGGGCAACTATATCGAATCAATAGCTGATTATAACCATCTGATACGGCTCAATGGCAGCAGAAATGGTGAATTCCTGTACGACATTTCAATTAATTATCGCATTCTGAAAAAAAATGCGGAGGCAATTACTTACGCTGAAAAAGCCAAGCAGGCGGGGTACAGTTTACCGGTTGGGTATCTGGAAAGTATGAAATAGATGAGCTGTTATGTAAATATTCGACTAAATACATCTGTACGCCTCTGTCAAGATGTTCTTGGTCGTATGCTTACTCTAATTCACCTTATTTTTCATTTTAGCTATGAGAGAATTCTATGAGGTTTGTATTTTCATTCTTCAAAATCCGCATTCCTATTTTCCTGTTGTGTCATCTAAATCTTTACTCCCCATCCATTCAATCTCCAATCTTTAAAACACCTCTCCCAGGTTGAAGAAGAAGCCATGCGAACCGCCAACGCCAACGGCATAATCGATACAGATATTCACATCGGAGAATTTGTTGAACTTTATGCGCAGCCCCACGCCACCGGCAGGAAACATGGCGGTATAGGTATTGGAGGGCCAGTTCGGAACCGTCTCGGTGTTGGCAAATACCACACCGCCAAGCAGCCCGTTGCGCGTAATTCCGAACCGTAATTCCGACTCGCCGTAGAACTGGTCAGCGCCCCTGAACCGGCTTTGAATATAGCCCCTGCCGGTAAAGTGTTCCGTGCCAAAACCATTTGCGGGAAGGTCGAAATATGGCACATAGCCGCCCCAGGTAAGCAGGTCGCGGTTCCAGAGCGCCAGAATAAGATTGGGACGAAGTTTGAAATATTTCCTGAATTCCGCTTCAAAATACTGCCAATCGCTTATACTGCCTAGCGATGTTAAATTATAGCGGTAGAGCAGTGAGCCGTAAAAGCCGCCCTGCGGGTTGTTGGCATTGGCACGGTTATCGTAGCAAATACTGGCAACCGGACCTGAAGAACGTGTTGCAGTCAGATTATCGTCATATTGGAGGTAATCGGTTTCGCTCGGATCGGTATAGTCCCTTATATCCCAGTGGTTGTCGTAATAATATCCCAATCCAAGGTAATAATGAGAATGAAAATGATAATATCCTACTTCGTGGATTTGAACATAGTAATAATTTACATTGTCAACTTTGTTCAATGAAGTAGTGTCTCCTAACCCAAAAGTTTTTGAAGGATAACTGAAGAACCTCCAGTCGCCCACCAGTTTTATCGTGTTGTTTTTCAGCCATATCCTGCTCATAATAGGCGTAACAAGCTGGTTATGGATGGAATATTGTGCGATGGTAGCTATGGTCGACATATACGTAGTATTCGGATCAGCCGTATAGAATGAAAGATTGGCGGTGAGGGATGCTTCAAATCCCGCTTCCAGGGTGTACCCTATCGCCGGCACCATAGAAAACATAAGCTTTCCAGGAGCTATTTTTTCAGTATCGGGGCGCGAACCGAATTTCAAACCGAAGAGATAGCGGGCAACATCCCAGATATCTATCTGCTTTACCTGATGCATTGCAGCGGTATCTTTCGGATGGTATTTTGCAGTATCGCCGGCAATATTGTTTTGTCCGAACAGATCGCCGTAAAAAAATACTACAACGATAAAAATCAGCAGTTTCTTTTTACTGGTTGCCGCAATTTGTATAAAGTACAGGTATGTGATATTTAGCAAATAATTCAAGTCGGGTAGTTAACGACCTACTGATAAAATGAAAAAAACATAGGGAAGAAGAATGCAAAGATAAAGAATTCAGCTAACTGCTGTAATAGGTTACTACACTTCCAATTATCTATTCCGCTTTCACGGAAACGCTTGGCTTATCTGTTATTTCAATTACCATCGTTTTATTTTTCAGGTTATCGAATTTAGCGCCTACCCGGTTTTTACCCTTAAAATAAGCAACAGAGCCGGCAAAATTAACCAGCTGACCTTTGCTATTGTATTCGGGCTTATAGAACCGTAAATCAATACCGTGCGTTTTCCAGTCCGTTATAAGACTGTCAATAGATTTGTGCGTGGTTGCAGGTGTTATGGTGAAACTCCAGTAATGTGTACCGTTATTACTGTTTTGCGCATTAGCTATGCTGAAGGTCAGCATACAAAGGGCAAGACATATTAGTTTATTCATGGCAGCGATTTTAACTAAGGGCAAAGATATAATAAAATCCGAAGAATACGATAATGGCTTGAAATTAAAAATAAATCAGCGCATAGTATACCTGTTTATAGGTGCGTTATTACTGGCGAAATAACCGATAATGCTCTCGGTATTTGATGCTCGACGCCATCGTCTCAAACTTTTATATTGACAAACGGCATTTGAGACATTATATTTGCACTTTTTTAAAGGTATCGCCATAAAATAACGTTAAATTTTAGATGAAACTATCAGAGTTCAATTTCCCATTCAACAAAGAGTTAATTGCCGAATATCCGTCAGCTCACAGAGACGAATCGCGACTTATGGTGATAAACCGCAAAACAGGCAAGATAGAACATAAGGTATTTAAGGACATACTTCAGTACTTTTCAGCCCAAGACGTGCTTATACTGAATGATACTAAGGTTTTTCCCGCCCGTCTTTACGGGAGGAAAGAGAAAACCGGCGCGAAAATAGAGGTCTTCCTGTTGCGCGAGCTTAACAAGGAGAGTTTCTTGTGGGACGTTCTTGTAGATCCGGCGCGTAAAATACGCATAGGTAACAAACTCTATTTCGGGAATAACGATGAACTTGTAGCCGAGGTGATAGACAATACTACATCGAGAGGCAGAACCCTCCGTTTCCTGTACGATGGCACTTACAGCGAATTCAAAGCCCTGATAGAAGGATTAGGCGAAACGCCGCTGCCCAAATACATTAAAAGGGAGGTGAAACCAACTGACAGGGAAAGATACCAGACGGTATATGCAAAACATGAAGGTGCTGTAGCTGCACCCACAGCGGGTCTTCACTTCAGTAAAGAGCTCCTTAAGCGACTCGAACTTAAAGGAGTGGAACTTGCTAACATCACCCTTCACGTAGGGCTTGGTACTTTTCGCCCCATTGAGGTGGAAGACCTTAGCAAGCACAAAATGGATTCGGAACAGCTAATCATTAAGCAACACTCCGCCGATATCGTAAACAGGGCAAAAGACCGAAAAAAGAAAATATGCGCCGTCGGCACCACCGTAATGCGCGGAGTAGAGTCATCGGTATCCACCGACAATTATCTGAAGCCGGTTGACGGCTGGACAAACAAATTTATTTTTCCTCCTTACGACTTTAAGATTGCGAACTGCATGGTAACCAATTTTCATGTTCCTTGTTCAAGTTTGCTTATCATGGTTTGCGCATTTGGCGGGTACGACCTTATTATGAGGGCATACAAGGAAGCCGTAAAGAACAAATACAAGTTCTACTCATATGGCGATGCCATGTTAATTCTGTAAATCCATACCTTAAAATATTAAAGAGACGTGTACTTCAGCATCATTTTTTTTGTGAGATTTGAATAATTTTTCCGGAAAATGCATAGCTTTATGAGAGTTAAACGCCAATCCCCTTTCTTATTAAGGTAAGATGGAAGCGCCGAACAAACGGTACGTTATTATTGTTGCGGGCGGTAACGGTTCCCGTATGAACACGCCGATTCCCAAACAATTTTTGCGTCTCGATGGTCGTCCGATTCTTATGCATACTATTGATAAATTCAACGAAACCGACTCTGCTATCGAGGTGATTATCGTAATACCTGCAGAACAGGTATCACTTTGGGATTCGCTTTGTACAGAACACAATTTTCATAAAACCCTCAAGATTGCCTTTAGCGGCGAAAGTCGTTTTCATTCCGTGAAAAATGGTCTTGAACTGATTACTGAACCTGCTATTATCGGCGTTCATGATGCCGCGCGTCCTCTGGTAAGCAGTAAAACCATAATTGCCGCTTATAAAGCCGCTGAAATGTATGGGAACGCTATACCTGCCGTGCCTATCAATGACTCCATCAGGCAAATAGAATCAACGCGCAATATAGCGTTAGACCGCTCGCGGTATTGCGCCATACAAACTCCGCAATGCTTCCATTCCGACATCCTGAAGAAGGCATACCTACAGGAATACAGGTACACCTTCACCGACGATGCCACTGTAGTAGAAACAATGGGGGAGCAGATACGGCTGGTGGACGGCAATACGGAAAATATAAAGATAACTTCACCAAAGGATATTTTTATTGCGGAAGCGCTGCTGAAGTCCGAAAATCAAACGCTCATCCCGCCCAAAATTTAATCGTATCATCTATGCAGTTACTGTCCTTTATCCGGCGGTAATTATTGGTGCTTGCCTATATTTGTATTGGCTTACGAGTGAGCGATTTTGTTACGAATCTTGCTTAAAAACTCGGGTGAAACTCCAAGAAATGAAGCGATGTACTTGAGCGGTATTTGATTAAAAATGAACGGATATTGCTTTATAAACTGAATATAACGCTCTTCAGCCGGAATGCTCAACACCTGTTTAAGTCGGTTCAGGTGGTTAACCATAGCATTCTGAAAGAGTATCCTGAAGAACCTTTCAAATTTGGGAATACGGACGAACAACTCTTCCATGTCCTGTTTTTTTATCTCAAAAAGTTCTGCCGCGGTAAGAGTATCTATTATATTTTCCGAAGGGCTTTCTGTCAGATAACTGTAAAGTTCTGATGTCCACCAGTCAGCCGGAGCGAAGGCAATAATGTGCTCTGTTCCATATTCATCAACAGAATAAACACGCAGGCACCCGTTTATGACGAAATAATTGTACCTGCAAACCTCGCCATATTTAAGCAGTATTTCGCCCTTTTTAAGTATGCGGTGGTGTAGCAGATTAACAAAGTAATTTTTCTCCATTTCATCAAGCTTGATATGCCTGGAAACGTTCTTTATTATTGCTTCTTCTTTCATTTTTCAATTGCATGAAACTGCATATCATCTCCTCAAGTCCATATTAATAATTATTGGCAAAGCGATAAATGTTAAGCTTTTTATCTCTTTTAAGCACCGCAGCAATTTCAGTTTTCAGTTTTTCTTTATCTATGCCATGCATTTGGCGGTTCAGGATAAGCCGGTATGCCTTCTCGGCAAGCAGGGAACTCTCGTCAGCAGCCGATTGCTTCTTTAAGATTTTTAGCATGATTTCGATTAGTTTTTCTATCCCTTCGTTTTGTGTGGCTATTGTCTTTACTATCTGTTCGGGCGTTCCGATATGGGTAACCGACATCATTTGCGCCAAATTTTTCACAAATTCCTCCGCACCTTCCCGGTCAGATTTATTCACAACGAATATATCGGCTATCTCCATCACCCCCGACTTCATAACCTGTATATCGTCACCCGATTCAGGTGTAAGCGCCAGTATAGTTATATCTGCCAAACCGGCTATCTCCAATTCCGATTGACCTACGCCAACTGTTTCTATAAGAATGAAGCCAAATCCGAAAGCCCTCATCAATTCGGTTATTTCAATAGTTTTGGCGGAAAGCCCGCCTAAAGCGCCTCTTGTGGCAAGCGAACGGATGAATACCATCTCGTTAAGGAAGTGCTCCTTCATTCGGAGACGGTCGCCTAAAACAGCCCCGCGGTGCACGGGCGAACTTGGATCTACGCTTATCACGCCTATACCGCGCGAGGAAGCATCAAGCCGGTTAAGGAGCTGTTTTATCAGGCAGTTTACAAGGGTGCTTTTACCCGCGCCGGGCGGTCCGGTTATCCCAATTACCGGTACATCATTACCCGATGGCAGGTTCAGCAATATTTCTTCATAGCCGTCCAGTTCGTTCTCTACTATGGTGATGGCTCGTGCCAGCGCTTTACGGCTGCCGTGATTCAATTCCTTAACGAGTTCCGGGTTGGTAGCTTTCATCAGATTACAAATATAGGGTTTCAGCAGTCATAGTACCTTTGATTGGTTTAAGGGAAAGCACGCTGCCACGCTATCGTTCCTTTCTGCTTCCTGTTCGCCCGATGGCTGTAAGCCGTAAGAGGATAGTTTCTGCGGATCTATCCCCGAAGAGGTTATATGTGGGTATACACTTTTCGATGTATTTTTTAATTAATAACTTGATTATCTTATAGTTGATGGTATACACAGGGTATACTAATGTATACCATTGGTATACCATCTGAAAGTGGCACAAGGTTGTGAATTTGGACACATAGTGTGAACACTTTTTATGCTGATAATCATATTTTTCTTGTTTAGTGTTCTCACTGTTCACACTATTCGCACCTTGCCCAAAGGCAGATAAACTGTTCTCACTGATATTGTATTAACCCAGTATAGCGATTGGACAGTTTTGCACAGGTTCGGGGTAAAAAATGTCCAAATTTGCGTTAAAAGCCCATTTGAAAAATGTTCTGATCTACCCTTTGATTTAAAATATACACCGCCTGCCGGACATCCCGCTATGCAACTTTTTACCCTATTTTCTGTTCTCAAAATCATTCCTTCACTTGTTACTTGCTGACTTATAATTGTCTTTCATGGCTTATATCTTATAGTTCACCGCTCATAGTTCATCGCTTTTAGCTCATATCTAATAACTACAGAATGCAAATATATACATTATATGATACATAGTATATATATAGTTAACTTTGTTATCAACAACCCGCCTTACCCTGCCCTCCTTGAACAGAGAGAGATTGAAGCGCAAATTAGTTTAACTTTGTACCATTTCTGCTCCAATTGTGGAGGAACTATATTCTAAAATATCAGCCAGTTAGAGCGTTATTATTTTTATAAACTGAACTGCTGTCCTTATTCTTCAATGATAATTTTTACCGGCTGTGATGGGATATGCCACCACCCCATGCCTTCGGTAAGTAAATCGGGTGTTGCATAAAATGTACCCTTCAGTTTAGGCAGGTATAACGTTATGGCGCATCCCGCTTTCTTTATTATATCGGTTTCCAGCGGATTCGACACTTCGTCGAAGATGGTGTTGCCATGCGCGTCCACAAGACGGAATCCTATCAGAACAGGGTTTTTGCTTCTTGGTATTGCCGGTATCGGATGCCCTGAAGTATTTATTATTTCAACAGGTACAGCTGCAGTCCAGTCCTGTTCATACGCATGTATGGTATTCATAATGGGTATAATCCTTAAATTATCAGCCGAATAATTATCTTCATGGAAGGAGGTATCGTCCTGTGAATGTGTAAGGTATCGGTAGCCGGTGGGGGGCAAACGGAAATATCGGTCAGGTAAATCTTCGGTCGAGAACCAGAGGGGGCAGAAATAAACGCCGAGAAAGATATTGGACAGGTTACGCGCCGAGTCGCACAATTTGGCTAATTCGGGGGTCTTTATAAAAACGGTAACTGATGAATCGGGACCGTTGAGCGATGAATAGAAAAGCGTTTCAAAGGCAAAGTTCCATGAAGTCATGGCATAATCGGAGGGATAACATTTTGAATCCACAATAAACTTTTTTCCGCCGTTGCGATGCGCCTGACGTACAATTCTGTCCACGTAAGCAATCCGGTCTGAATACTGCAAATGCGCCCTGTATAACCGTTTCAATCCGGCATAAATAAAAGGTACGGCGATAAGCAAAATAAGAACCTTTCGGCTCGGATGATAAAAGAGAAACACAAAGACAAGCCCTATAAAAAAGCCGTACATCACATAATAATATTCATATACGATAAATCCTGTTCCGTGCCGGTAGTTGGCAAGTAACAGGAATGTAAAGCCCGCGACCGATGCGAGAAGGAATAGAGTGAACAATATTCCCTTCCGGATGCTGAATATAAGGCATACAAGTGCGAGCCACCGTAAACTACGAAAGTGAACCCGCGTAAAACCTAATACAAATTGCGTACTGGGCCAATTCCTCCACCCTGATAAGTTGCTTATCATCTCATGGAATGGAATAACCTGTTTCTGGTCGTAAGCTTCCTTAAAGAAGACGTTACTTTTGAGCAGCATCCATACTATGCCGGTTACAAGTAACGCCCATAACAGATAATCGCTGTATCGCTTGGCTCCAATCAGTTCCATTCCTATTACAAATACCACTGCCACGATTCCAAGCGGGTGAGTAAATGATATATAAGCAATAACTGCCAAGGCGGCTGCAGTATATCCGACTCGCTGCCTTAGAGAACGGTAGGGTGTTTCAGGATGTATTAACGCCCAAAGTAGTATGGCGGCAATTATCGCCTCGCTCAACTGTAGCATAGGCACATAAAAGGCATGGTAGTAGGACAAACAGGAGGCGAGCATCATGGCAATTCCTGCTCCGTTGTTCTTAAGGACTAAAGTGGCTATCAGGAAAAAGATATAGTGGATTATTATAAAACTTACGGAGTAAAGGATAATGATGGTGCGAAGCGACATGCCTTGTTTAAAGGCGAATAATGGTAGCAATTCGGGTAGATAGTCGCCATAACGGGCAGGACCTGCAAACGGTTTGCCACTATGCATGAACTGAAACATATAGTACGCTGCATCGAACGAAAGTATTCTTTCCAATGCGAACCGCTTGCAGAAATAAAAGAGGATTCCAAAAAAAATAAGACCTGCCGTCTGAACGGGAATGGAGATATGGGCAGTATTTGTTCCGCTATTGTTTAAATTAACCGAAGAATAAAACCGCATAATGATTCACGGCACGGGGCGCCTAAATGAACTACTTTGATTAATGTGAAATGCTTAAAAAATGGAACAGCGGAGTTTCAGGAACGTTTAAATACATGGTTATTTCACCTGAAATTTAAAATCCGTTTTCTTCACTTCCTCGTTCGATTTGGCAATCTTTTCTTTCAGTTTTTCCTTATAGTCGGCTACTTTTCTTGCGAGGGCGGCATCGCCTGTGGCAATGATTTGTGCGGCGAGTATTCCTGCGTTCTGTGCGCCGTTTAGGGCAACGGTGGCAACAGGCACTCCGGCGGGCATCTGCAAAATGGATAGAACCGAATCCCAACCATCCATTGAATTGGATGACTTAACAGGCACGCCTATCACAGGCAGATGAGTGAGTGCGGCGACAACCCCCGGCAGATGCGCGGCTCCGCCCGCGCCTGCTATCATTACTTTTAATCCTCTGGCTGCCGCATTTTGCGCATATTCCAGCGTTTTTGCCGGTGTGCGGTGTGCTGAATAGACGTTGATCTCAAAGGGTATCTCGAAACTTTCGAGTACTGCGGCTGCTTCTTTCATCAGCGGAAGGTCTGATGCGCTTCCCATTAATATTCCTACAAGTGGCTTCATTAGTTTTTGGTTATTTGATTTTGTTTTTATTTGTTATTTAACAGTTGCCAGTGGGCAAATATGGCTTAATATTTATTCAATTATATAATTATATGGTAATCTTGCCTGAATTCCCTTTGTCTTTGCAACATTGCCTAACTCCTGCACAGGTTCATAAAGGTTACCCAGTTCGGCGCGCATTAAACGGGCTTCGGCATCCACCCCAAAGCGCTCCAATAGTTTGCGCAGGGGGTTATATAGGGAGGGCATTTCCTCTATGCTGTATTTTGTAATGCCTGCTTTGCGGGCTGCTATATTCAAGGCGGTATTTATATCGCCGAGTGTGTCGGCGAGCCCTATGTGTATGGCTTGCCTGCCTGTCCAAACCCTTCCCTGCCCGATACTGTCCACTTGTGCAAAGGTCATCTTTCTGCCGGCTGCAACCCGCGACACGAATTTGGTGTAAATATCTTCTATCTCCGCTTGTACCACTGCTCCTTCGGCGGAGGTGAGCGGATAAAAGAGCGAAGGCGCTGTTGAATGTGTGTTGGTTCCGACTGTGTCAACGGTTATTCCAAGTTTGTCGCTCAATAACCCGCCGGCATTCGGCAGCAGTCCGAATACGCCTATGGAGCCGGTAATGGTGGTTGGTTCGGCTACTATTTCTGTAGCGGCGCAGGATATTTCATACCCTCCCGATGCGGCATAATCGCCCATGGATACTACTACAGGTTTGGCTTTTGCAGCAAGGTCAACTTCTCGCCAAATCACTTCGGAAGCGAGGGCATCGCCGCCGGGTGAGTTCACGCGGAATACTATTGCCTTAACATCTTTATCTAAGCGGGCTTCGCGTATTGCCTGCGACAGCCGCAGGGCGCCTATGTTCTGGTCGTCTCCATAGCCGTTCTGTATATCTCCGGCGGCATAGATTACTGCAATCTTTGAGTCCTCGTCTTCGGGCAAAGTAAAGGTTTGCCGGTAGTTATCCAATCCGATGGCTGGTATCGCCCTGTCGGGCTTTACGCCAAGTTTCTCCCTCAATTTATCGAGTATCTGGTCGGCATAGTACAAGGTATCTACAAAATGATGCTCCTCGGCTGCCTCGGCATTGCGTATGGTCAAACTGTCAGCCATTACGTTAAGTTTATTGGTTTCAATGTGCCGTGATGAACCGATGGCATCAAGTAAATCATTCCAGATGGAGGTAATAAACGCCCGTGTCTGAAGACGGTTGTCGGGGCTCATTTTATCGAGGATGAACGGTTCTACAAAACTTTTGTATCTGCCGTGACGGAATACCTGCATCTGTATTCCGAGTTTATCGAGCGCCTTTTTATAAAACATGATTTGGGCGCCAAGTCCTTTCCACATAATATTCCCGCCGGGGTGTAGGTAAACCTTGTCGGCTACTGTGGCGAGGTAGTACGACTTCTGGCTGTAGTTCATGCTGTATGCTATAATGAACTTTCCGGTATTTTTGAATTTTTCAAGTCCCCTCCGTATCGCTTCTATTGTTGCGAACCCCGCCTGTATATCGGACAGGTTGAGAAAAATTCCTTTTATCTCCCTGTCTTTTGCGGCATGTTTGATATCTGCCAGAATATCGTTTAAGCCCGATGTTTCTTCAAGCCGTTCGTCATCATCCGGCAGGCGCAGGTTAAATGGCTTGGGTTGGGTTCGTTCATTTATTATATGGTTCAGCCGTATTTCGAGCACCGACGGGGTGGTAACCGCCGTTATCTTTTCTTCCTTAACCGAGCGTACCGCATTGGTGACAATGCCTACTACTATTATAAAAACAAGGAAGAAGGCGAGGAATATTCCGATAAGGGCGCCGAACAGCGATGCAAAAAAGTTTCTCATGAACCGGCAAATTATTTGTGCCTACAATATTAGCAAAAACCCGACTACCGGAGAATGATTATTTATAATTAAAAGAACGCCCTCACCTGTGCGGTACCTGTATTTACTATGGGCGATCCCTGGCTCTGGCGACCGCTATATGCAACGCTTAACTGAATATTGGCAGAGAGGTTGCACTGATAAGAGATGGTCCATGTATAGTTGTTGCCAGTATTAAGCCCCTGAAGCATCTCATAGCCCAGGGGCGAATCGGCTTGGCCGTCGTAGTTTATCTTTATATAGTTGAATGCGGCGGTTAAGCTGCCTCTTTTAAGCACATTGTATTTCATTTCGGCTCCGTAGTTCTCCTGTATGCAGTTGCTACCGCCTTCGGTAGGGGCGTTCAATTTGTCGTTATAGTCATATAGTATAGCCAGTCGGAAGCTGGTATTGGGCTGGTAGGTGAATTTGGGCTGAAGGTCGTTAAAATAGATGAAGAAATCGTCGGCGCTGAAGAGCTGCGAATAGCCAATGTCATCGCCTGTTTTACCTGTGCCTTCCAGCATCCATTTCGGAGTAAAGTTAATGCGCACATGCAACTGCTGATAATAATTCTGCCTGCTCTGCTCGCCTGTCTCTTCCAGAACGGTTACGTTGGAGTTATCGCTGTATGTATAGTCGGCGCCGAACTTTGGATTAAACTGGTCGAAAAAAACGGTATTGCGTATGGAAGAATTCAGCCCCTTTACATTGGTATCATTAGCGCGCTGCATGAATGGATTATAGGAGTCGAAAGGATTTGAAGCGGTTGTCTGCTTATCCATGTGAATGGCTAACTGTTCCGAGAACTCTCCGATAAGTTTATGAATAAAATCCTTCTTGGAGAACCGGAGGGCGGCGGGTTTCATATTGAAAGTTTCGGTAAATCCGCTCGTATATACCTTTATAAATTGTGTGGTAGGAGTATATACGCGGATATAGTCAGCCAGGTCGGGGAATGGGGAGACATAGAACTCGTTCAGTTCCTTTATACCATCGTGGTTGAAGTCGGTCCAGGCATATACCCCTGTTCCTGCCGGCACCTGCACATAAGTATAGGTAGTAAGCGGTTGTAGTCCGGAACCTGCTTCGTAAAAGGTGCTGCTCGTAATAAACCCATGAAGCAGATTAAGGTCGTATTGCGCCTGTCCGATAAGTGCATTTACAGGAGTTTGACCGCCTGCCACAATCGAATCGGATGTGAGCACCTGCATCGTGTGATAAGTTACATTGGCTTTAAAGCGGCTGTTCGGATTCTTCCTGAAATCGGCGTCGAAGGAGAGATTTTTTGTAAAAAGCGACTTAAGCATTTCATTTCGCGTAACATCCGCTCCGTAGTCGGTGCGCTCGGAGTAGTTGATACCATAGGTCGTCTTAGCGGTATCGGGTGTTTTGATAAAAGCGTTCCACTGGTAAAACTGGTAATTGTTCGCCTGTTCGAACAGGGTGGAGTTTGTATTTATGATGCTGTCGCCCGGGGCGCGTGAACGGAAAAGGTCTTTTTGAGTGCTCTCGCCGGCGCCTGCAATCCAATGGAATACTTTATGCGATATGGTAGCCAGTTCGGTATAGTAATCGCTTGTATTGGCAGTAGCGGTGGACTGCATAAGCGAGCCGTTGGCTATGGTGGTGAAACCCGCCTGGTTAATTTTCAGTGAAACCGTCTGCCTGACGCCGCTATAGTCGGATCCTTCCAAAAACGCCTGAAAGTCGTAGTTAATAAAGTTCAGTTTGTTGCCAAAAATAAAGTTGCCGTCAAAAAGGTTTTGATTTCCGAAGATGGTGTCGCTGGTACGGTTCCACTGCTGGTCGAAAATAACTGAACGGTATCGCTCTATAGGTGAAAAATCCTGCTGTACCCCTTCGTAACTCAAATTGGTTTGCAGCCGCCATACGTTACCCTTATTTTCTTTCGTACTGTCGGTCAGAAAGGCGACATTATGGAATGCAAATGTACCGGCATAGCCGACATCCTGTGCCTTACCGAAGGTAGAAAATTCATTCACATCGTTATTCGTAAGCGCGCCCTCCACGCTGATAGAAGTGTGTTTTGCGAGTTTGTAATCAAACCCTGCGGTTACCATCTGCTTTTTCTTAGGCGTTATTAACAGCACATTCGGTATGTAATTACCCTGATGCACCCCGTTCACAGGCGCTTTCCATGCGTAAACATTGCCGTTGGCTGCTGACTGCACCTGCACATAATCGCCCTGCCCCTGGTTTACCTGTGAAAAACCTACCAGAAAGTGGGTTGTTAAGGATTTAGGTATGGTAATAATAGAATCTATACAATAGACGAATACGGAGTCGGTAACCGCCCCGACTGTTGTATCTACCTTGCGGTAAAAAACCTCCGTATTGTTGAACGCAGTATCCTTGGCGCCGGAAACAACTGCATTCTGTATATTGCCGCCTATGGATGCCAGGAACTGCTCCTGGGCAGGCGAGAGCGATTGGTTCAGCTGCTGGTATTTGGCATCTTGCTCGGAATAAATATTAAGCCGTGTCGTCAGTTTATCATCGTGATATTCCGTGCCGGCGAAGATGAGCGACCGTTCATAACTCAAATCGCTGTACTGAAAATCAACAGTAATAATGGAGGTTGCGGTAATAAGGTGATTGGGGGTGAAGGTAAGCTGGGCGGTATTATAGTCGATAACGTAATCCTTATCCTGCCCGCGTTGCATCTGAACACCATCAAGAAACACCCTTTCGGTTCCGGATAATATGAATATATAGGTTTCCCCGTTAGCGCCTGTGAGCAGGTAGGGACCAAGGTTTCCGTCAATGGGCTTGATGTTGTTTTCGGCAAATTCGCCTTTTGATATGCCTACGCCTGCGGTTACGCTCATTATTCCCCTTTTGTTGCTGTCGGCATTCTGCTTAGCGACAAACTGCGTTGAATACAATCCCCCTTCCGCTTTTTTATTGAATCTCATAAAATAGTCGTCGCCCGGATTTTGCGTCTCAAAATCGCCGGCAATCAAACTATTGTTGTGATTGTACAGTTTTATAAAAACCTTATCAAAGTCCTGCAACTGGGCGGCATTACCCTGCGGCTGTATCGGCAGATTGTTATCAGTTGCAGCCACCATCACATTCAGGTCGTTTGTCAGTTTGCCTTCCAGTTGCAGGTTCAGATTGGAGTTAATGTTCAGGTTCTGATTGTTTCCGAAGGTAATACCACGCGATATACTGCCGCTCTTTGAGAGCGTACCAAGGTTAAAAGGGTCGCCGGAACCGGTCTCCTGCGGGTTTGCCTGATAGACATACGCCTGCTCGCCATGATACAGAGACGGGTGAACTACATTGCTGCTTTTATGCTGAAGAACTTGTGAGAAATTATAAGGAAAAACCTTGTAGCTGCAATATAAGGAATCGGGGGCTATACCAAGGGTTTTAAGTTTTTTTCTGTTGATAATCAGAATACTTCCGGCTTCATTTACTTTATAGCAGGAAGAATCTAATACAGCCCTGCTATTGCTAGGGGATGCGCCTGTTAGCCGCCTTTTGTTATACAGAACGGAAAGCGTTCCGGGTATAGATC
>JAKAOA010000164.1 GCA_021823405.1 Bacteroidota bacterium | reverse complement strand
TTCCGATCTCCGATGCACCTTGGTTCAGAACATTTACCTTAGAGGGTTTTATCACCTGACCGTTCAGATACATGGTAGCGCTGCCCAGATAACGGAATATATACATATTCACGCTGGGAATATGCAATATGGAAAGTTCTCCTTCCAAATCCTCGCAGTAGATATGTCTCGCAATATTTTTGGGGGATTCATGACGAGCGTCAATCACCAAAAGCCGCGAGGAGTCCTTAGGTCTTCCTTCCGGCGATTCGGTAAATTCCTTAATACAGGTAAACTCTTCCTGCTGAATATTAAAACTCTCTGATACGGTAGAAATAAATTCCATCTCCTGTTCGGAAATCCCGGACTCGGAATTTACAAATTCAATCAGACGGATAAGAACAACTACCTTCTGCTTCTGCGCGAGCTCCTTATTTATATCGCTGCAAATACGTAATACCTTAACGGAATTAAGCGATAGCTTTTTCTCGCTTCCGTCTTTTCTCTTCGTGGTTTGATGCAGTTCCTCCCTGTATTGTTCATATAAAACAAGATATTGTTCAACCAACTCCTGATTCAATTGTTCTTTCAGGAATGACTGGACTATTTCGCTGCCTTTTTTATTTTCGCCTGATTCAGCTTTTGCCAGAATGGCAAACAACTGCATCAATGCCCGTAGTATCCTTTCACTCATATTTTATACACTTCTTGGAATACAAAGATAAAAACATTTTATTGCCTGTACATTTTTTGTTACCGACGTTAAAATATTAGTTTCGGGATTAGTGACTACAGCCGTTACCATTTAAGGAAATGACAAGGTTAAGACGATTCAAGATTAACGCTGTAATAGGCAGGTTATAAGAAACCGTAAACCCATAGGGGACACCTCTTACAAAATAAAATGTTTAACGATAAATATATTTTTCTATCTTTGGCAAAATATCATCCGGAATGACCATTCAGAAATTATATATTGTGGCGTTTTCTACTCTTCTTTTTGAGGCATGCGACCATGGTGGCGGAAATTCGGCTGTAAAGATGAATGGAAGCGTTCAGGATAGCGGTGTCAGTCATATATCGGGACTGATTAGCGAGATACCTTTTCCGGGAGGCATTATTGATACTCTTAACAGCATACATGCAAGGTATGTGGCGGATATTGCCAATGCACCTGACAATGTGAATCTTTATACCGAAAGTAATGCGCAATCGGTCAATTTAGGCGTTTATGGAGCCGACCTTGCGTATGTAATTTCTCTCGAACAATTCCAGGATGTAGGTAAATACCTGAAAAATGCAAAAATTTTGGCTGACGATATTGGCATTCCAATAGATTTTACCGAAGAGATGATAGTTCGCTCCGAAAATAATAAGAACAATAAAGATTCACTAAAAAGTATAGTATATCAGGGTTACAAAGTGATAGACCAAACCCTGAAACAGAACCAACGCACGGCTTCCGAAGTATTGGTACTGGTGGGGGGCTGGATAGAGGGAACTTATCTTACCTGCCAGAGTTTTTCGACTATTACCGACAGTTCCGATAGAACAAAGCTATTAAATGTATTATACAAACAACAACAATATTCAGGAAAACTTTTGGATCTGTTGAACAGTGTAAACTCATCATCCTTTTGCAGTCAACTTGCAGGATCGGTAAAGGATATTAATGATGCATTTGAACAGTTACAGCCCGGAACGCATGAACAGGACTCGTTTAACGCCCTAAACGAGAAAATAAAATCACTGCGTTCGCTTATCATAAAAGGCGATTCATAGTCGGATGATAATTGCCCGTGGAATATACAAATCTTATGGCAACCTTAATGTACTGAAGGGGATAGACCTTGAAATAAAGAAGACGGAAGTGGTGTCAATCGTGGGCGCATCAGGCGCAGGCAAAACCACATTGCTGCAAATACTGGGAACGCTTGACAGGGCGGATAAAGGCGAAATAGAGATCAATAATGTCTCGGTACATTCTCTTAAAGACAAAGAGTTATCGCGGTTCAGAAGCAGGCAAGTGGGCTTTGTTTTCCAGTTCCATTACCTTCTTCCCGAATTTACCGCCCTTGAAAACGTATGTATGCCGGGTTACATAGCAAAAATAAATTCACAAGAGGTGAAAAGGAAAGCCAAAGAATTACTTGAACTGCTAGGATTAAGTGAGCGGCTGGAACATAAGCCATCAGCCCTTTCGGGCGGCGAACAACAACGCGTGGCGGTAGCCAGAGCGCTCATCAACAGCCCTTCGGTAATTTTCGCCGACGAACCCTCCGGTAATCTAGATTCCGCCAACGCAAGAGAACTGCATAAACTCTTCTTTTCGCTTCGTGAAAAATTCGGGCAGACCTTTGTAATTGTTACTCACAACGAGGAACTTGCCGCTATGGCAGACAGGAAGTTGACGATGAGAGACGGCATGATAACAGATTAAATTTATATTTGCACCCCTGAAATGCCGTTATTTGACATTATGTATCAAGCGAAAGTAGCTCAGTTGGTAGAGCGCAACCTTGCCAAGGTTGAGGTCGCGGGTTCGAGACCCGTCTTTCGCTCATCCCGATTCATCATTAATTTATAACTATTCTTGATTGCCCGGGTGGTGGAATTGGTAGACACGCAGGACTTAAAATCCTGTAATCATTGCGATTGTGCGGGTTCAAGTCCCGCCCCGGGTACAAAAAGTGTAAGTCTTTTATTTTCAGCTACTTTTCGGTTTGATATAATTTTTATCAATTCCATAAGTTACTTATTTCCAATAACTTTAGTGGTTAGATATTATTTTTCAGGCTACATAAAATAGTTATTTTTGTTTTATAAAATAAATGAAAAAATATACCCAAGTGCCGCTCCTCCAATAATTAGCCAGACAGGGCTAATCTTTTTCATACCATATACGCATATAAAACCAAGAAGAGCTATTAGCCATGTTTCCCAGTCAATTAAAATAGTGTGCCCCATTTCTATTGTTACCCCAAGCATAACAGCAACGGAAGCTATATTAATACTGTCAAGGAAGTACGATGCTGATTTAGATTTCCGTAATTTCGGCACAATAGGGCTAAGTATCCATACAAAAACAAAAGAGGGCAAGAAAATACCAATGGTAGCAAGTAATGCGCCTGTTATTCCACTAATCTGGTAACCGATAAATGTTGCAGTTGATAAAACAGGGCCGGGAGTAAACTGCCCCACTGCAACAGCATCCGTTAGCTGTTGCATGGAAAGCCAATGCAGCTTTTGAACCAAATCCCCGTCGAGGTATGCAAACAATACATACCCGCTTCCGAATAATATTGCGCCTATTTTAAGGAAAATAAAAAATAATTTAGAAACCGAATACGAGGTAATCTGGCTGGAAGAAGATATAAGCAAAAAGGGAAACAATATTTTAACATATTTTGATTTAACTGTAAAAACAAGTGTGCCGATTATGCCAGCACTCAAAACAAGTAATGCAACATTCAAACCGCATAAGAAACCTGCTAACGTTAAAACACCTATGATGCCCAATTGTAGGTTTTTATATGCTTTTTTGCCGAATTTAAATACAGCATCAAGAATAATAGCTATCACAGCTGGTTCAATGCCATAAAGAACTGGCCTGACAACAGGAAGGCTACCATATTGTTTATAAAACCATGCCAGTATTCCGGTGATTAAAAAGGCGGGAAGAATAAAACATATACCGGAAAGCCATAATCCCAACCACCCCGCACGATGATAGCCGCTGTGAATAACTACCTGGGTTGAATTAGGCCCAGGTATTAGGTGGGTAGCCCCTAAGTAATCTAAAAATGTTTCATGAGTCATCCATTGCCGTTTCTGAACAATCTCTTTCTCCATCATAGCAATATGAGCGGCAGGCCCTCCGAACGCAACAAAGCCGAGTTTCAGAAATACACCAGCAACCTCTTTAAGGTTCTTTATTTTGCCTCTTGCTTCCATCGTTTTGTCATACGGTCATCCAATGACCATAAACCGCCGCCTGAAATCAATAGAAATATTAATCCCAGGAACATTGATAAATCAGTTCTTGCTTCATGTATAACAGCCAAAACGCCTTGTTGCAAAAGTATCGGGAGTTTTGTTGCATATAGTGCCGTCATAATATCAATTAAAAGTGGAATGGCAGCGATGCGTGTTGCAAAGCCAACCGCAACAAGGAACCCGAATACAGTTTCAACATATCCTACAAATGGACCGAAAAAGGCCGGGTTAGGTATGCCAATGTGAGCAAAACGCCCTGCCCCTAATAATGCAGGATACATTAATTTTAAAAGCCCTTCGGTAAAAAATATTCCTCCCACCATAAGGCGTATTAAAATATTGCCTTTTGAAGGTTCGGTAGAAATAAGCTTCCTGAACATGTTTACGAAGATTTTAAAAATTGTTTAAATAGTAAGCTGGTAACCAAAATACCATTGAAATGCAGTGCTTCCGGTTATGCTTCTGCCAGCGGAAATCAACAAGTGATGATGTTCCGTAAAATCAATCACTGAACCGATATTAAAATCAAATTCATTCTCTCCGCCAACCTGATTTGCCGTAACATAATATAATTCAGCCCCTACGCTTACCTGTTTTATAAATTGATATTGTGCCATCCATCCTATAAATCCCGAATTTTTGTTACCTGTACCTTCGTTTATCCAATATCCGCCACCGCCGTAAGTAGTCCATTTACCTATGGTTTTCTGAATCCAAACAGGAATGTAAAACTGGTAACTGCCGTAGCCAAGTCCTTTATCAGTATTTCCTGTTGGCACTTCAACCAAAGGGAAAGTACCAACCTGGGGCACCCATGAATTTGTATCCTCTT
>JAKAOA010000039.1 GCA_021823405.1 Bacteroidota bacterium | reverse complement strand
AGGGCATACTCCGTTAGTTGCCGGCAGATATTAAGCCAATGTTCATCAAAGGTACATTGGTAGAGACCTAAAAACGCATCTGCAACAAAGGCATAATCATCCAAGAAAGCGCTGATTTTTGTAATGCCGTTTTTGTAACTTCTTCTCATCGATCCATCCGGTGTGATGAACTTTTCAGATATAAATGCAGCGTTCTTCAATGCCATGCGCAGAAATTCCGGTTCACCGAATGCCTTATATGAGTCGGTGTAACCTTTGAGCATTATTCCATTCCAGGAAGCGAGCGCTTTGTCATCTAATCCGGGAGCTATTCTATGCTGCCGGGCGACATAAAGCTGCTTCACCCATTCATCTTTCTTTTTCCTGAATAATTCTGCTTCTAAACCATGTTTCTTACAAAATGTTTCATCGTCTGTTTTCCTGAATAAAATATATTTCCCCGCTTCCCATACATCTTTTTCCGAGATGCTGTAGTAGGCGGAAAATAAAGGAAAATCGTCCCCTGTTAATTTTTCGAGTTCTTCTTTTTCCCAAACATAAAATGCACCTTCCTGTCCATCCGAGTCAGCATCCAGGGCGCTATAGAACGCACCATCAGAAGAGGTAAGCTCTCCTGATACAAATTTGTGAATACCATACACAGTTTCTTTATACAATACAGAAGGGTTACATTGCCAGCCATGTGAATATAACGACATCAGTTGTCCGTTATCGTAAAGCATTTTCTCGAAATGAGGCGCTTTCCATACACCATCTGTTGAATATCGCGAAAAACCACCGCCTATTTGGTCATGTATTCCGCCCATTGCCATTTTATCCAGAGTAAGATAAACCTGGTTTGTTATCCTTTCATAATTTTCCCTATCGCCTATGGATTTCTTCAAATGTTGTGCGTAATACATGAGAAATTCGTACACTACAGGCATAGGAAATTTCGGTACATAGCTCGTGCCGCCATTTACCATATCGAATGAGGTCACCATACTTGATACCCATGATTCAAGTAAGCCATTATAACCCGCAATTTCTGATTCTTTATCCGTATCGTTCGTCTTAGGGGATAAACTGTTAATCTCTTTGGTGATATTTGCCCTTGCACCTGCAATGGAATCCGCCGCCTCATAAAATCTTTTCGGAGCGTTTCTGAAATTTTCGGCGAGATAAATCAGCGCGTTCCTCCACTTTTCTTTGGGAAAGTAGGTGCCGCCAAATACAGGTTTGCCGTCAGGGAGGGTAAAACAATTAAGGGGCCAACCTCCTGTACCAGAAATGAGCTGTACCGCACCGAGATAATATTGGTCAATATCAGGGCGTTCTTCGCGGTCAACTTTTATACATACGAAATAGCGGTTCATAAGTTCGGCAATACCCATGTCTTCAAATGATTCATGTTCCATTACGTGACACCAGTGACATGCGGAATAACCGATGCTTATAAGCGCCAGTTTGTTCTCTTTTTTTGCTTTAATAAATGCTTCATCGCACCAGGGGAACCAGTCAACAGGGTTTCTGGCATGTTGCAAAAGATAGGGGCTGGTTTCATTTATAAGATTGTTCACCCGTCACATCATTTACTTCTCCCGGAAAAAAATTTCCATAGGTACGCCCATGAAATTATAATGCTCGCGTATCTGGTTTTCAAGATAGCGTTTATAGTCATCTCGGATGAATTTGGGATGGTTGCAGAACATCGCAAAAGCAGGGTAGGGCAGAGGCAGTTGGGTTATGTATTTTATTTTAACGAATCTGCCGCGTAATGCCGGAGGCGGGTTGTTTGCTATGAGAGGCAGCAAGGTGTCATTAAGTTTGGATGTGGTAATTTTTTGCTTCCGGTTTTGATAAACCTCCATTGCCGATTCTAGAACTTTAAGAAGACGCTGTTTTTCCATTACGGAGGTAAAGATGATTGGCACGTCATTGAACGGCTCCATTTTGTTTCTAATTATTTTTTCAAATTCAC
The DNA here is from genome assembly GCA_021823405.1 of Bacteroidota bacterium. GTDB lineage: Bacteria > Bacteroidota > Bacteroidia > JABEUT01 > JABEUT01 > JABEUT01. Next base: position 20,123 of record JAKAOA010000039.1, on the reverse strand, counting down.
GGCTTGTAGCATTATCCTTTTCTACCAAATCCCATTTATTCACTATACAAATAACGCCTTTGTGGTTGGTAATAGCGAGGTCGATTATGTTCATATCCTGCGCCTCAAAACCTTGTGTAGCATCAATTAGGAGGATACAAATATCGCAACGTTCAATGGCTTTAACAGTGCGCAGTACGGAATAAAATTCGATATCTTCATCCACCTTGCTTTTTTTACGTAATCCCGCAGTATCTATAAGCATCAGGTCATAGCCGAAACGGGTAAAACGTGTGTCTATCGCATCGCGTGTGGTACCGGCTAAGGGAGTGACAATATGTCTTTCGGACTCAAGTAATGCGTTAATAAATGAGGACTTTCCTGCATTCGGTCTGCCTACCACAGCGAACTGCGGCAGGTTATTCAGAGGCTCATCATCTTCTTTGTTTTTCAAACTTTTAATGATGCTGTCTAATAAATCGCCTGTTCCGGCGCCGCTCAACGAGGAGACCGAATAAATTTCTCCCAGCCCAAGGGCGTAAAATTCACCTGTATGGTGTTCCATCCCGAAATTATCTGCTTTATTGGCTACCATTATTACCTTACTTCGCTTGTCCTTCACTTTGCGCAGCATATCGGCTACCGACTCGTCAAATGGCGTAAGCCCTTCGGTTACATCTACAACAAAAAGAATCAGGTCGGCTTCTGTTATAGCAAAACTGACCTGTTTGCGTATTTCCGATTCAAAAATATCCCCACTGTTTTGAATATAACCACCGGTATCTATAATTGTAAAATGCTCGCCATTCCATTCTACTCTCCCATAATGACGGTCACGCGTTACCCCGGGGGTATGTTCCTCTATCGCTTCGCGTGAACCGGTTAGTCGGTTGAAAAGCGTTGACTTCCCAACATTAGGTCTGCCCACTATTGCTACAATTCTAGACATTTTCTATAAATTAATAATCATAAATACCCAAAGTTTTTGAGTTGGCGTTCATCCTCTCTCCAGTCCTTTTTCACTTTAACGAACACCTCAAGAAAGACCTTGTTATCAAGCCATTTTTCAAGATTTTTGCGCGCCTCCGTAGCCGTTCTTTTTAAGGCGATGCCGCCTTTCCCTATCAAAATGCCTTTCTGGCTTTGGCGGTTCACATAGATTACCGCCCTTATATGAATTATATCTTTTTTAGAGAATTCAGGTGATTCTTTAAATTCTTCTATTACTACCTCAACCGAATAGGGTATTTCCTGTTTATAGTGCAACATTATCTGTTCACGGAGAATCTCGGCGGCAAAGAATCTTTCTGATAAATTGGATAACTGTTCAGTATCAAAGTAGGGTTCGCCTTCGGGCAGGTAATTTAATATGATACGCTTAAGCGCTTCAACTCCGAAACCGTGTAATGCTGAAATAGGGATAATTTCCTTGGGATTTAAGAGCGTTTCAAGTTCTGCAATTTTTTTTGTTACTGTTTCCTGGTTTTCAAGATCTATTTTATTGAGCGCCGCAATAACCGGTATTTTAGTTTTCTTTAATCTGCTTATTAGCCCCGGTTGTATCTCGCTTTCAGTTACGTCTGTTAAAAGTAAAATCAGGTCAGCATCTTCGAATGCCTCTCCAACGAATTTCATCATTGCTTCCTGCATTTTGTAGTGCGGCTTTATAACACCGGGTGTGTCCGAAAAAACTATCTGGTAACCGGAGCCATTGGCTATGGCGGTAATCAGTCGTCTGGTAGTTTGAGGTTTATGGGTAACAATGGAGAGTTTTTCGCCTATAAACGCATTTACAAGCGTTGACTTACCCACATTAGGATTACCCACTATGCTTACCCATCCGGCTTTGAACATAAATTCTTTTTTACTCTGCAAAGGTATAACTATAATCTGTGGCGGAAAATGATTATCTGAACTTCCTCAATTCTGTTTACCTTTGTCTGTCATGTATCCGGGAAAAATGAACAAAACAAAGAGTACCCGCAGAAACGTTATCTTTTCTTTTGACTATGAGCTATATCTTGGTGCAAAGAGCGGAAGTACGGACAATTGTGTTCTAAAACCTGTATCCGAATTAATCAGGATATTAGGGCGCTATAAGGTCAGGGCGGTCTTCTTTATTGATACCACATGGCTAATAAAACTTAAGGAAATAAGCAGTCGCTCTAAAAAGGCGGAGACAGATTTTTATAATGTCGTTTCGCAAATCAGAGAATTGGTAAAGGCAGGGCATTACCTGTTTCCGCACCTGCATCCCCACTGGCTAAACGCCTGTTATCTTGAAGACGTAAACCAATGGCGACTCACCGATTATTCTAAATACCACTTCCATTCGTTGAATATGGAAGAAAGGGAGTTTCTTTTCAGTAGTTCTGTTGCAATACTTAATGAGATAATTGTACCCATACAACCCGATTATCGCCCAACGGGCTATCGCGCCGGAGGGTGGTCAATAGAGCCATTTTCCGACTTTGAACCATTTTTCAGAAAGTATGGAATAATAAACGACTTTTCTAAAATAGAGAACTGTACCCCATACCCGTTTTCAGGCAATCTTATGAAGGATAACAGGGGTGAGTTCGCCGAATTTCCTATTAGTAAAGTAAAGTTACCGATTATAAATGAATATCTTAACAGATTATTACTAAAATATCTGTGGATTATGAATGACAGGGGAACTGGTGATGGAAAGGGTGCACCAGAAGGAAAATATCAAAGCAATAAACTTCAGGGTAATAATGAAACTAATATGCAACAGGGTGAGATGGCAGCTATTGAACTGCTAACTCGCGCCAAACTTCACGCTTATTTGAAATATTTGAAGAGCAACCCCTATATGCAGTTCATAGCCCACCCTAAAATGCTTTCTCGCCATAATCTCAATGTTTTCCAATTGTGGATGAACTCTGCTTTTCATCGATTTGACATCGAAACTGATTTTATGAAGATGTTAAATGTGGGATAAGAAGAAAATAACAATTTACCACGTGTAATACAGATGCTTTTCATCACCTATAACGATTCTTTTAGCGGTATATACCGGAGCCAGGTAATTGATGTTTGTCGTTTTTTTGGGGATTCGCTCGAAGAAGAGATAGAGTTAGTCGCTTTTGTTTCTATAAGAAACTATTTTAAAGACCGAAAGGAGATTAGAAGAACTTTCGCTCATTCAACGGTATTGCCATTATTTCCCGGTATTAAAAATTGGAAAAGGAATCAACTATTACTGAATCTTTTAATGGTCTTTAGAAAACGACAGGGAGCCATAACCAGGGGCGTTTTTTCAACTTTACTGGCGCAGAAATGTTGTAAAATATCATCAGTTATCTTTGATGCGAGAGGCGCCTATTCGGCTGAATGGAAAGAATATATGAGCGGTGAATCGTCTGAAATTGTAAGGGAAATAACAGAACTTGAGCGGAAAGCCCTTTTCGGAGCTGATTTCAGGATTGCAGTTTCCAAACAACTTGTTCAGTATTGGAAAACTGAATACGGGTATAACGGGAAGGACTATGTTATAATACCATGTACAACAGACAGCGATTTGGATTTATTGGAGGATAATAAAAAGCGAAGGAGCGAACTTGGAGTCAAGGAGTCAGAAGTGTTGCTTGTTTTTTCAGGATCTGCGGCTGGATGGCAATCGATGGAACGGCTTTATTCTATTTTGAAAGGAGCTTTTTCAATAAACAGGTCACTGAAGCTCTTGCTTCTTTCAAGAGATAACTGCGACAACGATTTTTTCACTCTCTTCCCCGACAGGATTATCAGAACTTGGGTGAAACCGGGCGCCGTACCAACTTATCTAAATGCAGCCGATTATGGACTGTTATACCGTGATGATACTGTTACTAATAGAGTCAGTTCGCCCGTGAAGTTCGCAGAGTATCTCCTTGCCGGACTTCCAGTAATAATCTCGGATAATGTGGGTGATTATAGTAAATTTGTTACCGAGAAAAATTGCGGACATTTGTATAGCGCTATCGACTGGAGTGTGCTGAAGCGAACCGGTGCTGCCGAAAGACAGCGCATGAAGGAATTGGCAGAAAATTATTTCCGTAAGAAGGTTTATATTAGTGAATACAGAAAAATTGCGGAAGTAGAGAAGGCAATAGCGCCGAAAGTATCAGTTAGATTTTTCCATTAGCGTCCTAAAGACAAATATAATAGCTTTATAAAAATATTGTCAGTAAAGCATTTTCCGGGATAATCGGGCTTAAACGATTTCAGTATAATTGAGTTGAATTGCCTGTATTAACATAGGTAAATACATCTTTACCCAAGTAGGTTCGTTTTTGGATATAAACTATTTCAAAGAACGTGGTGATAAGCACAATGGGAATTACAATGTCAAATCTTTTTCCTGCTGGTATCAGGTGTTGTGCACGATGTTCGGGGGCATTCATCTACGATATTTGTAAACGTCAACTAACATAGTCGGATGCAACAGAATACATTCGCTACATTTGCCGGATGATAATATTTACAATTTTTGGACTATGTTAAAGGAGATGGTTGAAAATGCAGAAGCGTATGACATAAGCGACGAAGGCAAAGCAGTTGTGCGTTCAGGGGGCAGGGTTGTTTTTGTACGCGGTCTTGTTCCCGGTGATGTTGCCGATATAGAGATTACAAGAATAAAGAAAAAACACGCCGAAGGTAAGCTGATTGCAATAAAAAAGCCATCACCGTACCGGATTCAACCGGTTTGCACCCATTTTGGAATATGCGGCGGATGCAGTTGGCAAAACCTCCATTACAAAGCCCAGCTGGAACTTAAGCAAAGGCAGGTAACTGAAGCATTTAAGCGCATAGCCGGCGTAACCGTGGAGGAGCCATTGCCAATTATCGGCTCCGAGAACATTTACCATTACCGAAATAAACTTGAGTTTGCCTTTTCATCTAAAAGGTGGCTTACCCGCGAGGAGATGGAACAGAAAAAGAACTTCGGAACACCGGCGTTAGGGTTTCATGTACCTAAACTTTTTGACAAGGTTATCGATATTCACGAATGCTATTTACAACCGGAACCTTCTAACAGTATACGGCTGGCGGTACGGACATTTGCCGAGAAGGAAGGTATGTCATTCTTCGACTTGCGCGGACAGGAGGGCTTTTTACGAAGCATGATGATACGCACAAGTTCTACAGGCGAGGTAATGGTTGTGGTGGTTTTCGGCAGGGATGAAAGGCGGAACAGGGAAAAATTACTAAATTTTATACATAAAAGTTTCCCCGTTATTACTACGATTGTATATGCAATAAACACTAAGAAAAATGATAGTATGTACGACCTTGAGATGGTAACTTTTTCGGGCAGCGGTTACATCACCGAAAAGCTGATTCCTGAACGTTCAGCGAAGCCATCAGCGGGGAATGGCGAACTTGTTTTTCGTATATCCCCGCAATCCTTCTTCCAGACAAATACGCCACAGGCAAACAAACTCTATGCTGCGGCAAGTCGTTTAGCCGTCTTTCGCGGCGACGAAACAGTATATGATTTATACTCCGGTTGCGGCGCCATCGCTCAATTTATTGCGGGCAAGGTAAAGCGGGTGGTAGGAATAGAAAGTGTAAAGCAGGCGGTTGCCGATGCGAGGAGTAATGCAGAATTGAATGGAATAACCAATGCGGAATTTATTACGGGTGACATGCTCTATATGTTGAATGAAGATACTTTCAGACACCACGGTATTCCGCAAACGGTTATTACGGACCCGCCCCGTGCGGGCATGCACCCCGATGTAGTAGGCGACTTATTAAAAATCGTCCCGCAAAAAATAGTATATATAAGTTGTAACCCGTCAACACAGGCAAGAGACGTAGGTCTGCTCGCCGGAAAATATGCGGTAAAGAAAATACAGCCGGTTGACATGTTTCCGCACACGTCGCATATAGAGAATATAGCTCTTCTGGAGGTAAAAGAAGGAGTGTAATAACCCCATAACAACTTATTTTACGGGTATCTGTCCGTAGTTCGCCATCTGGTCAAGTATCCATTGGCGGCGCTCTGTTACGTATGGTCCGGAGTTTACAGGTGACCATTTTAGCGGGTCGGGCAATATTGCAGCCAGCGATGCGGCTTCGGCGGGAGTAAGTTCTTTGGCATGTTTTGAAAAATAAAACTCCGAAGCGGCTTCGGCTCCGTAAATGCCTTTGCCGAGTTCCACAACGTTCAGATACACTTCCATGATTCTTCTTTTCCCCCAGATGAACTCAATCAATACGGTAAAATACGCTTCAAACCCTTTTCGTAGCCAGCTTCGGTTTGCAGTAAGAAAAACGTTCTTCGCTGTTTGCTGGCTAATGGTGCTTGCTCCCCGTAACCTCTTACTTCGTTCATCATGCTTCCACGCCGACTTTATCGCCTCAAAATTAAAACCATGGTGGCTGAAAAAGTCCTGGTCTTCGGAGCAGAATACGGCTAATTCAAGGTTTGGCGATATTTTATCAAGCGGCTCCCATGTCTTCTTTATTCTTACATGTTCACCGTGTATAAGTTGCGATGCACTACGCAACAGCATCAATGGGGTTATGTAAACGGGAACAAAGCGATAAACAAGAACGGAAAAGATGCTTAAGGCAAAAAAGGCGATAACGCCACGTTTTATCCATTTCCATATAAAACTGAATACTGCTTTCACCTGGTTTTTCTTTTTATACGCTGTTTTCCGTTTCCGGATTTAACCATTTCTTTGCTGAAATTTGAGAGCATTTCGGCAGTAATTTTTTCAATATAATTCAATTCGGTTTTCGAGATAGGGTAGGGGGGGAGAAAGTAGAGTACGTTTCCAAGCGGACGAACCATTACACCGCGTTCGAGATAAAAGGCGGTAAGCTGTTCCGAAACCGGGTTAAGGTATGAAGTGCTTTCGGCAGTTCTTATTTCCATTGCGAATATGGTACCCATATTCCGGCAATCTTTCAGGGCGGCATGGCTTTTAAAACGCCTTTTCATCCGCTCAAAAAATGTTGAAATCATTGCGATTTGTTTGGCTGTATGTTTCTTTTCGAGCAAGTCGAAACTCGCAATGGCGGCAGCGCAGGCAAGTGGGTTAGCGGTATAGGAATGACCGTGATAAAAAGTTTTGATTTTATCGTCTGATACAAAACCATTGAAAATTCGATTGGAGCATGCGGTTACTCCAAGCGGCATAAAACCCCCCGTTATCCCTTTGGACAGGCAGATAATATCTGGGCGTTCGGTGAGGTAATCGCAGGCAAAAAGTTTTCCCGTTCGCCCGAACCCGGTCATCACCTCATCGGCAATGGTGATACAGTTATTTTTTTTGCATTGTTTTAATAGTTCATCCAATATCGCGGGTTCATACATCACCATACCTCCCGCTCCTTGAACAAGCGGCTCAAAAATAAAAACTGCAGGGCTGCCGTCCAGCGCATTCTTCAATGAATTCAGTGATTGTTGTTCTTTTCCTTTTACAGGTACGGGTATGCGTTTTACGTCGAATAAAAAGGGATTGAACGGTAGGTTAAATACGTTCCTTTCAGCTACCGACATAGAGCCAAATGTATCGCCATGATAGCTATTATCAAGTGCAATAATCCGACCTATTTTTGTCCCGCGGTTATGGTGGTACTGCATCGCCATCTTCAGTGCCACTTCTACTGATGTTGAGCCGTTATCGGAATAAAAAACTCTTGGTTGCCCCGGTAAATGTTTCACCAGCCGTTCGGCAAGAACTACAGCCGGCTCATGGGTACAGGATGAGAAAGCAACTTGTTCAAGTTTTTTTGCTTGGTCATAGATTTTACGAGCAATATATTTGTTTGCATGTCCATGCAGGTTAACCCACCATGATGAAAAAGCGTCTATATATTTATTTCCTTTATCATCGAAAAGATAAACGCCTTTGCCTCTATCAACCGATAGAAGCGGTGGTGCATTCTTCAACTGCCTGAATGGATGCCAGATAATTTTGCTGTCGCGTTCGTTCAGATTCATAGTATTTCAGGTGCAAAATTGACAAAAAATAAGGTAAGAAGAATTTTATGTCTTGTCAAAACGAAAGATAAATTAAATTCAAGACCTTATTTACCTCTCAAAAACACAATCATGTCGGTAACAGGCATCTGTTTCAGTTTACCCTTTATCCGTTCAACTATCTGCCCTCTGTGGTAAGTGCCGTGGTTGAAAACATGGTGCAGAATATCGCTTACTGTATTAGAGAAGAGGACGCCGCCTGTATTTCTATATTGTATCATCCTGTGAAGTTCGCTTTCGGTCAACGATTCAAAATATGGGGAAAGTGTTCTGATATTGGCATTGTTCAATTCACTGCATTCCGTTAAACTTTTCTTTGCCCAAATAGCCGGGGCAGGAATGTTGCTTATGCGGGAATGCCAAACAACAGGAACGAGTAAAATATGAGCCATTATGTCAAGCGACTTTTCGTCCGTCTCCTCCAATTCTTCGAGGGCTGATAATATTCGGGCATTAGCCCATTTTTCATATTCGAAAAGCGTTACGATTTGTTTTACCATGACAAGCGCCGTTAATTTCCATCCAGCAGTTTTTCCATAAACCCTTTCTTTTTTGTAAAGTCAGCGGCTTGCGGACATTTATTATCCTTGAGCGCTTGTAATGCCTGTTTGTAGCCGAGGGAATAAGCGCCTGTAAAGTCATTGCATGCTTCGTCTTTATTACCCATGCGTTGGTTCGTCTTACCTTTACCGTAATATGCCGCCGCGTAATCGGGGTGAATATAAATTGCCTTAAGGAAATCGTTTATAGCTCCTTTGTAGTTATGCAGCGAATCTTCGGCATAAGCTCGGGCGCAATAAGCCACCACGTCGGTTGTATCTAACCTTAATACCTTATTAAAATCGTGTATCGCTTCGTCATAATAAGCAAGTTTTATTTTATCCATTCCGCGGTTATAAAGGGCATTGATGTTGGTGGAATCGATATCAAGAGCAGAGTTATAATCACCTGCGGCGCTGCGATAATCGTGCAGGGAGTCAGAGGCGATACCCCGGCTGAAATATGCAGGTCCATCATCGGGGTTCATAGCCAGAGATAGGGTGAGGTCTATCAGAGCGCCCTGATAATTCTTTAAAAGGATTTTTGTGATTCCGCTATTGTAATACGCATCGGCATATTCCGAATCGCATTTTATCGCTTCTTCAAAATCCTGAAGCGCTCCGGTAGTATCCTTCAAACGGAAACGGGCATTTCCCCTGTAATTATAAGCTGATGCATACCGGTTATCGAGCGCAAGCGCCTCACTGTAATAATCAATGGCTTTCTTATAATTGCCCAGATCGGCGCTACAAATTCCCAAATACAATAAGGCGTCTATATCTTTAGGGTTTAACTTAAGGCATTTTTCAAAATCATCGGCGGCAATGTCAAAATTCTGTTGTCCGTAATAAGCGAGCCCATAATCAGCAAGTCCTTTGCCGAAAAAGGCGTTGGTATCCCTCCGGTTTTTTCTGATGTATTGGTTGTAGAGTTGAATTGCCTGCTGGTAATTACCCTTTTTATACTCCCTGAACGCTTCCGAGGATGTGTCGTGGGGATGGTTTTGGCTATAACAAGGTTTGTATAAAGCCGAGAAGGTAATTATCAGATAGAGAAGCGGGATACTTTTTTTCATCCGGTGATTAATTTGCTAAAGCAATATTATGGCTTTACATTTTTAGTAATAACCAATGATTGAAAGGCAAAAATAAAACTATTATTTATTCGGTTAAAGATTGGCATGATTAAATTTTTTTATCCGGTATTTGCCGCAAACAATGGAACCAGCGTCAGCTTCTTCAGGTACGCTTCCGGTTTGAAGTTAATTGCATCTCTATACTGTCCATAAACGATTTTGCGACCGCGTGCCGTCTTAACTATGGCGTTGGCGCAATGCAAAATACCTGTGCGGAATAGTTATACCGACCTGAATGTTTTGGATTTTAATTCACTGTCGGTATAATTGTAGTTCTATAAAGGGATTAAGCTTCAACTCTTTTTCCAAAATGGGAGAAAATTCAACCGTTTGTGCGAAGCTACCTCCAGCTGTTTAAGGTTGCATCATCCATAGCCATACCCATCTGTTTTGCCTGTGCTGCATCGGCGCGGGCATGGGGATAATCCTTAAGTCCGGCATAGGCAAGAGCGCGCATCAGATATGTTTTGGCAGAAGGATAAATTGCAATCGCTTGCGTATAGTAATATATGGCGCTGTCGTACACTCCTTTTTTATAGAATGCCACCCCCATATCGGCATAAATATCTTCGTTATCGGGTTCCAGCCGGATGGCTTTATGAAAGTCAGCGATTCCGAGGTCATATTTGTTGTATATATCAGTGTACATGGTGCCTCTGTTAATATAGGATTGGGGTTCAGTGGTATCTAACCGGATAGCGGTACAATAATCGGCGAAAGCAAGGTCGTATTGTTTCATGCGGTAGTAGGATAATCCGCGATTCAGATAGAGTCGTCCATAGTCGGGTGATAGGGCTATCCCCTTGTTGAAATCGGTTATGGCTTTGTCGTATTGCCCGAAATCGTTATAAAGATATCCCCTGTTGTTATATGCAATTTTGTTATCGGGATATTTATCAATCACATCTGTCCAGAAACTGACCGGTTCTTTCCATACACCGGTTCTGTTGCGGGTTATGATGCAGAGTATTAAAATCCAAATAGCAAATAGAGGTGTAATATATTTCCTTATTTTCGGGGTGACTTTAATATTACCTCCCGCAATATTTCCGGCGATGAGAAAAAGCCCGATGTATGGGATATAGGTATATCGTTCCGAGATAATCGTTTCGCCAACAGGTATTAACTGTAATACCGGCGCTATGGTGAGAAGAAAAAAGAATAACCCTCCTATGATTAACCTGTCATTCCGCCATTTTTTATAAACGAGAATGGCGAGACCGGCAATAATCAATGCGGATATGAATACAATAGGTGGCGCCTCTTTGGTTGCCGAGAAGGGGTAGGGATGATATCCTGATAATTTAAACGGTATTATTGCCTTCACGATGTATAGCATCAGTCCGTAAGTTGCTACAAAGGGTGTATGCCATATAGCAATGTGCATCGGATTAAAAGTAGGGGTTGTCCGCTGGGCAATTACAGTGAGAACGCCGAAACAGATGGCGAGAGCAAAAAATGGTATTTTGTCAATGAGAAGTTTTTTGTCGTTTTTTTTCCCCTCTATCCAATCAACTGCCAGCATAGCAAGGGGGAAAGTTACCGCCTGTCCCTTGCATAACAGGGAAAGCAGAAAGAAAGCGAATGCCCATTTTGCTCCCTTGAACGGGTAGGTAATGTTATTACTCCTTATAACGGCGACTTTTTGAATCGGATGCGTTATATAAGCCATTAACCCAAGCAGGTAGAAGAAGGTATAAAGAACATCGCGCCGTTCCGCTATCCACGCCACCGATTCAAGGTGCATAGGATGTATGCCGAAAAGGAGGGAGGCAACGGCGGCAGCTATTATTTTGTTGCCGCTTAACCTGAAAGCCAGAAAAAATACCAACATTGTGTTGGCAAGGTGGAACAGGAGCGAGGTTATGTGAAAAATAGCAGGATGCAGACCGCCTGCAAGCATATAGTCAATTGCGTAAGACAGTTGTACAAGCGGACAATAATTGCCCATTACAAATGTTGTAAACATCTCCCATACTGTCTTTGTTGTGATGGCCGTAATGTGCCTGTTGCCGAGTACAAAGGTAGGATCATCCCAATTCAGGAAATCGGCTGAAACGATGGGATAGAGCGTAGCGAAGGTAACGAGCAACACTCCGACAACAGATAACAACTCTGTCCTCAAATTATTTGAGCTAACCGGTTGCTTTGCAGCAGAGCGACTAACAGATGGCTTGTTATGTTGTGGTTTAGCAGGCATTGGCTATCGAAAGATAATGCGAATAGGAAATGAAAATGTATAGTTCATTAATTTGGAGTGTAAAGCTATAAAACTGTCTAAAATTGAAAGTTACAGATAGGGGGTAATCTTTGCATATCTCAATCAGGATGGCTTTCAATACAATAAAATGTTAGCGAATAAGTTTATATTTGCATTAGATTTTTTTTCTAATGAAGGACACAGGGTTACGTTATATAAAACTTATATTTTTGTTGATGACCATTGTCGGTAAAGGTATTTCTTCATTCGCCCAGCACGCCGATAAGATTGTTCCGCTTAAAACTAACCCCGTTCTTACGTCACTTGCGCATGAAAATGCACGAAAAAGGGGCTTACACAAAATAACACCGCCGCCGCCGAATCCAATCAAAACCATCGGACTTCCTTTCCTCGATGATTTTGCAAAGTCCTCGCCTTATCCCAACCCTAAACTTTGGCAAAACAATCAGGTAACGGTAAACTATGACTATCCCCTCTGTCCTCATACACTCGGGGTTGCTACGTTCGACGGGGTGAATGCTGACGGGATGCCCTATAATCCAAGTTGTCCTCCGTACGGTTCATACCCCGCTGATACGCTCACTTCGCAACTAATTGCTCTGTACTCCGCTTGCCCTACCCATGGTCCGGGAGATTCTGTTTATTTCAGTTTTTACTGGGAGGCAGCCGGACTTGGCGACCCACCAAAGCAGAATGATACCCTGATACTGGAATTCTTCAATGGGTACACATGGAATGAAGTGTGGTACCATCTGGGTTATATACCGCAGCCGCCCGATACAGGTTTTCATCTTGTTATGATTTGTTTGGATACCAGCGAATACTTCATAGACGGTTTTCAGTTTCGGTTCCGTAACTATGCCAACACATCGGGGGACCTTGACCAATGGCATATAGACGAAGTATATTTAAACTATGGAAGGTCATTCGCCGACACAGTGCAATTCAATGTATCGTATGTTTATGAATGCCCTTCACTACTTAAGAACTATCGCTCGGAACCCTGGGAGCAATTCAAGCCGGGCGATCTGAAGACAACCATTCAACCCATCCCGAACCGGGATAATGACACGGTAATCATCAATACACACTATGCCGCATCTATATCTCCTGCCGGCTTTATGAATACATATAACGGAGGTAATCAGGATGCCACGCCATTTTACAACACAGGTTATATGAACTACGGTCCTTTTACCTCGCCCGCTTTTACTTTTACGGCGGCTCCTTTATCAGGCGCAACCACCTATACCCTTACGCAGGTTCTTACCACCAATCCGTCTTACCGCGATGCTACCGATGACACACTTAGATATGAGCAGGTGTTTTCCAATTATTATGCATACGATGACGGAACAGCAGAAGCAGCGTATATGATAAATGGCAATGGTAATCCGGTACAAGTGGCTGAACAATACACCCTGAATTATCCTGATACACTTACTGGCGTAGATATTTTTTTTAATTACGTAATGACAAATACCCAAGGATATACCTTCTTGCTTGCCCTATGGAGCGATGCTGGCGGCATGCCCGGCACGTTGATTTATGAAAACGATTCGATATATAACCCTAAATATCCGGATTCGCTTAACGGTTTTGTTTATTATAAATTTAACCTCCCGCTTCCGGTGAGCGCAAATACCCCCGTTTATGTAGGTTTAATACAAACCTTTGGCGACTCTATTAACATTGGGTGGGACTGGAACGACAACAGCCAGTTCCAAATTTTTTATAATGTCGGACTGGGCTGGAACTATTCCACTTATATGGGCGCTTTAATGATGCGGCCTGTTTTCGGAAAAAATAACTTTAATGCAGTGCAGGAGTTGCACAGTAATTCATCAGGTCTACTACTTTATCCTAATCCGGCGAACGACATTGTAAATCTCAACATGTCACTGGCTCCAGGCGCCATTCTGCGAATTTACAGCGTTGATGGAAAGCAGTTGTTGGAAAATCTGAATTTTTCGGGAGATATTATAAACATAGCTCAATATCCCCGCGGCTTTTATATTGTGGAATTAATACCGAAGGACTCGGTGCCGCAAACTTTTAAATTGGTAAAAATTTAAAGAGAAAGCCCGATTTAAGACATTTATATATTATAAATGAAGGAGACAATAATCCGGATACATGGTGCAGAACCAAAAAAGAATAGCGTATCTTGATGGCATCAGAGGAATAGCTGCTATAATGGTTTTCTTTTATCATTATTTACTGGCTTTCTTTCCTGCGCTCTTTATCTTAAAGCCGGAATATTGCCATACCCAATCAAACATAGAACTTGTAATTGCATCATCCCCGCTAAGTATATTTTACAGCGGCGGGTTTGCTGTCTGCATATTCTTCGTTTTGAGTGGGTATGTATTGAGTCATAAATTCTTTCTCAAGGGCGATTATGAATATCTCGCCTCCGCGTCGATAAAAAGATACTTCAGATTATCGATTCCCATTGTGGTATCAGTGTTGATATCATTAGTTATTCTGACTTTCAATGGTTACTCAAATATAGATGTAGCTTATGACTACACTGAATGTAAGTTTTGGCTTGCTAACCTGTGGGATGTTAAACCCTCTCTCTTTGAAGCGTTAAAGGAGGGCATATTCACATCGTTATTCGTTGGTAAGGGAATGAAATATAATGAAGTTTTATGGACAATGAATATAGAGTTTATGGGTTCATTGCTTGTCTTTACTATCCTTGCTTTGATCGGTAAAATAAAGAGGCGATTTTTCCTTTATGCGGTTCTCATCCTAATTTTTTATAAGGGGTTCATGGTTGCATTTATCATGGGAGTGGCCTTAGCTGACTATTACACATTTCCGAAGCGAAAATATCTGAATAGATACTTGTTATTGGCCCTTCTTATTCCAATGATATATTTAGGCAGTTACCAACGTTTGGAAGGAGATAATCTCTGGAGACCGGTTAATTTTCTATCTGGTATAAATAGCATTTATCCTTATCTGATTGCAACATTTATCCTAATGATATTTATATTAAACATTGCACAAATCAAGAATGCCTTGTCGCATAAAATCTTTAATTTTTTTGGAAAAATTTCCTTCTCATTATATTTACTGCATGTTTTGATACTTGGATCTTTATCCTGTGCGCTGTTCAGGATATTTTATAAAGAGATGGATATGAGCTATATTGTCAGTTTCTTCTTAATGTTCATCATTTCATTTGTGGTCACCTTGGTTCTCTCATACATTATGTATGTATTTATTGATAGTAATGCGATTAAATTTTCCAACTATTTCTATAGGAGGTTTTTTAGAGATAGCGTTTAATTCTCCTAATTTCTTTATACAAATGCTTGTTTATTAGGATATAATGTGATTGTCATCTATTTTTGTTATAAAAAAGCACATAGTGTTAACTGAAACAACCCTGACCGGTAAATTTATTAAATAGTTGAAAAAAATATTAGCTAATTGCAAAATCGGTTAGATATATTACTTTTGCAGCCCTTATTTAATTATAAATCATTCCTCGGTAGCTCAGTTGGTTAGAGCATCTGACTGTTAATCAGAGGGTCACTGGTTCAAGTCCAGTCCGGGGAGCCAAAATAGACAAAGGGTTGAAGCACATTCAACCCTTTTCTATTTTTATCATTTGCACAAAATTTGCACAAAAAAACCGCTCTTTTTCTACCTTCGCCATTATAACTGGCATGACTAGGAATCTAATCGATAAGCATTCCTCCGTTTATCCACAAAGTTAAAGGCAGGGCAAACAGCCGAACCTGTCAACCCCCTTTCACGGCATAAAGTTATTCCAATTCCTCTATTGTTTTTTCGGCTTCCGAACCATTCACCCGCCGAGTTTGCTCATT
Organism: Bacteroidota bacterium; assembly: GCA_021823405.1. Lineage (GTDB taxonomy): Bacteria > Bacteroidota > Bacteroidia > JABEUT01 > JABEUT01 > JABEUT01. The sequence continues at coordinate 4,401 of JAKAOA010000039.1, read as the reverse complement.
CCGTTACCTCCACAAGCAAACTATGGGCGGGAAATGGAAATACTTCGCAGCCGAAAATGAATAATTCCCATTCACTATTGCGCTCCACTCCATAGAGAACGGAAATTATTCACCCAACAGCCATGAAGGGAACAATGGATTTTCTCAGCATAAATTTATTCCATGATGGGGTTCCCCGACCAATAGCCATGAAAGTCGGTGACAGAACCGCCCTGCCTTTTTGGCTTGCGGATAACCGCAGGATTGCAATGTCGCAACACTGCATAAAACAAATAACACTATGACAAACACAAAAAAACTTTTACAGAACCTTAAAGGTGAAAGGGTAACTATTTACACCGTAGAAAAACAATTCACCGGGATGCTGGATGAAACAGGTAACGAATTCCTTGTTTCAAATCAATCCGAATATTTAAAGCTGCATCCTAAAGACATTATTGATATAAAAGAACTATGCAGCAATGTGAACATCATTTTCGTTAAAAATCACTTTCCCTTTTAACCCTTACCTATTATGAACTACTTTAAAGATTGTAAGACCATTGAAGAGGTAAAGACACTTTACCGCTCATTGGCAAAACAACACCATCCCGACAGGGGTGGTGTTACAGAAACCATGCAGGCAATAAACAGCGAATATGCCCTTGTTTGCGCTAAAATCCTAAACAGTGAAAACCTAAACACAGAAGAAACAAAGACGGAAATCCTGAAAGCTGAAAAATACAGGGAGGCGCTTGAAAAGATAATATCCCTTGAAGGTATTACCATTGAATTAGTTGGCGCATGGATTTGGGTAACAGGTAACACTTACCCACACCGGACTATATTGAAACAATCCGGATTTATGTTTGCACATAAAAAAGTTGCCTGGTATTTCCGTACTGATGAATTTAAGACCAAAAACAAGAAAGAGCTTTCCCTTGAGCAAATCAAAGATAAATATGGCAGTAAGAACTTGAATAAAGCCCAAAATACCCTGTTAAACTAACCTAAAAAGCTCCATTGAAATATGGGGCTTTTATTTTTTAGTATGTCCCGGAAAATATCCTGGCGCGTGTTTCGCTAAAATTTCTAATATTTTATTACTTCCGAAAAGTATCCTGTGGCGGGTTTCGCTAAAATTTCAAACATAATAACCATGCACCGAAAATATCCAGGCGCGGGTTTTGCTAAAATTTCTAATATTTTATTACTTCCCAAAAGTATCCTGAAGCGGGTTTCGCTAAAATTTCAAACAAAATAACAATGCTCAGGAAAGGAACTTATAATATAGTGCACTAATATTATAAGCCATTACATACCTTCATAATTTATCAATAACCATAAGATGCACTAACGTATTGAAATTATGCGGGTTAATCTCGGTTTACCAAGGTTTACGACAAGGATTAACCAGGATTAACCTTAAAAAAATATCGGTTAACCTTCGTTAACGACCATTTCCACAGTTTTATAGGATAGATTCTACACCATCAAAATCTAGGTGTGCATTATAATTGAAATCATAACTTATTGCTGTTTGATTATTCTCCTTTGCTCAAAACAACATGGTTTTAAAAAATTAAAAAATTATAATTTTACCAATGAAAACAGTATATTCAATATTTACGTACTTTAGAACAATTTAAAAATCTACAAGATGCCTGAAAAAGAACCTTACGATATTGCAACGGGAGATATTTACACTACGCTTTGCATGTATTATATGAGATATTCACCTGAATTTTTCATGCAGGTGGAAGATACCTATCGGCAATTTTTTAATGTCTATCATGATGAATTAGAGGTATGCGAGCAATGGTCAGAAGAAAATAATGACCGGATGAAACAAGATTATGAGCATTTAGAATTAATGAAGAAAAACAGAGAAACCGGTCAGCCATACACAAACTACTTTATGCCCTTATCTCGAATTGCTGCGCAAAAATATGCGCCCCTTAACATGGATAATTTGATGAAAGAAGGTATTTACCCTTTTGACTTGGTCAGGTATGATTATAATTTTATAGTGTTACGTGAAAGGCATAAACCATTTTTTGATTATTTCTTTGGGCTTGAACTAATTACCACGCCTATAATGTCATTAAAAAAGTTCCTTAATCACCATCTGAAAAGGAATTTCAATAATAATGTAGCCGAATACAAAGAATATTTAGAAACAATATTAGTGGCAGAAGTGGAACTAATAGAAAGGTGGAATAGGGGCGTTTCGGTAATAGTAAACAGATACATTCAAGAATTAATATTTGCAACCACTCAAGATAAAACAATTAAAAATTCTAATATGCATGTAAATAATTTGAATATCCCTCATAAATATGATATTAATACAGGAGCATTTGGTATGGAAAAAGAGAAAGACCTCAGACTATCCAATATGTTTAAAACCGAAGAACTCTACAAAGGCATCATGGATTTGCTTGTTAAAGAAAAATACTGCCAGCCACTCACCCATATATGGAAAGATGAAAAAAAAGGGAATAAAAGTCTATTGGTAGCAATCATCAAGTACTTGCATAAGCATGGATATTACAAGGAAAATGAATGTCCTACAAATAAGCAGATACAAATAATTTGCAAAAACACTTTTGCCTTACAAGTGGGTATTGACACCATTAACAAGGTGAAATATAACAGTTTTGATTTGTCATTTATCCCGGTGGCTCCTTCGGTAAAATAGCTTTTACACAAAATACAGAAAATACAATATTGTATTTTCTGTATAGGGATTATCATTCATCTCGCTTATTTTATATTTTACTTTGTCGCCTAAAATCCATATCATGGAAGAAGGCAACGGACATAAAGTACTTGTAGGCTTCAAATGCAGCCCCGAACTTCGCTTAACTCTATGCGAACAAGCTGAAAAAATGGGAATTACTCTTAGTTCCCACATTGAAGGCATTGTAGCATCATATAAAAACAAGGATAATCGGATTAATGAATTATCCGAAGAACTGGATATCCTTAAAGAAAGGATTGCCTTTTACGAACACCCCAAATTAATAAAGCTTTATGAAAAACATAAAGATAAAACTGTAAAATATAAGGATAGCGATGGCAATAACCTTGCACTCTGTATAAAAAGCATAGCAGACATATTCACCATCATTATTAACTGTTTTTCAATTAACCCCTGATATGATTACCCAAACCCAGTTTCCATTTGCGGATAATTCAAATAAATTCGGAATTACGAAAGCCTTATCAATTATTCTGACATGCTTTGCTTTAGGTCTTTTTATCACTTCTATTATTAAAAAAAATGCAGAACAGATAAAGAGAAAAAATAACAACACTAATTATCCTTTATGAACCTCTATATTGATGATGAATGGTATTTAGGAGGCAAGATATTCCTGCACTCTTTTGCTACCGATGATTCCCGGTGTTCTCAACTCTGGGGTTCATGGCTTACCAGGCAGAATGTCATACAGTCCCTCCAACTTGCCAAAAATGGGATGCTATTTATCTACGGCCCTGATATAGGTATGCTCGAAAGGGACTTTAATCTGAAAATTAAGAAGAACTACACCTGTATTAACCTCTTAAGGGTATTTAAACACTTGGTCCCTAACCGGAGCAGCTACGCCCTTGCCGACCTGGAAGAGGATTACGGAATAAACAGAAAAGTTAAAAAGTACAAGGAAAACATTTTTACCATCTACCGGGATTTTCATAATCATGAAAAACGCCGGGCTGTATTGCAATATAACAGGGAAGATGTTCTTAACCTCAGGGAACTAAAAGAAATTATATTTAAGAAACACGGTATTTCAAAAAAAGAACTTATAAGAATGCGGCTCAAATAATTATACCATGGACAAACCTGAAATAACATTTGAACGCCTCCCCGCAGCCGTTGCCCAACTCTTAGATGAAGTGAGCCAGATAAAAAGACTGCTTACCGAAAAAGATAATAATAACGAGCCACGAGCAGACCACCTTTTAACCGTTGAACAGGCAGCCCAACTACTCCATTTGACAGTGCCCACCGTATACGGACTGGTACATCGAAAGGAAGTACCGGTTTGTAAAAAGGGCAAACGCCTTTATTTTTCGCGGGATGAACTCACCGCTTACATTAGAACCGGAAGAAAAAAGACGGTTACTGAATTAACAATAGAGGCAGAAAATGAATTTCGCCATTTAAACAAGAAAAAGTGAAGTTATTATACTGATTCTTCTCCCTTTAATCAATTTTATTTTCCCATTATTATTTACACCGGTAAATCTGATAAAAAATATTTCATTTCTGCTTGATTATTTCAAATAATTTTACACTACTGTCCGAGATAAATTTAAAAAGAGCCGTTTGAGAATACTCATTCGGCTCTTTTTTTGTACTTTGGTTTTTCGACAACTAAAATACAATGGATAAAAGTAAGCATTTTTTTGGAC
>JAKAOA010000038.1 GCA_021823405.1 Bacteroidota bacterium | reverse complement strand
CTGATCTGTAAATGCTTTGTAATCGCCGAACTTCCATAATTCGAGAGTATCAAGCAAAGCAACTTCCCACGGTTTTTTGCCTCCAATATCAAGTATTTCGGGGAGTTGTATTTTGTTAATCAACATACGGCGGGCTATGTAAGGGTAATCAAATTCCTTGCCGTTGTGGGCGCAAAGAACAATAGACCTGTTGCGGAATTGGGTGTACTGTACGATAAATTCTGAAAAACCGGTCAGGATTTTCTTCTCATCGTCGCCGTAAAAAGCGCGTATCTGAAATGTTTTCTTTTCAAAAAAACCGATTCCGATGCAGATAATCTTACCGAATTCGGCATATAAACCTCCCTGTTTCCAAGCATCTCCAGGGGTTTCATCATCTTTCAGCTTTTTTTGCCGCACCATTTTATCCCCCCATAGTTGTTGCAATGGTTCGGGAACTTCGTTAAATGAGCGGGTAAAAGGCACGGTCTCGATGTCCAGAAAGATAATATTCTCCTTACCCGGTCTCATTAGGTATTATCTTCGGGTTGGCGTTCTTAAAACAGTTCCGGCATTTGCCTGCGCCGAGGGCATTATTACTATCTCGCTGATATTCACATGGGGCGGACGCGAGACGGCATAGTAAACCGCATCGGCAATATCGGCGGCAGTGAGCGGCTGGAAGCCATTATATACAGCTTTTGCCTTTTCTTTATCGCCGTGAAAACGCACGATTGAGAACTCGGTTTCCGCCATTCCGGGGCAAATGCCCGTAACCCTTATGCCGTAGGGCAGCATGTCTATTCTCATCGCTTTTGTGAGCGCATTCACGGCAAATTTAGTGGCGCAGTAAACGTTACCGTTGGCATACACTTCTTTACCGGCAATGGATGCAATATTAATGATATGTCCGCTCCTGCGCTTAACCATCATCGGGGCGATAAGTCGTGTAACATATAGTAAACCCTTAACATTGGTGTCAATCATTTTATCCCAGTCCTCAAAATCACCCTCTTGAATCGGACTGATGCCGCTGGCGAGTCCTGCATTGTTCACCAGCACGTCTATTTTCTGCCATTCCGACGGTATGGATGAGAGAGCTTTCTTTGTTTGGCGAAGGTCGCGTACATCAAAATTCAGACACAGTATCTTACAACTGTGCATCTTTTCAATTCTCGTTTTTACCTTTTTAAGCCGTTCTTCCCTTCTTCCGGTTATAATAAGGCGGTATCCGTTTTTGGCGAATTCAAACGCTATGGCTTCTCCAAAGCCAGCCGTAGCGCCGGTTATCAAAGCAATTTTACTCATAATTTTATTAATTCGTAAGGCAAAAATAGAAATAAAGCGCCTCTTCCATATATATGCGCTCTGATTCCGTTTTTTTAGTAACTTTGTATCAGTAAGCCGCTAACCGATGAAATTCAAACTACCCATACTCCTTCTTTTTAACGCACTGATTGCATGTAAATCTGCAATGGCAGGCGATATAACGGCTTATTTGAAAGTCGCCTCATACTGCACGGTATCAGGTCAGTGTTATTTGGAAACATATATTGATATACACGGAAGTACCGTATTATTTAAAAAAGACACCACCGGAAAGTGGCATGGCGAAGTGAACATCCGGGTATGGTTCAGAAAGTCGGATACCAACTTTGCCGAAAATGACTATAACCTTTTCAGCCCGGAGATGCCGGATTCCGGTAAGAGATGCGACCTGATAGATGTACAACGCTACGTTCTGCCGAAAGGAGAATACACCTTCAGGATAATGATGCTCGATAAGAACAATCCTGCAGGCAGGACTATTACCCAAACGCAAATGGTTAAGGTGGGTTATGATATGGACAGCATCTCTATTTCAGATGCGGAGTTTCTACAATCGTTCTCACCATCGCAGGAAACGGGACCCACCTGCAAGAACGGGTACAGGATGGTTCCCTATATAAACGATTATTATCCCGATATAATGAGCCAGATAAACTTTTACGCCGAAGTGTACGGCACTTCTAACGAACTCGGAGCGGGAAGAAAGTATATACTTAAGTACTTTCTCGAATCATACGAAACACATAGCAAAGTAAACGATTATAACAATGTTTCAGTTAAAACTGCCGATACGGTTACTCCCCTGCTCGGCGGTTTCAGTATATCTTCACTGCCTTCAGGGAAATACCTTCTTGTAATTGATGTGCTCGATGACAAGAACAAATTACGAGCAACCAGGGCATTCGGCTTCATCCGGCACAATTCATCTTCCGACATCAACATGCATACCCTAGCCGAGGTGATTACCTCTAACACATTCGTCGAAAAAATAACCAACCGCGATTCCCTTTACTGGTATATTAAATTCCTCAAACCTATCTCCAGAGATGAGGAGAAAAATTTTGAATTAAATCTGGACACCTCCAAAATAAGTTTTGCGCTCCAAAAACAGTTCTTTTATAACTTTTGGAGTTCGAGAGACCAGAACAATCCTGAACAAGCTTGGAGAAATTACTACTCGCAGGTGCAGGATGTAAATAAAGCATTCAATGCTATGAATACCAAAGGTTTTGAGACCGACAGAGGCAGGGTTTATTTGCAATATGGCGCCCCGAATCAGAGAGTTAAATATGATATGAATCCAAACAGTTATCCCTACGAGATATGGGAGTATTATCAGCTTAACGATGGTGAAACGGACAGGAAATTCGTCTTTTACGACCCCGATCTGGTGACAAATAATTATCTTCTGCTATACTCGAACGCAAGGGGCGAGATACAAAACCGCCGCTGGCAGCAAATGCTTCAAAGCAGAAGCGAATACGGAAGAAGTTCGGAGGGAGACATAGACAACAACTATACCCCCGACCCCTTCGGCGAATTTACCGAAGACCAGTTCAACAACCCCCACTGATGTCTATTGTTTTATTAATTTACCTTTGCCATCCTGAAATTTAAAGATACTGCGCCTTTGCCTACCACAGGTATTTACATTGATAAAAGGAAACAACAGAACACCAGGTCGAAGAACATACCCTAATCAGAAGTGGCAAAAATACGGGTGGCTATAGTAATATTGAACTGGAACGGCAGGGCTTTACTGGAAAGATACCTGCCGTACGTTACCCGTTATAACGAATGCAATTCTGAAATTTTTGTGGCGGACAACGCCTCGACCGACGACTCCGTCTCCTTTCTTAAATCGAACTATCCGGCTATAAAAATAATACAAAACCCCACCAACGGCGGGTTTGCAGAGGGCTATAATACTTCCCTTAAACAGATAGACGCCGATTACTATATCCTGCTCAACTCTGATATAGAGGTTACAGAAGGATGGATTGCGCCCGTAATTGAACTTCTTGATAAATACCCGAATGTGGCTGCTATACAGCCCAAAATTAAATCTTATAACCAGCGCAACTACTTTGAATATGCCGGCGCCGCTGGTGGTTTTATCGACCGGCTGGGCTATCCTTTCTGCAGGGGCAGAATTTTCGATACTGTAGAAGAAGACAAAGGACAATACAACAGCGCCGGTGAAATATTCTGGGCAAGCGGTGCAAGTTTTTTTGTCAGGGCTTCGGTTTTCCATGAAATGGGCGGCTTCGACGAAGACCTTTTCTCGCACCAGGAAGAGATTGACCTATGCTGGAGGATGAAAATAAAGGGATACAGCATTATGTATTGCCCGGCATCAGAAGTATTTCATTACGGCGGCGGCATGCTTCCCAAATCCAATCCCTTCAAAACCTATCTGAACTTTCGTAACAATCTGATTATAATGACTAAGAACCACCCGCCAAGCGGCTTAAAACGTAAGCTTCTGGCACGCATGGCACTCGACGGAATAGCTGCCTTACGGTTTTTGGCACAGGGTAATATTCAGGATTTTACCGCCGTAATTAAGGCGCATTTCCATTTTTATGGTTCTCTTTCCAAAACACGTCTGAAAAGAAAGGAGGTGCAGACAGGAACCGTTAACCCTAATATTAGCTGTGTTTACCGCAAGAGTATTGTATGGAAGTATTTCTTCTGCGGAAGGCGTTTTTTCTCGCAGCTTAACGAAGATGATTTTTCCTTAACTAAATAAGCTCCTTAAATTAAGGGGATAGCAGAGAATATAAAATATTGTCGCAAGACGGGTAAATCTATTTGCGTTTCGGCGGACGAACCAGTTCAACTATTCTGCCCTGCTTAGATTGACTCAAAACGTAACCCCTTCTTTAAACTTAAAATTGCGTAATAGTATTATTGAACTTTGCGGATACAAGAATTGTAATAGTCAGAGATATAGGAGTGTACCGTTATTGTTTACCGCAACGCCTGTAGGAAAAGCTAATTCGGCTGCCGTTGCCGGACCGCCATCGCCGCTATAACCGGGAACACCCCCTAATCCTGCTATTGTAGAAATTATTTGTGAGAAAATGAAAGAAGGCGAAAGAAAGAAAAGAAGCAATAATATAAGAGAATTTTTCATGAATAAATATTAGTGTTGGTTGATTAATTTTCCCTCCGCCGAATTGCCGTCGCTATTTACTACTTTATAAATATATAGGCCGTTCGGCCTTCCAGTTAGGTCAAACTGAATTTGAGTCCCCGTAAAGTTATTTGAATAAACCTTCTCCCCAAGCATATTATACACTTCAGCAGTCATTGTTCCTTCCCTTAAAGGAGACGGTGAGACTTGAATTGTGAAAATACCGGAACTCGGATTAGGATAAACCTTTACCTCATTGCTTGCATTGTTATTTATTTCCTGCACCCCTGCATCGAAAATGCTGTCTTTAAATATGACGCCATATAAAACATTTGTTCCACCTCGATGGGTCATTCCGTATAATACATTATTTGAAAATGCCACATCGCCGTAAGGGAGCAAACCGTTGTCGTCAACTTCAAAATTATAGAGTACTTCATAATTGCTGCCATCGGTTTTAACGCGAAAAATAACTCCCGAATCGCCGTTACCTCCCTTAGAAGTCATACCATAGAGCATGCCGCCGGTAAGAGTAAGCGAACCATGAGGATTAGCGCCGTCAAAACCATTAAATGAGTGTAATACAGTGTAATTAGCCCCATTGTTCTGAACAGAGAAAATAACGCCATCATTACTTGTTCCTCCCATATATGTCATTCCATATAACGTACTACCGGAGATTACTAATGACCCGTAAGGGTGTCCGCCATGTATGCTGTCGAACGAATGCAAAGGACTATAATTGCTTCCATTAGTTTGCACGGAAAAAATAACGCCATAATCGTTTACTCCGCCGCCGTAAGTCATCCCGTAAAGCGTATCACCCGACAGAATCAGCGAACCACAAGGATAAGATCCATCAATACCAAAATTATGGAGAACAGTATAATTACTACCATTGGTATTTATTGAAAAAATAACCCCGAAACCATACGGTCCGTATAATCCACCTAATGGAGTCATGCCATATAGGGTATTGCCAAAAAGGAGTAATGAATTAAGGTATGGAGATGTACCATCTGTATCATTGAATGAATGCATTATTGTATAGTTACCTCCATCTGTTTGAACCGAAAAAATATTACCTACATGATAAAGCCCGCCTGACCATGTCACCCCATATAACATATTACCCGAAAGAGTTAGTGAACCATCCGGTGAATACCCATCTGAGCCTGCACCGAAGGAATGCAGAATGCTAAAGTTGCTGCCGTCAGTTTGCATTGAAAAGACGGTTCCTGCTAAATATGCGCCACCGCCGGAAGTTGCGCCGTAAAGCAAGTTGCCTGAAATGGTAATGGAGCCAGTAGGTTCAAAACCATTTGTATTTGCCCAATTGAAGTTATGTAAAACAGTGTACTGAGCAAAACCGGTTAAGGCAGGAACCAAAAAAAAAGGTAGAAATAAGTATTTAAAGATTTTATGTCTCATTTAGATAATGACAGAAATAAACATCAAATATATAGAAAAATCCCAAAATTACCATAGAACTGTATGTCTTCAACCTACTTATACCGACCATATCTGAATTTACTAAATTCACAAATTCAAAGCATCGGTATAACTACTCGTATAGGTATTTTGCATTCGCAAAATCGCTAAAGGGGAGTATACTTTCGTAAAATAACTTACGGGCAGTATATTAATAAACGTGTAAAACAAGTGGTTCCGATAAAAAAATCCCCGCCAGCCCGAATTCGTATAACGTTTACTTTAAATCAAACCACTTTTCCACCTGCCCGGCGGCGGCGTCCTTATATTTTAGCGGTGAGAATTCGTTCGTATGAACATCATAGTTGTAATCTTTTGCCCAGGTTTGGTGGTTCAGGGCGACCGCTTCTATAGAGTCGCAAATAAATGAAATATCTTCGTTACTCATTGTGGGGTGGAGCGATAACCTTATCCATCCCGGTCGCAACGAAAGATTGCCTTTATGCACTTCCGCCGACATTTTTTTTGAAAAGTTCGGTGATAGATGAAGCAGGTAATGTCCGTATGTGCCCGCACAGGAACACCCGCCCCTCACCTGTATTCCGTATTTGTCGTTCAGTAATTTTACTCCAAGATTGAAATGCAGTTCATCAATATAAAATGATATTACTCCCAGCCGTTCCTTTATATGTCCGGCAAGCATGTGCAGATTGGGTATCCTCTCGAACCGCTCGAATACATAGGATATAAGTTCCTTTTCTCTATCCCTTATTTTTTCAACGCCCATTTCATCCTTCAGTTTGATGCACAGCGCCGTTTTAATGGTTTGATAGAACGGAGGGGTGCCGCCGTCCTCCCTATCCTCTATATCGTCTATGTATTCGTGTTCTTTCCAGGGATTTGTCCATTTTACGGTACCGCCGCCCGGATGATCGGGGGTAGCGTTGTGATAAAGGTTCGCGTTGAAGACGAGCACTCCCGGCGTACCGGGTCCGCCCAGAAATTTATGAGGTGAAAAGAAAATAGCGTCCAAATATTCTTCGGCGTTGGCGGGGTGCATATCCATTTTAACGTATGGCGCCGAGCATGCATAGTCAACGAAGCAATATCCGCCGTTTCGGTGCATTATTCCCGCTATTTCGTGGTAAGGCGTTTCTATTCCTGTTACGTTGGAGCAAGCCGTAACAGAAGCGATTTTAACCCTTCTGTCGCTGAATTTTTTAATTAATTGTTTCAAATGGTCGAGGTTTACCAATCCTTCAGGTGTAGGGTCGATTATTTCAACCTGCGCAATAGTTTCGAGCCACGATGTTTGATTGGAATGGTGTTCCATGTGCGTAAGAAACACCACAGGTATATCTTCCTCCTTCAGCCGTATATCTTTTTTAAAATTATCGGGCAGCCGGAAGCCGAGTATCCGCTGGAATTTATTAATAACCCCCGTCATCCCGCTTCCTGAAAGAATAATCCTGTCGGATTCCGATGCATTCACATGCCTTTTGATGATAGAGCGGGCTTCCTTGTATGCTCTTGTCATCGTTGTTCCGGTTACCGATGTTTCAGTATGTGTATTTCCGATATAAGGACCGAAATCTTTCAGCAGTTTTTCTTCTATTCTGGCATAGAGGCGGCCGCTTGCAACCCAGTCGGCGTAAATTATCTCCTTCTCACCGTCGACGGATACAAAACGCTGCCCGTTGCCGATAATACCGTTCTTAAATTGTCCGAAATACTTTTCGAGGGTCAGTTCTTCTGTTTCCGTGATCTTCATATTTCGGTAAAATGTTTAAGCAACGCCGAATTGTCAGATTCAAAGTTACTAAAAAATAGAAACATAAATTGACTGAACTGTGCGAATATTGCGCCGACTACCATTTGATAACTACCTTTCCCACCGATTCTCTGCTTTCAACATATTCATGCGCTTTAGAGATATCGGTCGCGCTAAAGATCTTTCCGACAACCGGTTTAAAAACTCCTCTTTTATATAGTTCCATTACTTCTTCGATACAACGTTTAAGAACTGCCGGTTTGGTATCGGCGATGCGAAGCATATTAACGCCTATCAGCGACTTGGAGGGAATGATGAATTGAGCGGGATGATAAAAGCCGAACGAGAGACCTGTTTTCGCTTTGAAAAAAATATTTGACCTTCTGCTCATTTCCGCAGCGCCAAAACAGATTATTCTACCCCCGGCGCCGAGTAGTTTTATCCCGTCTTTTACATATTTGCCCCCTAATGAATCGAATATAACGTCTATACCGCCATTGGCGTACTTCTTTACTACCTCTTTGTAATCATCTTTCCGGTAATTGACCGGGAATTGCGCCCCTGCCTCTTTCAATAATGCCACTTTGACATCGGAACCGGCAGTAGCGAATACCACGCACTTCTTATATAGGGCGTATTGCACCAAAGCGGTTCCTACTCCGCCTGCCGCAGCGTGAATAAGAACGTTATCGCCTTCGTGCAGATTAGTTACTTCGGCGGCAGAATAAAATGCAGTAACATATTGAGTAGTAAGCGCATCGGCGGCTGCACTTTCGAGGTTATCGGGTATTCTGACCGTACCTAACCTATCGGCTGCCACATATTCGGAATACCCCCCGAAACGGGTGAATGCCGCAACCCTATCGCCCTTTTTCAGGTCTGTAATGTCCTTCCCTACCGAATCAACGGTTCCGGAAACATCGTAGCCAAGTACGCTTGGTATAGGCGGCGCATCCTGATATAAGCCCTTTCGCGCAAGGATGTCGGCGAAATTAAGTCCGGAGTATTCTACTTTTATTATAACGTCACCGCCTCCGGGAATGGGTTTGGGCGTTTCGCGAAATTCAAACGCCTTGGCAGCGCCTCCATGTTTTACAAGATAGATTGACTTCATATCGCTTACTTTTCAAAAAGGGTCGGATTTATGCCTGCAAAATTAACCATTTAACAGAAGTCCGCAGAAAATCTGGATGACTGAACAGGTATTGTTCTCCGTTTATTATTTTTGTCGGTGAAGTACTTCAGTTGTATCGCCGAAATTCAGTGTATTATTTTTTGCATTCTCACCTAATGCCGTCAAAGAAACATAAAATAAAACCCAATCCGAATCCGAACAGGGTTATTCAGAACAAGCAAACCGGCTCGCCAAGAAAACCATCAGCGGCAAGGCATAAAACAGGTCCATCGGTTGTTGCGGACGGCGGTAAAAAATATCTTATACCGGCGCTCATTTTCATTCTATGTTTTATACTTTACGGTAATACCATACGCAATAATTACGCTCTTGATGATGATATTTACACACGCCATAATTTATTTGTACAACAGGGATTTTCTCATCTGTGGGATATATTCGATAAGGGGTCGCTATACGGATTCAATAAGGTTGGCGAGCAACAGTACCGCCCGATTGCATTACTCGATTTCATGACAGAGGTTCAGATATTCGGTCTGAATCCGCATGTGAACCATTTTTTCAATGTGTTGTTCTTTGCCCTGGCTTGTATGGCTCTTTACCTGCTTTTGAAACGGCTCTTTTATAATTCAAACCCCGCTATTCCGGTTGCTATACTGCTTTTATACCTTTTTCATCCGATACATACCGAAGTGGTAGCGAACATAAAAAGCCGCGATGAAATACTCGGATTCCTGTTCGGGACAGTGTCATTATTACTTCTTATGAAACAAGAGCAAACAGGGCGTGAAAAAGGTAAGCCATATCTCTGGTCGCTGATTGCGTTCGCATGCGCCGGTTTTTCTAAAGAAAACTATCTCACCTTCGCCATTGTTATGCCATTGATGCTTTATTACTTTACACAAAAGGATATAAAATCTTCCATTCGCACCAGTTTGCCATTTTTCGGCATTGTTCTCTTCTACCTGCTGGTGCGCACTGCTGTTCTTACCAACAATACCATTAGCGGTAAAATGGATATAATAAATAACTCGCTTATGGCTGCCAAAAGTTCCATGGAGCAATTAGCCACCGAATTTATGATGCTTGGCAAATATATAGGTTTGCTTATCATTCCCTACCCTTTGAGCTACGACTATTCCTATAACCAGATACCGATTGTATCGTTCGCTAACATAAAAGCAGTGGGTTCATTGCTGCTTTATCTTGCCCTGGGAAGTTATGCTTTATGGACTTTTCGTAAAAAAACGGTATATGGATTTGCAATACTTTACTATTTCATCACAATATTTCTTACTTCTAATCTGTTGATTAAGATAGGGTCGTCTTTCGGCGAAAGATTTTTATTCGCGCCTTCGTTGGGATATTGCATGGCTCTTCCTTTCATTATCGCATCCCTTTTCCGGCTAAACCCGGCAGAAATGAAATGGAGACAAAAAAATTATTTCTATGCCGCAATAGGCGTAATACTGCTAATATATGCCTCCATTACCATACCCCGCAACCGCGACTGGCAGGATAATTACACGCTTTTCACAGCGGATATAGCACATGCCTCCAACAGCGCGCGAGCCCATGAAGCCCTTGCAAGCGAATACAGAGTACAGGCGGAAAACAATGCCAATACCGGGCAAAGATTGCGCTTCTATCAACTTTCGCTGGATGAGTTCCGCAAGGCGCTTGCCATTTACCCCGACGCCGACACATATTATAACATGGGCGTAAGTTATTACGAAGCCGGAATGCACGACAGCGCCCTTTCGGTTTACCTGAAAGCCATTGAGGTAAACCCTGCCTATACCCTTGCCGATAATAATATAGGAGTGATTTATTTTGAACGTAAGCAATATGGCGATGCCATCAATTATTTTGAGAAATATTACCAATCGGATACATCTAACCTGCAGGCGCTTATGAACATAGGCGCGGCATACCAGAACGAAGGTAACTACTCTATGGCTATGGAGTATTATAATATGGTTCTAAAAAAAGACCCTAATAATGCCGGTGTGTTGAGCAATATAGCAAGAATGAAAAAATAGCGAACTACCGAACCGGCGCAGAGGGCAGGTTTGAGTGAGGTAATAAAAAAACTCCTCGTGCAGACTGAAAACCCGGTGTGAACTATTTTTATTATCTTTGCAACCTATTAAAATAAAATAAACAACAATTATGGCATAAAAAAATGCCTAAAAGCAACAAGCAGCAATGTACTTAACAGCAGAAACAAAAAAGAAAATTTACAAGGAGTACGGCGGGTCGGAAAAAAATACCGGTTCTACCGAAGGACAAATTGCAGTATTTACCCAGCGAATTAACTACCTCACCAAACACCTCCAGCAGAACTCCAAAGATACTGGCACACAGCGTTCTCTTGTCAATCTGGTAGGGAAAAGGAAAAGATTACTTGAGTATCTCAAGAACACCGAGATTGAGAAATACCGCGCTCTTCTCAAGAAACTCGATATCCGCAGATAAATTATAGTACCGGTTAGAATGAGTGCTTGGAATTCATACTGATTTCCAATCATTATTCTTACATATCTGCTTCCATTAGCGGAGAAAAATTATTAATTTTTAACCCATTATATTCCAATTTTATGAATCCAAAACAAATAACCATTACCCTTCCCGGTGAAGGTAACCGCATTATAACCATTGAAACAGGCAAACTGGCAAAGCAAGCGGATGGCTCTGTAGTAGTACGTTGCGGCGATACCATGCTGCTCGCAACCGTTGTATCGAACAAAGATGCAAAGGAAGATGTTGATTTTATGCCCCTTTCTGTCGATTATCAGGAAAAATACGCATCAGCTGGACGGTTTCCGGGCGGTTTCTTCAAAAGAGAAGCGCGCCCTTCAGAATATGAGATACTAATTTCCCGACTGGTTGACAGGGCTTTAAGACCACTTTTTCCGGATGATTATCATGCCGAAACACAGGTTCTTATCTACCTTATTTCTGCAGATAAAACCAACATGCCCGATTCGCTTGCCTGTTTAGCGGCATCTTCGGCATTAGCCGTTTCCGACATACCTTTTGGCGGTCCTGTATCAGAAGTGCGCGTGGCAAAGGTGAACGGTAAATTGATTATTAACCCAAGCCATGACGAACTGAAAAGCGCCACATTGGATATTATGGTGGCCGGCACTATACACGATATAAATATGGTGGAAGGCGAACTAAAAGAAGCCAGTGAAGCCGAGATGACGGAAGCCCTAAAAACCGCGCATGACGCCATTAAAATACAGTGCAAGGCGATGAACGAATTATCGGCAATGGTAAATAAAACAACCAAACGCCACTATTCGCATGAGACAAACGACGAAGCGCTTAAAGAAGAAATTCGCAAGCAATGTTACGAGAAGTTTTTCCGCATAGCCGGTGAGGGTACGGCAGACAAACGGTTGCGCGGCGAAAAGTTCGAAGCTGTAAGAGAAGAATTTCTTGCCACTCTGACTGAAGAGGAAAAGGATGCAAAAAAAGCCATGATAAAACGTTACTTCTTTGAACTCGAAAAAAAAGCGGTAAGGAACTATGTTCTGGACAAGCGCGTGCGTCTCGACGGAAGAAAACTGGATGAGATACGCCCAATTTGGAGCGAGGTGAACTACCTGCCCGCTGCCCATGGCTCGGCGCTCTTTACACGCGGCGAAACACAGTCCCTCTCCACGGTTACCCTTGGCAGTAAACTTGACGCCCAAACCATAGACGGTGCGGTGATAGAGGGCACCAATAGTTTTATACTCCACTATAACTTCCCGCCATTTTCAACCGGCGAGGTGAAGATGCTACGCGGAACAGGACGCCGCGAGATAGGACACGGTAATCTGGCGCTGCGCGCCCTTAAAGCTGTACTTCCCACTGAAAATAATCCCTATACAATCCGCATCGTATCCGACATTCTCGAATCAAACGGCTCCTCTTCTATGGCTACGGTATGCGCCGGATGCCTTGCCCTGATGGACGCCGGTGTACAGATTCGCAAGCCGGTTGCCGGAATAGCGATGGGCTTGATAAGCGACCCTGAAACAAAAAAATACGCTGTGCTCTCCGATATTCTCGGAGATGAAGACCACCTCGGCGATATGGATTTTAAAGTAACCGGTACGCGTGATGGCATAACCGCCTGTCAGATGGATATTAAAATAGACGGTTTGAAATATGAGGTGCTCGCCGAAGCGCTCGAACAGGCGCGTAAAGGACGCATTCATATTTTAGGTGAAATGTCTAAAACCATTGATAAACCAAGACCTGATTACAAACCGCACGCACCGCGTATCATTCAATTAATCATACCTAAAGAACTTATAGGAGCCGTTATCGGACCGGGAGGAAAAGTGATTCAAGGCATTCAGGCAGATACGGGAGCCACAATCGTAATTGAAGAAGTTGACGGAAAAGGTATTGTGGATGTTTCCGCAGTAGATAAAAACTCCATTGACGCAGCTCTTGCCAAAATAAAAGCCATTACCGCTGTGCCGGACGTGGGTGAAGTATACGAAGGCAAGGTGAAATCGGTAGTGGAGTTCGGCGCTTTTGTGGAATTTCTGCCCGGTAAGGAAGGACTGCTTCATATTTCAGAAGTCGACTGGAAACGTCTTGACACATTACAAGGTGTAATAAAGGAAGGGGATATAGTTAAGGTAAAACTTATTGCAGTAGATCCGAAGACAGGCAAATTCAGATTATCGCGAAAGGCGCTTATGCCAAGACCGCAGACGCAGGTGTAAGTCAACAAATCATGCGTAACCCATGGCAAAAAGTACGTTAATGAAAAAAGTAGCGGCTTTCCTGCTTGTAATAGTTCTCACCGGAGGAGTGGCATGTTATATATTTTACCGCGCCTTTTATTATCCTTCTATCAGGTTTCATGAGAAATCACGGTTGATTTATATTCATACCGACTGGAATTATCCGCAGGTGAGAGATATGCTTGTTCAAAAGGGAATTGTGTCCTCACCGGAGTTTTTCGACCTGATAGCCCGGATAAAAAATTACAGCAACCATATTAAACCAGGACGCTACCGCGTTATGAACCATACAAGCAACCTGCAGCTGGTCAACCTTCTGTTAAGCGGCAGGCAGGAGCCGGAAACTGTCAGTTTATATAATATACGAACCATTAAAGAACTCAAAGATATTCTAGGACTTAAGTTAGAGTCGGATTCTGCAATTATTGCCAGCAGTTTCAGCGACAAAAACCTTAAACAATATGGATTTACAAATGAGAATGCTCTGGCGATGTTTCTGCCCGGTACATACCCTTTACTCTGGACAGATACCCCTGATGCGTTCCTAAAATCCATGCATACGATTTATGAAAATTTCTGGTCGCCCGAAAGACGCAAAAAAGCGGCCGCCATGCAACTGACTCCATTACAGGTTTCGGTTCTGGCATCAATAGTACAGGCGGAACAATCGCAGTATGACGGTGAGAAATCTATTATAGCCGGCTTGTATCTGAACCGGCTGAAAAAAGATATGCCTCTGCAGAGTGATCCGACTCTTATTTATGCACGAGGTGATTTTTCTATTTTGCGGGTTCTTGACGGCGATAAGAGAATAAACTCCCCATACAACACATATCTTCATACGGGGTTGCCGCCCGGACCAATCGACATGCCTTCGGTATCGTCTTTGGACGCAACCCTTAACTACAACAAAAATGACTACTTATATATGTGCGCTGAAAATGACTTTTCGGGAAGGCATCATTTCTCCACTTCCCTGAAAGAACAGGAACAGTATGCCACCAGGTACCGGAAAGCCCTTAACCAAAGGCAGATAGTGAGGTAGCAGGCATAGGAGATTCCTTAGGTTTTATTAGCCGACTAGCCCACGTCCGGTCTTAACGATTTTCTTGTTCTTTGTGAGGTCGTTTAAAATGGCATCGAGAATACCATTAATGAAGCTGTTACTTTTAGGCGAACTATAAAGTTTTGATATTTCTATATATTCGTTCAGCGTAACTTTTACGGGAATGTCAGGGAAGTTCATGGCTTCGGTAATAGCCATTTTCATGAGCAGAAAATCTATTGATGCAAGCCGGTCGGGTTCCCAGTTGCTCATCCGGTTGCTTATAAGGGTAATATTTTCGGTATCGCTCATGATTGTTTTCCGGTAGAGGTCCAGCATAAAATCTTTATCGTCCTCGGCTTTGTAAAGAGGCATCATTTCAAGTTCGTCTTTCTTTGCAGAAGATTCTATCGTTTTCACTACGGATATATTAGCCAGAACATAATCACCCGCCCAGTGGATGTTCTTCTCGATAAGGTGGTGCTTCAGCGACTCATTTTCCGACAGGAATTTCCGGTACAATTTAACGACGAACTCCTTTTCGCTCTCGTAAGATTCGGTATTCGCCCCCATATAGCTTTCATAGTCGGCTGATGAAGATATTTTAGTAAAAAATCCCTTTATGAGCGAAGAATCGTCCGAATCCCAGCTTATTTTACGCTTCTTCTGCGCCTCATTCAATTTATTCGACTTTTCAATTTTCATCAGCGCCTCATTGTTCACAAACCTTGTGTTCGGATACAGGTCTTCTTTTGCCGGAAGCCGCTTCTTTTTTCTCTCTTCCTGTATTTTTTCGGCGTGGCGGCGGATTTCTTTCAACATCAGCAGAAGATAAATATAAAGGTTGTAAATATTTTCTATGCTTTTTATCAAATCTCTTTCTTTCAGCGCCATATCCTTGGCATCGTCGTAGTAGAAAGAATATAGCGCCTGCATTACTTTTATACGTAAATATCTCCTGTTTAGCATAATCTCTGTTTTAATGCGTCGCTTTAAATGATCGACGAATGATTAACTTTGCGCCCGTGCGCTGTTGTTCCCTGATACTATTAAGTAAGCAAAGATAGGCGATTAAAGAATAATAAAGAACATGTGGCGAGGTTATTAAACAAAAATTGTCCTTAAATTCATACCTCTTTCCAACTGATAATCATTCGATGAAATCGCTCCTCCATCTGAATAAATACTTTTTTCGCTACCGTTTCCGGCTTATAGCAGGATTCATATTTGTCGCCCTTTCGGGGTGGTTTAAGGTCTATTCAACACCTTATGTGCGTAAGGCGATAGATTATGCGCAGGACACCTATTTGCACCATCCGGAGGCAATACCTTTCGCCGGAAGCCGACTTTTATGGTATATACTCATTGTACTTGGAATGGCTCTCATGAGCGGATTCTTCCTCTTTCTTACCAGACAGACAATCATTGTTACATCCCGGCTGATTGAATATGACCTTAAGAATGAGGTGTACGAACATTATCAAAAGCTGGATATGGCATTTTATAAGACGCACAATACGGGAGATTTGATGAACCGCATCAGCGAGGATGTGAGCCGGGTCAGAATGTACGTAGGTCCGGCGCTGATGTATTCAGTCAATACCTTTACACTGATAACGATAACCCTGATTATAATGTTACAGGTGAACCTTAAACTTACGCTCTATGTTCTGTCGCCTATGACATTGCTTTATTTTGCCATTTACTATATAAGCAAAATCATTAATAACAAGAGTACATTCGTTCAGCAGCAGCTTTCTACACTTTTCGACAAGGCGCAGGAATCGTTTTCGGGTATACGCGTGGTAAAATCTTACCGGCTCGAACCGCAGGTTGTAAGAGATTATGAGAAAGAGTGCAACGAGTATAAAAAAAGAAACATATCACTGGTGAAAGTAGACGCCCTCTTCATGCCGTTCCTTAGTTTTCTTGTCGGTTTAAGCACCATATTGGTTATTTATGCGGGTGGAAAAGATGTAATACACGGAACTCTTACAATAGGTAATATTGCGGAATTCACCATCTATGTTACGAACCTTACGATGCCTATCGCAAGCCTCGGCTGGATAACATCTCTGGTGCAAAGGGCGGCGGCGTCTCAAACAAGAATAAACGAATTTTTGCAAACTGAAACAAAAATAAAAGCACTCGTAAAAGATAGCGTGATACCTATAATTAAAGGGAATACTGAATTTTCCGATGTATCGTTTACCTATCGCGACTCCGGAACCAGGGCGCTGCAGAATGTATCTTTCTCTATAGCTGCCAACGAATCGCTGGGTATAGTAGGTCGCACCGGAAGCGGAAAGACAACTGTGGCGCAATTGCTTTGCCGTCTCTACGATCCCGATTCGGGTTCGGTGAAAATAGACGGACGCGATATACGCCAGCTTTCGCTGAATACGCTGCGCGCCAACATCGGCTATGTTCCCCAAGAAGTTTTTCTTTTTTCAGATACAATTGGCAACAACATCGCTTTTTCGGTATCGGGAAAAGAGCGCTACGGCGCAGACCTGAAATCAATGATTGATGGTGCTGCCCGAGACGCCGCCATTTATGATAATATTAAGGAATTTCGGGAAGGGTTTGAAACAGTAGTCGGCGAACGGGGCATAACCCTATCGGGAGGACAAAAGCAAAGAGTATCCATAGCGCGCGCCTTGCTTAAGAATCCGCGCATACTTGTTTTCGACGATTGCATATCTGCTGTGGACACAAAAACGGAACAGGAGATATTGCTTAACTTAAAAAAACGGATGCAGGGGCGCACTACTATCATTATCAGTCACCGCATATCTACCGTAAAAATGTGCGACAAGGTTCTAGTGCTTGACATGGGAAAGGTTGCAGAATATGGTTCCCATAATGAATTGCTGGCGCGGAAAGGGCTTTATAACTCCATGTTCGAGATGCAATTAACTGATGACCAACGGAATTAATAAATGAAGCCGACTGAAAACAGAAAGATGTACGTAATAGTAACCGTAAGGGTAATTTATTTTATTTAACCTAAATCATCAGCCGTACGCTTGCGAAAAATCCTTCTTTTATCTGACACACACAGTTACATCGATGATGTGATATACGGTTATGCCCATTTGGCTGATGAAATTTGGCATGCGGGAGACATCGGTTCACCGGGTGTATATAACACTCTGAATGCCATTCGCCCTGTAAGGGCTGTCTATGGTAATATAGACGGCAAAGAAGTGAGGATGTTATGTCCGCTGAATCAGCGGTTCAGTTGCGAGAAGATGGATGTATGGATAACGCATATAGGCGGGTATCCACCGCGATATACGCCGGAATTACTCGCAAAACTCAAAGATAACCCGCCCGGTATATTCATTTGCGGTCACTCTCATATTCTGAAAATTATTTTTGATAAAAACCTTGGCATACTGCATATAAACCCGGGTGCGGCAGGTAGGTACGGCTTTCACAAAGTTAGAACCATGGTGCGTTTTGAGGTGAACGGCGACGAGATTAAAAATATGGAAATAATAGAACTAGGCAAAAGGACGGAAGCAGTCCGGTAATAACCATCGCATCCCCTGACTTAATGAACAGAGTATTTAACTTACATGGCTTACTTAAAAGGTTCAATTTGCTCTACTGTACTTCGCCCGCTTTACAAATAGAAGAAGAGATGTGAATAGCGCCACTCCGGCAAAACCACAGACCGCCTCCGCCATCAGCATACCGAATGCGCCATACCGTGTATGTCCCAAGCCGTCTATAATGGTCATATAATATATAGGGATATTGGAAAGACAAGCATAAATTGTAAACTTTGTTCCGGCAGCTCCCTTACCTATGGCTTCAAAGACGAAGGCGCTGAAAGCAGCATAAGCGAATCCGAGTGTGAAGGCGTAAACGGATGTCCATACAATGTACATCGTCTCGGTGCGGGGCGAATATGCCATACCAACTGCACACAGCGCCTGTACCAGTCCGAATATAAGATATGCCGACTGACGGTTCATCCTGTCGCAGATCCATCCCCCTGCAAGGCATCCTACAGAGGTAATAATTCCGCCCATGATGCCTGTAACTAATGCCACGGTATCGGCGCTCGCGTTCCAGTCGTTAGCAATAACTGCCCAGAGATTAGATGCGGCTCCCGTGCCAAGGGGCAGAAAACAGAGCAAAAGAGCCAGAAACCCCAATCTCGACTTTATCGTTCCCCACAAATCGGCGAGAAGATTACGAGTTGTTTCCAAAACTTTTTCACTGCGCACCGCATTAACAGGGTCTTTTATAAAAAAAAGACCGAGGCAACAAGCAAGGCAAGACAGAGCGATAATGGCAGCGGGCATCCAGAATATTGTTAAATGCTGCGCAAGCCATAGACCCGCGCCTCCGCCAATACCGGCGCCTCCCAGATTACCTGCCTGCGAATAACCGCCTACCCTGCCCTTCATTTCTTCGGGAGTATCATGGGCGGCAAGCCCGTTGGTGGCTATTCCGAGAAAAGACACAGCCACATTGGCTAAAATCATAATAATAGTAAGCGGCGGTAAGCTCGACTTGCTGACCGGGAAAAAAATGGTTGAAACTATACCTGCCGCAGTTACTATGCACGACAGTACATACCACTTTTTTAATGATAACGTAGTATCTACCAGCGGAGCCCACAGGAATTTAAAAATATGAGGGAGAAGGGCTGCGGCTATAAGGGCAGCTATAGCGTCGACAGGCACCCCTGCTTTTGAATAAAGATACCCGAAAGCCACCGTTACGTAACCGCCTAATATTCCGAAAGGCAGCACAAGAAACAGGAATACCACCGGATGAGCAGGTGGTTTTAAGTGAATGGCGGCAGCTTCTTCTTTGTTTTGCATTTAAATAATTCAGGCAGATAATAGCCCAGCCGGAAAGCGACTGATGCGAACAAAGATAATGAATCGGCAGAACCCGCAATTGAGAGGTTATTTCCTTGCCTGCGCACTTCAATTCACACTAAAAAAATTAAATACTTAATTTAACTGATAGTTAGACCGAACACAATTGAACCCGATAGCTATCGGGTTGCTAAAATTCGTAAAACCTGTTAAGCGTAGTTTAGCGAAGGGTAGGAGTTCCCCCTATTTTCAGGCATATAAATAATTGGACGTTTTTTTTGACTTGTTTTTTTTATTTTTGCACTTTCATTATAATATTAAACCTTCCAACTTTATGAAAACAAAAAACTTACTCATCGGTCTATCTTTTGTTGCGCAACTTTTTCTTTATACCCCGAACAGTAATGCACAGTTCGTTAACTTATTAAACTTTAATGTTACAAATGGACAAAATCCTTTTGGTTCGCTCATCCTTTCAGGAAATAAGTTATTTGGAATGACATATCTGGGAGGAGCAAACGGTGATGGTGTTGTATTTACCATTGATACCAATGGAACGGGATACAAAGACCTGTTGGATTTTAATATTACGAATGGACGAAATCCTTTTGGTTCGCTCACCCTTTCAGGAAATAAGTTATTTGGAATGACATATCTGGGAGGAGCAAACGGTGATGGTGTTGTATTTACCATTGATACCAATGGAACGGGATACAAAGACCTACTTGATTTTAATAATACGAATGGACGAAATCCTTTTGGTTCGCTCACCCTTTCAGGAAATAAGTTATTTGGAATGACGCGATTAGGAGGAGCAAACGGTGACGGTGTTGTATTTACCATTGATACCAATGGAACGGGATACAAAGACCTGCTTGATTTTAATAATACGAATGGACGAAATCCTTTTGGTTCGCTCACCCTTTCAGGAAATAAGTTATTTGGAATGACTGAAATCGGAGGAGCAAACGGTGATGGTGTTGTATTTACTATTGATACCAATGGAACGGGATACAAAGACCTGCTTGATTTTAATAATACGAATGGACGAAATCCTTTTGGTTCGCTCACCCTTTCAGGCAATAAGTTATTTGGAATGACGCGATTAGGTGGAGCAAACAATGATGGTGTTGTTTTTACCATTGATAGCAATGGAACAGGATATGTAAACCTGATGAATTTTAACGGAACCAATGGACAGAACCCTTATTTATGTTCACTCCGTCTTTCAGGGAACAACTTATTTGGAATGACACAATTCGGTGGAGCAAACGGTGATGGTGTTGTATTTACCATTGATACCAATGGAACGGGATACAAAGACCTGCTTGATTTTAATAATACGAATGGACGATATCCTTATGGTTCGCTCCGTCTTTCAGGGAACAACTTATTTGGAATGACAAGTAGCGGTGGAACAAACGGTGATGGCGTAGTTTTTAAGTATGGTTTGCTTACGGTTATGGCATCCAATACAAGCGTTAAATGTTATGGAGGAAGCGACGGTACTGCCTCTTGTACTGCAACAGGCGGTACTGCTTCTTATACTTATAGCTGGTCACCGGGCGGTCAAACCACAGCAAGTATTAACGGTCTTTCAGCCGGAACCTATACCATCACTGTAACCGATGCTACCGGTTATACGGATACTGCAACAACTGTTATTACCCAGCCGACTGCATTAACCGTTAGCAATATTACACCATCACCCGATAGCGTTTGCAATGGTAATTGCGCCTCCTTGAGTATAACCATTACCGGCGGAACACCAGGTTACATTTATTCATGGTCAAACGGTCAAACGGCAAGCTCCGTAAGCGTTTGTCCTGCTTTAACGCAAACCTATAGCATCACCGTAACCGATGCCAACGGCTGTACTGTTTCCGATAGTGTAAAAACAGTGTTATTACCTCTGCCCTCATTGACTATGAACATTGCTGATGATTCTATCTGTAGTGACCTATCCGCAGATACATTAACCGCAACCCCAACAGGCGGTACTTTTAGCGGCGCCGGAGTAACAGGAAGCAATTTTAATCCCGGTGTTGCCGGTGCAGGTACGCACTACATATACTATTCCTATACAAATGGCAGCGGCTGCACTAACCGCGATTCACTGAAGGCATTTGTTAAGGTATGCACAGGGGTACAGAATATAGATGGACAAGACGGAAATATCAGTGTCTATCCCAATCCATTTACTCAAACCCTAACCATTGAAGTAAATAGCGCAACCACATATTACGCAACCATGTACAACATGATTGGGCAAACAATGGGTAACTGGGAAATAAAACAGGGCGCAAATACAATAGGCACAGCCACCTTGCCTTCAGGAGTATATGTATTGCAAATGAAAGATGTGCAGGGCAATGTCGTGAATAAGAAGGTAGTGAAGGTGGAGTAATTTAGCTTTCCTTTGTAAATAAAGATGTGCAAGCAAATTTACTACTTACGAGTGGTATATTTATCTCCAATCCGTGCCGGAGCGCACTAAAATCTGAAACCGATATTCGAAACAGTGAGAACAATGAGAACACCTCTGATGGTTCAGCAGGGTATACTTTTGGATACCCATTTTAAAATATTAATACTTGATAATCAAGGAATTAACTTAAATGACATCTCAAAAGATGGATACCCAAATTATGGATACCCCCCCAAATGAAGTTAGTCCGAACGCAATTGGATTTGTGTATGTATCCTGTTTATCAAAATCGCCTAATAGCAGTAAACTTTCACCTTCGGCATTCAACTTTATTAAGAGCGATGAAT